>SIBJ01000010.1 GCA_009695195.1 Pedosphaera sp.
ACCAAAAACGAACGAAAACCAATCAACCGCGAACAAATAACCGTCAAAGAAACACCGACAAAAGGAGTCACCATGAAACCAGCCACACCTCAAACCGAACAAACACCATCAACTGAACCCCAGAAAAGTAGTTTTCGGAGGTTCCCATAGGTAACTGCTTTGGTGCTGGTCGCCGCGCCGATCAGCACGAGGGCGGCGAGACAGGATTTGAATATCGGAGTTGTTGTTTTCATACGAGCTTCTGTTCGGGGTTTCATTTTTGATTTGAGCTACGAGGAGATATTAGCGCCGAACCCCGAAAACGCCTAGCTAGCCGAGCGGCTAGTTTTCGGGACCTTGCCCCTGGCGGAATTTCAGCGCCGCCTCGATCCGGGAATGAACGTGCAGCTTCTCGTAGATGTGCTGGAGATGCCACTTCACCGCCGCCACCGTCACGCCCAGACGATCCGCGATCGCCTTGTTCCCCAGGCCGTGCATGACGAATTCCAGGACCTCCCGCTCGCGGTGGGAGAGATTTTCCAATTGCGCCGCCGCCGTGACCTGACCGCGAAACTGCCCGATGACTTTGCGCGCGATCTCCGGCGTCATCGGCACGCCGCCCTCCTGCGCTTCCCGGATGGCGGCAATGATTTTTTCGGGCTGCGCGCGCTTGAGCAGGTAGCCACAAGCTCCGGCACGCAACGCCTGAAAGATGCGCTCGGAGTCCTCGTACACCGTGACGATGACGATGTGGACTGCGGGTAGAAGCTCATTGATCTTCGCGGTACATTCCACGCCCGTCGAGTCGGGCAGTTGAATATCCATCAACACCACGTCGGGCATCGCCTTGGGAATTTTGCGCAACGCCTCCGCCACCGTGGCGCAGGTGCAGACACACTGAAAGCCGGGCGTGCGGTTGAGCAGAGTCTCGAAACCCTCGCGCAGGGTCTTGTTGTCTTCGACAATGCCGACTTTGATCATAGCAATCGTTCGGGTAACGGCGCTTGAAAGCGCACGGTGGTTCCGTTCTTAGCGTCGCTGGAAATTTCGCACTCACCGCCCAGCGCCTTCAACCGCTCCGTCATGTTCGGCACGCCATCGGCGCCCGACTTCGGCTCGCGCGAATTAAAACCGCGACCGTTGTCAGCGACCACCACCACGAGTTGTTCGCTCTGCACGGAAATGCGCAACCACACCTGCGTGGCGCCCGCGTGACGCACCACGTTGGTGAGCGCCTCCTTGAACGCGAGAAAAAGCTCCTGCCGAAACTTGGGATCCAGCGGATGGTCCGGCAAATCCTCCGCCACGTCCAATCCACAGGTCACGGCGGCGAGGTCCAGCAACCGCTGCGCGTACGCCCCGAAATAACTGGCGAGCGACGCGATGGTGTCGTTGCGCGGATTCACCGCCCAGACGATTTCATCCAGCGAAGTCACCATGCGCCCCGCGGTTTCCGTCAACTCGTCGAGATAACGGCTCTTCTCCGCCGCGGAAGTGGCCGGGCTTTTCGCGAGCGAACTCAGCATGTTCACCTCCGTCAGTCCCGCGCCCAGGTCATCGTGCAAATCGTGCGCGACGCGCGCGCGTTCCTGCTCGATCTCGCGCCGGCGTTCGGCGCGCTGACGTTCCTGAATCTGAATCTCCAGTTCCCGCGTGCGCTCCGCCACCTGACGACGCAGCACCACGACCCAACTGAACGCGGCCAGCGCCACAAATCCCAGCGCGCCCGCGATCCACAAAACCTTTTTCAACGTCCACCACGGCGGCGCTTGCAACACCACCACGTCGTTCGGGGAGCGCAATTGGACCCGGAAAGATTTCGCCCGCCAGTTCTCGCCGGCGCTCCATTCGCCGGGTTCAATCTGACAGACGCCGGTGACGGAAACGCGGCTGCTATTTTCCAAAGTCGCGAAAGCGTCCTGCCCCTCCGCCTGTTTCAAGTAGGCTTGGAACGTGAAATCCCCGTCTTGCAGAATCAAATACTTCTCGGAACCATGCAGCGCGCGGTCGAGCAATCTGGCCGCGACCTGAATCAAGCGGCAGTCGTGCTTGCCCTGCAACGCCTCGTCCGGGGTCAGGCGCGACGGCTCAATCGGCGGGCCGGCGGCGAGCTTGCGAAAGATGGCGTCCTGCAACACCGGCGTGTATTCCGCCTGGCTTACAAAGCCCAGCGCTTCCACGCGGTCGCCCACTTGCAACGGCTCGTTCAACTTCGTCTGCACCTCCACGCCCTGTTCGCCATCCTGAAGGAAAAGCGCCTTGCCCGGTTGGTAATAAATCACGGTGCCCGCCAGCTTCACGCGATGACCGAAGGATTCCTGCGGCGCGAATTGCAGCAGGCTGCCGATGGGCCGCGCGGCAATCGCAAACGGGTCCTTGAGCGCCGGCTGTTCGATCACTAGATCCTCCGCTCGCGGCACCATGAGCCGGATGGCGAACAACTGGCGTTGATGATTGAACTGCGTCGCGCAAACGCCGCGCACGCGCACGGTGCTGTCGAGCAATTCCTCCGTCCGTTTCACCGGCAACTGGCGGGCGTAAACCGAAAGCCGCCCGCCGCCCGTGGCGATTTCGATCAAATGATATTGCGAGCCTTCGAGCGGTTGAACCGACCGCACGATTCCCGCGATCTCGACAAACTGGCTGTCTTCCGTGCCGCTGGCGAGTTGCTCGTATGTCACCGGCTTCGGCGTCGGCAACGGCGCTTCGCCCACGACGCGCACGCGTTTCGGCACCACGATGGGCGCGTATTCACCTGGACTCGCCGTTCCCTCCACCTCGACCAACTGGCCGGGTGTGAGGGGTGGCATGTTGGTGGAATCGCGCAGATAAATTCCCGCCGTTTCATCCTGAACAAATCGCGAGAAGAGCGACTCGTCGAAGAACGTGACGATGCCGCGCAGCCGGACGGGCGTTCGCTGCTGTGCTTGTTCCACCGTCAACCCGCGCACCGCCGCCGCCGTGCGCAATTCCTCGCCCGACGCTTGCGCTTCGGCCAATGACGGCAACAGGCCAACGCCGATTGCGAAAGCGACTGGCAACCCGCCGCGGAAAAGTCCGGGCTGCGGTGCGGAAGATGTCACGGGTTTGTCTGGCATGATCGGAACCGAACTCAAGCAATGCGGTTTAACGCACGATTCAGCCCTGCTTGTGTCCCGTGCGCCGGCAATTGTCAATCGGCATCAAGCCGGCGCGCTGCGCTGCGCTCAGTTGCACAGCCTCGCAATCCGGTAGAAGCGGGAAGTGGATTGAAAGTTCACCGTCACCGTTTGAACGCCGCCGTTGCCGGTAAGGTTGGTCAGCGCCAGCCAGTTTGGATCCAGGAGGTTTGCTTTCCAGCGCACTTGATAGGGCAAATCGAGAAAGGTCACGAACCCGATGTTCAAGCCGTTGCCGACCCGCGCGGCGGAAACCGGCACGGGGAATTCCGTCGCGCCCGTCGCCGTCAGTTTCAAATCGTCAAACAACACCGCGCCGGCGGCAGTGGCAGGTTGCCGGAAAACCACTTGATAGCGGACGAAGCTCGTGCTCGCGGGCGCGACGAGATTTGTCACCGAACCAATCACCGCCGACGTCGCGGGATTGAGTTGATTCGTGACGGCGAGATTCAGCCACACGCTGGCGGTGGTGTTGGTGCTGATCAGTGCCGTGCGATAGAGCGCCAGCACGCTGGCCGACGCGTCGCGAAAGGAAACTTCGATCCACGCCAAGTTCGCGCCCGCAATCTTGTCCCCGCTCGGAGTCAGCGCCCAGCCATCCGCCGTGAAGTTTTGCCCGGGCGATGTCGGGAGGTCCTGATAAACGCCGGAGTAATTGTCGCTCCCGGTGAACTGGCCGAAGACTTTGAACCCGTTGCTGCCGCCATGCACCGGAACATTGTTGCTGTTCTCGAGCAACGTGTTGAACCCCGCGCCGTAGGTCGTCCAACTCGCCAAGCCGCCCGACTCGAAGCCGGGATTGGTGAGCGCGTTTCCGCCGCACGCGGGCAGGTTCATCGGCGCATAAACGCGCACGTAGTCCACCGTCATGCGTTGCGGAAATGTCGTCGAGCCGTTGGGATTGCCGGGCCAGTTGCCGCCGACGGCGACGTTGAGCAACAGGAATTGCGGCTGCGTGAACACCCACGTCGCGCCGCCCGGCAGACTCGCGGGCGTCGCGCTGAAATATTGCTGGCCGTCCACGAACCAGCGAAGGCGATTCGTCTCCCACTCAACGGCGAAGACGTGAAAGCCATCCGCGAAGGCTGCGCCCGCCAAAGTGTAAGGCCCGCCGATGCCGCCGCCGCCGGAGTAACCCGGCCCGTGAATGGTGCCGTGAACAAGATTCGTCTCGGCCCCGATGTTCTCCATGATGTCAATCTCGCCGCAGTTCGGCCAACTGACCGAATCAATGTTCGTGCCGAGCATCCAGAACGCCGGCCACAGTCCCTGACCGCGCGGAATCTGGATGCGCGCCTCGATGCGGCCATACGTCCAGGAAATCTTGCCTTTGGTTTTCAGCCGGGCGGAAGTGTAACTGCTGCCAAGATAACTTTCCTGCCGGGCTTCGATCACGAGTTTGCCGCCTTCGACGCGGACGTTGTTCGTGCGGGAAGTGTAGTATTCGAGTTCGTTGTTGCCCCAACCGCCCGCGCCGATGTCATAGGCCCACTTGGCCGGATCGGGCGAACTGCCGTCCGCCTGCGCGAACTCGTCCGCCCACACCAACGTCCAGCCGGTGGTGTTCTGCGCGCCGGCGCTCCCGGCGCACACCAGACCGCCAGCCAGCAAGGCCGCGAGTTTCATCGAGCGCTTCAGGTTCACGAACTGAATCATACTTGAAGCAACAAGCTTGTCCTGATTTTTGTCCGTGCCTAGCTATCCAAGCGGATAGTTTTGAGGCGAGGGCGGCTCCAGCGGCATCGGCTGGTCGTGATCCAGAAACTCGCGGCAGATGCGGAAAAAATTATCCTGCGTTTCGGCGCGGCGGATTTGATGGAGGAACTCGCCGTTCGTGCCCACGCCCTCGCCGAGATAGTTCATGAATTTTTTCATGCGCTCCACCCGCACCTTCTCCGGCGCATCGAAGCTGGCTTGCGACTCCCAAAGCGCCGTGATGTAAACGAGCACGTCACGCCCCGTCGGATACGTCACCGGTTCGCCGCGCTGGCGCTGGCGGATTTGGTTGAACAACCACGGGCTGCGGATCACGCCGCGACCAATCATCAACCCGCGCGCTTTCGTCTGCGCCAACAGGTCGAGCGCTTGATCGGCGGAATAAACGTGGCCGTTCGCAAGCACGGGGCACTTCATGGTTTCGGAAGCTTGGCGGATCAGATCGTAGTGGACGGGCAGGCGATACATCTGCGCCACGGTGCGCGCGTGAACCGTCAGCAAATCAATCGAGTGTTTTGTGAAGATGGGCAGCAGCGTGTCAAACTCTGCGGGCGAGGCGAAACCCACGCGTGTCTTCACCGTGAACTTGATGCTCACCGCGTCGCGCAGCGCGCCGAGGATGGAATCAATCCGTTGCGGCTCGCGCAGCAGCCCGCCGCCGGCGCATTTTTTGTAAACGATGGGCGCCGGGCAGCCGAGGTTCAGATCGATCGCCGCGACGGGAAGTTGTTGCAGTTCGTTCGCCGTGCGAATAAGCGAAGGAATGTCGTTCCCGATCATCTGCGCGACGACGGGGCGGTCGGTGGAATTCTGTTCGATGGAATCGAGAATCCATTTCTCCGGCCGCGAGACGGCGTGGACGCGGAAGTATTCCGTCCAGTAAACATCCGCGCCGCCGTAGCGATGCATGAGTTTCCAGAACGCGCCGTCGGTCACGTCCTGCATCGGCGCGAGGGCGAGGAAGGGGGTGGGGCCGCCTAGGAGTGGGCCAAGATCGGTCACAACGCGAGTTGCAACCAGGTCACGGAGAAGCCGGCGAGGAGTTTGGAGCCGGCCCGCTCGCCCTGTTCGGCGAGGGCGTGCAGTTTGTAAACACCTTTCTCCAATGCGAAGATTTCCAGCGTGCAGGCTTCCGGGTCCACGATCCAGTATTCGCGCACGCCGAATTTTTCGTAGAGTTCCTTCTTGTCCACGCGGTCCCGGCGCCGGCGTCCCGGCGACAAGACTTCGACCGCGAGGTCCGGTGCGCAACGCACACGGTTCGTTACCAGGTGGAGGCGCGGCTTGGAAATGAAAAACACATCGGGCTGAACGACGTGCTTCTGGGTCAGCACCACGTCGAGCGGGCTGAGGAAAACTTCACCCAGCTTCCGGCTCATGACGAAAGCATCCATGAGTTTGTACAGACGGGATACGATCCGTTGATGATCGGGGACTGGTGTCGGGGACATGATGATTTCTCCCTCCCAAAGTTCGACCGGCAAATTGGACTCCGGCAATTCGGCGACCATCTCGTCAAACGTCCAAAGCCGCTTCCGCGCAGCGGGCCGGGTCAAAGTTGCTGTTGCCATGCCGGCAACTAAACAGATTTTGCGCGGGAAATCAAACCGCTTTTGCCGGCGGGTTTTCGCGGCTGAGGAGGCTCGCCAGCCAACCTGTCACGAACGTGATCGTCGAGCCGATCAGCACATACCATTGCCAGGAGATTTTAAGTTGCAGCCACACGAAGGCCATGCCCGCGACGCCCACGCTGACTCCCGTCAGCGCGCCTTTCGGCCCGACGCGGCGGGTCAAAGTGCTGAGCAGAAACAACCCTAGCACCGGCCCGTTGGTGAAGGAGGCCACCGCCAGCACCGCGTCCACGCCGCGGCCTTTCATCGCGATGGCGATCATGGCCACGATGATTTGCACTACGCCCCAGAGCGCGGTGAACAGGCGCGAGGCGTTGAGATAGTGCATGTCGGACTTGTTGGGCGCGAACAGCGGACGGTAAAAATCCGTGACCGCCGTCGCGGAAAGCGAGTTCAACGAACTGGAAAGCGTGCTCATGGCGGCGGCGAAAATCGCAGCAACGACGAGACCGATGAGGCCGATGGGCAGTTGTGTGACGATGAAATGCGGGAACACGCGGTCCGCTTTCGCTGCGACATCCGGTGGCAGGATTGCGGCTTTCTGGTAGAACACGAACAACATCGTTCCAATGATCAGGAACAGCACGAACTGCGCGAAGATCACCGCGCCGCTCGTCAACAGCGCGAGCGTCGCTTGCTTCGGAGTTTTTGCGCAAAGGTAGCGTTGCACCATCAACTGATCCGTGCCATGCGTGGCCGTGGTGAGAAACGCGCCGCCGATGACGCCCGACCAGAACGTGTAGCTGCGGCTGAGGTCGAAGGTGAAGTCGAACACGTCGAACTTGTGCAGTTCACCGCCGACGGCCACAACTTCATTCCAGCCACCGGGAATTTTTCCGAGCAACACCAACGCCGCCACAATCGCGCCGACGAGATAGACGACGAGTTGGATCGCGTCGGTCCAGATCACCGCCGCCATGCCGCCGAGATACGTGTAAACAATCGTGACCACGCCGATGATGAGAATGGAAACCGGGTCCGCCCAACCGGTGAGCGCCACGAGCACGAGGGCCGTGAGAAAAAGCCGGATGCCGTCCGCAATCGAGCGCGTGATGAGAAAGAGCGAAGCCGCCGTGCGTTTCACACGCCCGCCGAAGCGCTGGTCGAGAATCTGATACACCGTGAACAGCTCGCCTTTGAAGTAGAGCGGAATGAACAGGGCCACGATGACGAGTCGCCCGATCATGTAACCGATGACGAGTTGCAGGAAGGTGAAGTTGCCGCCCACGCCCCCCGCGTTGGCCGCAAACGCGAACGCCGGCACGCTGATGAACGTCACCGTGGAGGTTTCCGTGGCGACGATCGAACCCATCAGCGCCCACCACGGGGCGTTGTTGTCCGAGAGAAAATAATCGCGGATGTTGCGCTGCTTGCGGCTGAACCACCATCCCACGCCGAGCGTGCCGAGCATGTAAACCACGATGATGATGAGGTCGAGCGGATGCAGTTTCATGGTTTGCGGACGCGGTATTACTGGAGAAGTGACCGCGGGAAGGCGAGAAGATTTTTGAGTGACCGCGCGTGGGGCGGGCGGCTCCGCCTGCCACCGTCCCACCGACCATCCCCCCGCTGGGGCCGCACGCAAAACTTGTTTCGCTTCCGCGAATCGGCGACAACGAACACATGTCTTCCGCCGCCAACGTCGCAATTCATCCAAGCCAGTTCCCGGACGCGATACGGCGCGACCTGCTCGAATCGCTGCGCACGCGGCGGGTGAACCACAAATTCCATTACGACAGCGCGAAGCAAACGCAGAAATGGCTCGCGCTGCATCAAGCTCATTCGCCTTCGCGCAATGACTGGGATTGTTCAACGACGTATGAACGGGCCTTCGCCGCCGCGAGCGAACGGATTTCCGCGAACCCCATTCACTTGATCGGCCTTGGCTGCGGCGGCGGCCAGAAGGACGCGCGCTTGCTGGGAGCACTAAGTCGCCGCGGCAAACGGGTCACGTACTCGCCGTGCGATGTGAGCGCGGCGATGGTGCAGGTGGCGCGGGACGCGGCGCAGCCGGTGGTCACGGAGAAAAATTGCTTCCCGCTGGTCTGCGACCTCGCGACGGCCAACGATCTGGCCGAATTTTTCGCCGCGCTTCAATCGCCGCCCGTTGCCCGCCTCATCACGTTCTTCGGCATGATTCCGAATTTCGAGCCGGCGGACATCCTGCCGAAGCTCGCTTCGCTCGTCCGCTCTGACGACTGGCTCTTCTTCAGCGCCAACCTTGCGCCGGGACCGGATTATTCCGCCGGCGTGCAGCGCGTGCTGCCGCAATATGACAACCTGCTCACGCATGACTGGCTGATAACCTTTCTGCTCGACCTCGGCGTCGAGCGTGGCGACGGCGAAGTGCGTTTTTCGGTTGAGGACAATGGCGATTTGAAACGCATCGTCGCGCGATTCCACTTCGCGCGCGCGCGCCGGATCGAACTGGACGGCGAGTCCTTTGAGTTCAACGGCGGCGAAGCCATCCAACTTTTCTTTTCGTATCGCTACACGCCGGAGCGGGTGCGCACAGCGTTGGCGGGCCACGGATTGGAAGTCCGCGAACAATGGATCACGAAGTCCGGGGAAGAGGGCGTGTTTCTCGTGCATCGTAGCGGCGACCCGGCAGAGCGCCGCTGAAACCTCAACGGCTTCAAAATACTTTCATCGTCTCCAGCACCGCCTTGATGCGCGGGACTTCGTGCGTACGGAACAAATCCGTTTTGCCCAGCGCGGCGAGCACGGCGAAGAACGGTTCGGCGCAACGCACTTCCTCGCCGAAATACTCGAACGCGTGCGGCAACGCGTGGCAGATGGGAAAGCCGAGCGTCCGCAGCCGGAACGTGTTCAAGAAGATGTTTATCTGATGCCGCACGCGCACCGCGCTGTCTTGCAAGTCGCGGTAGTAGAAACCAAGACCGGGATCGAGGATGATTTTCTCCACGCCGTCGCGCTGCGCGATCTCGATCTGGCGCGAAAAATATTCCCGCATCAATTCAATCGGATCGGCGCTGAGATCAAAGTCCGCCACCTCGCGGACGTTTTTCCCCTGAACGTAGCAGATGATCACCGCGGCATCGTGCGCCGCTACCAGGCGGAATAATTCGTCGCTGCGATCCACGCCGGTGAGATTCAAAATGTTTGCGCCGGCTTCCAGACACGCGCGGGTCACGGACGGTTGATAGGTTTCCACCGACACCAGCACGCCGGCTTCGCGCAACGACTTGATCGCCGGCAGCAGCTTGCTGCTTTGGCCCGCGTCATCCACGCGCGCGGCGTGCGCGAGCGTGGATTCCGCGCCCACGTCCACGATGTCCGCACCCTGCGCCCGCAAAACTTTTCCGCGTTCAATCGCTGATTCCGTCGTGAGGCAGACACTCTCGCGATACCACGAATCGGGCGAGAGGTTGATGACGCCCATGATCGCGGGCCGCGCGTTGAAGGGGAAGGGTCTGCCGCCGATGGAGAATTCCTTCACCCGCGCCGAGGCCGCGGCGCGATTGTTTTCCAGCAATCCGGAAAGTTGTTCAAGGGTGAGCACGCGGAGGCAATCGTAAACTCCGCGCCGGGCGCGAGCACGCGAAAACTTTCGGTGTCAAAAATCCAAAATCGTAAATCAGAAGTGGCGCGCCCGGCGCGATTCGAACGCACGACCGCCTGCTTAGAAGGCAGATGCTCTATCCAACTGAGCTACGGGCGCCACCACGCCGACAGTAACGGCGCGCCTTCGCCGGCGCAACAGTGTTTGGAGTTCCGTCCCGCTTCTTTGCGGGACGGAACTCCAAACGACGCGCCCGCGCCGAAAAAACAGTTCCTTTCCACCGAGGCGGTTGCTTACTCTCGCGCCGGAGCATGAGCGCCACCGCCTCACCCCCCGCCGCCGCGAACCGCCTCATGTCCCTCGACGTGTTTCGCGGTGTGACCATCGCCGCGATGATGCTCGTCAACAATCCCGGCACGTGGTCGCACATCTACGCGCCACTGGAACATGCTCCCTGGCATGGTTGGACGTTCACCGACACCATCTTTCCGTTTTTCATTTGGATCGTGGGCGTGGCGATTCCGTTGTCCACCTCGCGCCGGCTGGAGGCGGGGCAAAGCCGCGCGGAACTGTTCCGCCACGCGTTGCGGCGCGCCGCCATCATCTTTGCGCTCGGTTTTTTTCTGAACTCGTTCACGTTTTTCATTGATGGTTCGATGGCAAAGTTCGGGTTCGGCGAATGGCTGCATCAATACCTCACCAACGTCCGCGTCCCAGGTGTGTTGCAACGCATCGCGATTTGTTATCTCATCGCCACGCTGATTTTTCTGCGCGCGAACATTCGCGGGCAGATTTTTTGGACCGCGGGAATCCTCGTCGGCTACTGGCTGTTGATGGCGTTCGCGCCGTTCCCCGTGAACGGCCACGGTGAAACGCGCTGGATTTCCGGCGTGCTGGAAAAGGGAGACAACTTTTCCGCCTACGTGGACAACCTCGTGCTCAACGGCCCCACAATCGGCATCCACGTTTTCAAAGCCGGGAAAACCTGGGATCCGGAAGGCACGATCAGCACGCTGCCGGCGATCGCCACCTGCCTCTTCGGCATCCTCACCGGCCACTTGCTCCGCGCGCGCCGCAGCGACGCGGAAAAAACGGCGTGGCTCATGGTCAGCGGCGCGTTGTTGATGTGGCTGGGCCTCCTGATGGACCTCGCTCTGCCGATCAACAAGGCGCTTTGGACCAGTTCCTACGCGGTGTTCATGGCCGGGCTGGCGATGGTTTGTTTCGGCGTTTACTACTGGTTCGTGGATGTGAAGGTCTGTCGCACGCTGGTCAAACCGTTCGCCGTTTACGGCATGAACGCCATCACCGTCTTCGTGCTGTCCGGCGTGATTGGCCGGATCATGCTCACGGCCAAAGTGCCGACCGGCCCGGACACTTCGCTCAATTTGCAGGCGTGGCTGTTTCAAAAATTCTTCGCGCCGCTCGCCAGCCCCATCAACGCCTCGCTGCTCTGGGCGATTGTTTATGTGTTCCTGCTCTATCTCGTCGCGTGGGTCATGTATCGAAAGAAGTGGTTTGTGAAGTTTTGATTTCGCACAATTCCAGCGCATGAAACTTTCGGTGAAAACTGGCGGCGTGCTGCTCGCGCTCGTGGCGTTCACGGGTTGCAACGGTTGCAACAAAACCAACCCGGCCAACAGCCTGCGCAACACCGGCCCAACGAACAACAACGTGAGCGCACAACCCTCCCTCGACGACCTGCTCCCAAAAAAGGCGCAGCCGAAACTCCAAACGCTGAAGGTCTGGGTCGGCGCGGAGGAATTGGTGACCGAGCTGGCGCTCAACCGAGAGCAACAGATGACCGGCATGATGTGGCGCACCAACATGCCCGAGAACACCGCGATGATCTTCGTTCATCCCGCACCGCGCCAGGCCGCCTACTGGATGAAGAACTGTTACGTCCCGCTCTCCATCGCTTACATTGACACCGACGGCGTCATCCTTGAAATCCGCGACCTGCAACCGCACGACACGAACTCGGTGGTCTCGGCGTCGGAAAAGATCCGGTTCGCGCTGGAAACGCCGCAAGGCTGGTTTCTCCGCCACAACGTCAGCACCGGCGCCGTGGTGCGGACGGAACGCGGTTCGTTGCCGGAAACTTTTTTGCGGCGCAACTGATTCCAACGGGCTGAAAGCCCGGGATGTGAATAGCCCGGGGTCAGGACGCGAGAGCGGACGCAGCCCCAGGTCTTCGGCCAAAAAGATTCTGCGCCCTGAAAAGGGTGCGACAAGTTTGGTTGGCAGCGCGCGGGCGGCGGCGATAGGATTCCGGCCATGAGCCAGACTGGGCAATCGGCGCGGGCGAAGCAGGCGTTTGTGCCGCTCTCCAAATCTCATCCGCTGCTCGCGGCTCAGTGGCATCCCACCAAAAACGGCAACGTCTCGCCGGACGATGTCTGGGCGAACTACAGCAAGAAATTCTGGTGGCGATGTGACAAAGGGCATGAATGGGAAGCCCGCGTTCGCAATCGGGCGGTGAGCGGTTACGGCTGTCCTTATTGCTCAGGCAGGTTCATTCCTCCGGAAAGGTCGGTTGCAAAACTTCACCCTGAACTTTTGTTGGAGTGGCATCCCGCGAAGAATGGCTCACTCAATCCCCAAGCACTCGGGCCGGGCAGTCGAGCGAAGATATGGTGGTTGTGCCGTAAGAACCAAGCCCATGAATGGCGAACCAGCCTTAGCAAAAGAACCACAGAAGGGACTGGCTGCCCATTTTGTTCTGGTCGCAAGCGCAGTGAAGGGACTTCGTTCGCAGTCAGATTCTCGAATCTCATGAAGGAGTGGCATCCGACGCTCAACGCACACCTTGACGCACGCACGATGATCGCCGAGAGCCGCGAGAAAGTGTGGTGGCAGTGCGCCAAAGATTCGAGCCACGTTTGGCAGACGCAGGCGCGAAGTCGAATCAGGGGAGACAAGGGCTGCCCGAAGTGCAAGCAAATGCTCGTGCCGAAGCGGACGACTCTCGACGTGTTCTCAGCGAGTTTAGCGTCCGAGTGGCATCCGACGAAAAACGACCGACTTCTTCCGAAAGACGTGAGCGCCGGAAGCACGACGAAAGTCTGGTGGCGCTGTTCCCGAAATCCGTCGCATGAATGGGAAGCTGCCGTTGGCGACCGATGCCGGGGCAATGGGTGTCCCTTTTGTGCAGGCCAAAGAGTTGACCTGTCGAACTCGCTTGCAGCAGTCCGCCCCGAACTTGCCGCGCAGTGGCATCCAACGAAGAACGAGAATTTGACGCCTGAGACAGTCACCGTGGGCAGCGCCAAGGTTGCGTGGTGGCGGTGTCCCACAAACCCAAAGCACGAATGGCGGACAAAAGTGTTGCATAGAACTCGGCGTATTGGATCAGGCTGTCCGTTTTGTGCGCGAGGTTTTGAGGGTGATGTCAACTCGCTGGCATCCCGTTTTCCAGTTCTTGCGGCCCAATGGCACAAGACAAAGAACGGTAAGCGCACCCCTGACAACGTAACTCCCGGTTCTGACCTCAAGGCGTGGTGGCAGTGTGACAAAGACGCGAGTCACGTTTGGGAAGCAAAAATCAAGAATCGCGTGATCCTCAAAAGCGGTTGCCCGATTTGCCGAGTCGGCTGGACTGTCGCTGGCATCCGGAGCTTCGTGGACTCACTCAAAGCGCATCTCTGCTCGTTCACTCCTGCCGAACTTTACGTTCTGTTTCAACAAAACGGTTTGCTCAGTGGCGACCGCAAGAGCCAGGCGTTTCTCGATGCGTTGGCGACGGGGCGATTTCCCTTCGAGGAGATCGAGAAGTTTTGCGAAGGACAGAAGTCGCTGGTGGATTCGTTCCTCGCGGATTCAACGCTCACGCTCGAAGCATTGAGCGAGACGAAGCCGGAGACGACGAAAGAAAATGAGTTGGGCGTCGTCGGCGAAGCGCAGGAAGAAAGCGTGGAGCTTCCCACGGCGGACACGGCGGACGTGCTCAAGTCGTTGCAGTCGCCGGTGGTCGTCTCCGCCGATCAGGAGGCGATTGATTTCCTGGTGGCTTCGGCGTTGGCGAAAATTTGGAAGCACGCTTTCCGCGATGAGACCGTCGCCGTGGCGCAGGCGCGAGATTTCAAGGGCGATGCTTACGCGGAGCGGGTGCGGACGGAATTCCTCGCGGAGTATGAGCGCGTGAAGTCGCTGGAGATTCCGGCGGGTTATGAGTTCAAGGTTGAGGGCAAGCCGGCGCTGCCGAATCTCATGCAGCGATTGGTGGCGTCGCGGATTCAGCAGAAGCGGCGCGAGGGAAACTGGTCGGGCACGGGCGCGGGCAAGACACTTTCGGCGGTGCTGGCAAGTCGCGTGGTCGGCGCGAAGCTCACGGTGATTTGTTGTCCGAACAGCGTGGTTGAGGGTTGGAAGTCGGCGATTTTGAACGCGTTTCCAGACAGTCTGGTAGCGACGAAGACGTTCGCGCCGGATTGGGCGGCGATTGCAGGCGATGAGACGGGTTTCGGCAAAGCGGGGGCGGCGCATCGTTACGTTGTCGTGAATTACGAGGCGTTTCAGCAGGAAGATTCGGAGAAGAAGGTGCGGAAGTTCGCGAAGCACGAGGCGGCGGATTTCGTGGTGGTGGATGAGATTCATTTCACCAAGCAACGGACGGTGGAGAATCTTTCCAAGCGCAAGAAGCTGGTGACGGCGTTGATCAGCCTGGCCGCCGCGAAGAATCCGCAGTTGTGCGTGCTGGGGATGTCGGCGACGCCGGTGATCAACAATTTGCAGGAGGGCAAGAGTCTGGTGGAGATGGTGTCGGGTCTGGCGCACGACGACCTGAACACGCGCCCGACGGTGGCGCATTGCATGATGCTGCATCAGCGGTTGGTGACGCTGGGCACGCGGTGGCTGCCGGATTACCAGATCGTGTGCGACGTGCAGACGCCGGAAGTGGATTGTGGCGAACACTTGGAGGAGATCAAGGCGCTCGGACGAAGCGGCACGCCGCTGGAGTTGGAGCAGATTCTCACGCGCGTCCGGCTGCCGATCATCCGGCAGAACATTCGCCCGAAGACGCTGCTCTACACGCACTACATTCAGGACATTGATTCGGCGCTCTACCAGGCTTTGGTCGCAGACGGCTGGCGCGTCGGCTTTTTCACGGGCGATGACAAGAGCGGGCTGGAAGGATTTCTGCATGGCGACGTGGATGTGTTGATTGGTTCGAGCGCCATCGCGACGGGCGTGGACGGACTTCAGGAAGTTTGCCAGCGGCTTGTCATCAATGTGCTGCCGTGGACGAACGCGGAGTTCGAGCAACTCAAGGGGCGCATCTACCGGCAGGGCCAGCACGCGGACAAGGTCACGGTGATCGTGCCGATCACTTACGCGGACGTGAACGGCCAGCGTTGGTCGTGGTGCGGATCGAAGATGCGGCGGCTGCATTTCAAGAAGTCCATCGCGGACGCGGCGGTGGACGGCGTCGTGCCGGAGGGTCACTTGCGCACGTCGGCACAGGCGTATCAGGACGTGATGGGCTGGTTGGATCGGCTGACGACGGGGCGAGTCGAAGTGATTGAGCGACCGCGAATTGTTGTGCCGTTGCCGCAAGACGACGGCGGCGAAGTCGAGCGGCGCGCCCGGGAGTATGGCGACTTCTCGGCTATGAACGGGCTATGGAATCGTAGCCGTAGCGCGACGACACAAACGCGGCTGCAACAGAATCCCGAAGAGTGGGCGCAGTATCACACGCTGTATCGCGAGGCGCGGAAGGATTGGTCGGTCGTGCCGTTTGAGGAATTCATC
Source organism: Pedosphaera sp. (assembly GCA_009695195.1). GTDB lineage: Bacteria > Verrucomicrobiota > Verrucomicrobiia > Limisphaerales > JADLHS01 > CAIKLQ01. The sequence goes on from SIBJ01000010.1 coordinate 15,759, forward strand.
CGCTGGGCGAAGCAGCGAAGCGATTACGTTATCGGCGACTTCGGATGCGGCGAAGCGAAAGTCGCGGAAGCGCTGGCGGATGCTCACACGGTTCACAGCTTTGATTACGTGGCGGCGAACGATGAAGTGACCGCGTGCGACATGACGAAGACACCGCTGGAGGATGCGACGCTCGACGTGGCGTTGTTCTCGCTCTCGCTCATGGGCGCGAACTTCACGGATTACCTGCGCGAGGCGTGGCGGGTACTCAAGCTTGACGGACAGTTGCATGTCTTCGAGGCGACCTCGCGGTTTGGAAATCGTGATGCGTTTGTGACGGAACTGAAGAAGCTGGGATTCGCGAATGTCGAGATGCGAGACGCATGGAAGTTCACGCACATTTACGCGTTCAAGTCAGAGCGATTGCCAGCGGCGGATGTTGAAATGAGCTTCTGATTGTGTCGCCCTTACAGGGCTTGGAATCTTTTTGCCGATTAACCCGGGGCGTTGCCCCGGGCTATCATCTTTCGGGCGTTCAGCCCTTCCGCCTGCATCCGGTTTCGGCGCGACGAGTTCAATCAGCGGGCATCCCGCCTGCGTTTAACTTCGGCGCAGTGGAACTTTCAAAAACGGGATTTGGGGTTGCACGGTCAGGAGAGGGTGTTAGTCTCGAATCGTGAGCGGCGAAGCTTCAACCGAGAACCCATTCCATTTGCAGCCGGACAAACCCGGATTTGAGGCGCTTTCCAAGACGAATGGTTTCCGTTTCTGGTGGGCGTCCGAACTGGCCGTCACGCTGGGCTACGAAAGCTTGAACAGTTTCCGCAAGGCCGTCGAGCGGGCGATGATCGCGCTGACCAGCTTGAACATTCCGGTGTTCGACAACATCGTTCAGGAGCAACGCGAGGCGGATGGCAAAACGATTGTGGACTACCGCCTTTCTCGTTTCGCGTGTTACCTGGCAGCGATGAACGGCGATCCCAAGAAGCAACAAGTGGCGCAGGCTCAGGCTTATTTTGTGAAGTGGGCGGAGGCGTGCCGGTTGTATCTCGAACAGGCGGATGGCGTGGAGCGCGTGGCGATTCGCGGGGAAATCTCCGAGCACGAACGCACGTTGTCCGGCACGGCCAAGGCGGCGGGTGTGACGGAGTATGGTTTGTTTCAAAACGCGGGCTATCGCGGTCTTTACAACATGGATTTGTGGCAGGTCCGTCGGCGTAAAGGCGTGCCACAGGGGCGCACACCACTGGACTTCATGGGCAAGACCGAACTGGCGGCGAATTTGTTTCGCGTGACGCAAACCGAGGAAAAAATCCGCGCGGCGAAAATCCGCGGACAAAAACCTTTGGAACGTACCGCCGAGGACGTGGGACGTGAAGTTCGTCGCACGATGGTCAAGATCAGCGGCAAACGCCCGGAGGAGTTGCCGCCCGCCGAGGACATCAAGGAAGTTCATAAGAAGCTGAAGTCCACGCACCGTGAGATTCGGAAATTGGACGGGCCGAAGGCGTAGAAAGCACCGTAGGACTTACGGAGCGCGATTTAACGGTTTAACGATTCCACGCGGGCCATTATCCTGCGCCCATGATTTCGCGGGCCAAATCCGAAGCGCTGTTCGCCGAGGCGCTCAAGTACATTCCGGGTGGCGTCAATTCTCCCGTGCGCGCGTTTCGCGCCGTGGGCGGCAAACCGTTCTTCGTCAATCGCGCCAGCGGCTGCCGCGTGTGGGACGTGGATGGGAACGAATACATTGATTACGTCGGCACGTGGGGGCCGGCGATTCTCGGGCACGCGCATCCCAAAATCATTTCCGCCATCAAGGCCGCCGCCGATCACGGCACGAGTTTTGGCATTCCGAATCCGGGCGAGGTCACGATGGCAAAACTCATCTGCTCGCTTGTGCCCAGCGTGCAGAAGGTGCGCATGACCAACTCCGGCACGGAAGCCTGCATGAGCGCCATCCGCCTCGCGCGCGGGTTCACGAAGCGCGACAAGATCATCAAGTTCGACGGCTGCTATCACGGCCACGGCGATTCGTTGCTCGTCAAAGCCGGCAGCGGCGCGCTCACATTCGGTCATCCGGACAGTCTGGGTGTGCCGGCGGATTTTGCGAAACTCACCCTCGTCTTGCCTTACAACGAGGCCGAGCCGCTCAAAGCCGCGTTCGCGGCGAACAAAAACGAGATCGCGTGCATCATCGTCGAGCCGGTGGCGGGTAACGCGGGATTGTTCGTCCCCAAACCGGGCTGGCTGGAATTCCTGCGCGAGATCACCAAAGCCAACGGCGCGCTGCTCATCTTCGACGAAGTGATGACTGGTTTCCGTCTCGCGCCCGGCGGCGCGCAGGAGCGCTTTGGCATCACGCCGGATTTGACGTGCCTGGGAAAAATCATCGGCGGCGGTCTGCCGGTGGGCGCTTTCGGCGGGCGGGCGGACATCATGGATTATCTCGCGCCGCTTGGCCCGGTGTATCAGGCGGGAACGCTCAGCGGCAATCCGCTGGCGATGGCGGCGGGGATTGCGAATCTGCAAGAACTTTGTGGGTTGGACGCAGGTGGAGCGAACCCTCACCCCGGCCCTCTCCCTTTCCGAAAGGGAGAGGGAGAATCATCCTCAGCCGGACGCCATGCTCATGCACTCACGACAACTGGCGACCGTGCGAAAGCTGTTCCCTCTCCTGGGGGAGAGGGTCAGGGTGAGGGCGGTCTAAAAAACAAATACCTCCTGCTCGAACAACTCGGCGCGTTGCTCGAATCCGGGATGAAGGACGCCGCGAAATCCGCGGGCGCGCCGGTGACGTTCAACCGCTGCGGTTCGATGTTCTGCGGTTACTTCACCGGCGAGCCGGTGTGGAATCTTGCCGACGCGATGAAAGCCGACCGCGAACGGTTCAAGAAATTCTTCCACGGCATGTTGGACGCGGGCGTTTATCTCGCGCCGTCGCAATTCGAGGCTGGTTTCATGTCCACGGCTCACAGCGAGGCGGACATTGCCAAGACGGTGAGCGCGGCGGCGCAGGTGATGAAGGGACTTTAACCGCTGATCTCCGCTCATCAGCGCTGATGAGCGAGGATAAGCGGTTCATTTCAGTTTACCCCGAGGCCAGCATTTTCACTCCCGCGACCACGAGCACCACGGCGAGCAGGCGGCGCATGGTCATCGGCGCGAGGCGGCGGCTGCCGAGTTCGGAGCCGAGGAGTCCGCCGATGAGCGCGGCGGGCGCCCACCAGATGATTTCGTGGGGCACGTTGCGGACGCTTGCGAGGTGACCGAGCAAACCGGACGCGGAGTTGACGAGAATGAACGCCACGGAAACGCCCGCGGTCTTGCGCACGTCCGCCCATCGCAACAACAGCAGCAGCGGACTCAGAAAAATTCCGCCGCCAACGCCGGTCAGGCCGGAGAGCAATCCGAGCGCCGCACCGGAAAACAACGCCGGCACCAGCGGCAGGGGTTTTGGTCCGGCGGCGTGGTCGGCCACTTTGAACGCCATGCGCGCCGCGGCGAAGATCAATACCCCGCCGAGAATAATTTTGTAGGTTGTCATCGGCAACTTGAGCCAGCCGCCGAGAAAGGCGCAGGGAATGGACGTGACGGCGAATGGCCAGAAAATATTCCACGCAAAATGTCCCGCGCGCGCGAAACGGATCGTGCCCACCGTCGCGACGACGAGGTTCAGCACGAGCGCGGTGGGTTTCATCACGTCGGGCGCGAGGTTGAAGAGCGCCATCGCCGCGAGATAGCCGGACGCGCCCGCGTGGCCGACGGAGGAATACAGCAGCGCGGCAACGAAGATCAGCAACGCAAGCAGCAGCGTATCGGTCATGCGGCTTCGGACGGTGGCGGAGCGGGCGGCGGAACGTGTTTGACCAGCAGCGGCATCGAGGCTTGTTGCTGGCCGTCGAGCGAAACGTCCACGGAGTAGAGGCCGGGTTCGTCGAACTTGAGCTGCTGGATGTTGATGATGAAATTGCGCGTGCCGAAGTGCATGTCGTCGGGCAGCGCGACTTCGACCGGGATGTCAATCGGCGGCATGATGGCGTGGCCATCGGCATCCACGAAGCTGAGTTTCATCTGGCGCTTGCCTTCGTCGCCGGCGAGAAAGGTCACGCGCAACGCCACGGCGCATTGCGGATGGATGGCGGGGAGTTCGCGCGCATAGATCGTGTCGAACGCGCCGAGGAGATTCAGTTTCCCGTTGTCGTCGGTGGCGGCGTCGCAAAGGACGGCGACTTGGATGTTCATGCGCGAGGAGGAAACCACGAATGAACACGAATGAACACGAATTTCTTCGGGCTCAGATCACCGAGCGAGCGGTGAGAAACGCCTTCAATGCCGCCGCCGCCGCCTTGCCGCCGAAACCGGACACTTCCGCAAGCTGCTCGACGGTCGCCGCGCGCAGCCGTTGCACGGAGCCGAATTTTTTCAGCAGAGCGGCCTTGCGCTGGTCGCCGATGCCGGGGAAGTCATCGAGAATGCTCTCGGAAATTTTCTTGATGCGAAGCTGGGCGTTGTAGGAGTTGGCGACGCGATGAGATTCGTCCCGCACGCGCTGGAGCAATTTCACGGCGGGATGATCGAGGCCGAGGCGCAGCGGCGTGCTCTCGCCGGGTCGGTAGATTTCCTCGAACTCTTTCGCCAATCCAATGACGGTGAGGTGACCCAAACCGAGCTTGGCGAGTTCCGCACACGCGGCGTTGAGTTGGCCTTTGCCGCCGTCTATGAGGATGAGGTCGGGCAAGTTACTTTTCCCACCCACCCACTCACCCACTTTCCCACTCACGGGCGTAAGTGGGTGAGTGGGTGAGTGGGTGAGTGGGTGAGTCCGACTTCGCCCCCGCCTCACTCGCACGCTGGTCTCATCCACCAGCTTCTGCAACTCCTGCGGGATCGCTTCGCCGCCTTCGTCGCGCGCTTGGACTCTGGACTCTGGACTCTGGACTCTGGACTCATTCAGCAGCCGCGTGTAGCGCCGCCGCACGACTTCCGCCATGCTCGCGAAGTCATCCTGGCCGGCGACGGTCTTGATTTTGAACCGGCGATAATTCGCCCGGTCGGGCCGGCCGTGCTTGAAACTCACCAGCGACGCCACGGCGAACGTGCCGCTGATGTTCGAGATGTCGAAGCCCTCGATGCGTTGGGGTGGCGACGCGAGGTGGAGGATTTTTGACAATTCAACCAGGTCGTTTTCCGGGTTGATCGCGAGTGGCAAAGTGTAAGGGACTCGCTCGAACGACTTTTCCTTCTTCGTCGTGCGCCCGAGGTCCTTGATGAGATCGCGCAAGTCCGCGGCCTTCTCGTAATCCTGCGCGACGGCGGCTTTGCGCATCTCGACTTCGAGCTGGTCTTTCATCTCACTGCATTGACCGTCGAGGAAGCCGCACGCCGCGGTGACCTGTTGGACGTATTGCTCGCGCGTGACGTTGCCGATGCAGGGCGCGGTGCAATATTTGAGATGCGCGTAGAGGCAATGCTTGTAATCGGCCTCGCCTGGCGTGAACACCCGGCAGCCACGCAAGTTGAACTGCTTGCGGACGAGCGCGAGCGTGTTGCGCGCGGCGGTGGAGTTCGTGAACGGCCCGTAGTAACGCGCGCCGTCGTCTTTGCGAATGCGGGCGAAGGCGAAGTTCGGAATCGGATCGTTCAGGTTGATCTTCACCAGCAGGAAGCGCTTGTCGTCGCGAAAGCTGATGTTGTAGCGCGGCTGGAATTCCTTGATGAGTTTGCTTTCGAGGAGCAACGATTCCGGTTCGTTGCGCACGACGTGGACATCGAAATCATGAATCGCTTCAACGAGCGCGTTGAATTTCAAGTCCCAGCCCATCCGCCGCGAGGGGTGGAAATACTGGCTCACCCGCTTGCGCAAATCACGCGCCTTGCCCACGTAAACGACGGTGCCGAACCGGTCCTTCATCAGATAGATGCCGGGCTTGTGCGGCAGCGTGGAGATTTTCTTGCGGATGGCGTCGGTTGCAGGCACGCCGGAATTTCAGCGCAAAGGCGCGCGGGCGCAAAGAGATTTTCCCGGTCAGTTTCCAGCCCGGCAAAGCCCGGCTGCCATTCAGCACTTCACGGTCTTGCGCTTTTTCCCAATGGCCCCGCGTTTTTCCGCCTTCCGGATGTAGTCCGGGGCAAACGGCACCTGGCACGCGGTGTTGCCCATATCCACGGTCACCGGCCCGATCAATTCCGCGGTTCGCAGGGCAAGGCCGGTCAAAGGTTGCACGTAGCTGCCCACCGCAATGACGAACCCGTTCATCTTATAGCGCACCTCGTCCGGTGCCTGATGAATCGTCTGCTGCACCCGCTGCAAAAGCCGTTTCAATTCCGCGAGATCAAGTTCCGCGTCGGTTTTGATGGACACCAAGCAACTCAGCGTCGCCCAACCGGCTGCGGCTACGAAGTCCTTTCCCGACTCAATCCAATCCAGCGCCATCTCGCGCGCGTGCGGGCTGCCCGCCGTGACCTAGGGGACGGTGGACCCGGTCAGCACACCGCCATGAGCCTTGGCCTTCTCCACCCAATGGCGCAAGTCCTGTTTTGTCATCTGCGCATCGTCGGCGATCAATCCGGCCAGACACATCGCGTCATAGTTGCCGGTGTCGTAAAGCTCGAGCGCCAGGCGATAATCCTGCTTGATGCGCTTCTGGATTTTCTTCAGCTCCTCGATTTTCACCCCGAAGCACGGCTCCTCCACACCGTGGTTCAGGAGCACCTTCTTGTAACTGTCCCGGCCCAGCGGTTTGATTTCTTCGAGGATGGCTTTTGTTGTCATAAGTGTTCTCGGTTTGGCCCGTTGAATTACAATTCCCATCCCCGCGGCGGCAAGGGCGGAAATGCGGGCCGATTTGTTTGTCCGGGTCGCGCGCTGTGGCGGCGTGGCTCACGGTGCCGGAGCGGTCCCGGTGCGGATACACGCCCGACCCTTGCGGAACCCGAGTGGGTTTTCTGCGGCTGGGATCGGACATGGTCATCGCGTGGAAGTTACAGGTTGAAGGTCGGAGGTGGCAAGTCGAGCGCAACAATTTTGTCGTGTGAGCCGCGAGCGAAGCCAGACCCGTCTAAAACATTTTCCCAAGCCGGTGAATCACCTCGCCGGTGTTCTCGAACCACCAGCCGAGCATCGTCGTCAAATCTACTTTCGCCGTGAGCAACGGAAGACCGACGAGCAGCACCAGGACGTTGCCGAGAAAAATCACCACCGCCGAAAACAGATAGCCCTGGCTCGTGATGTCGGATTGCTGCGTCTTGAGCACGTGCGCTGTGAGCGTGACGTGAAACGCGTACGCCGCCCCGACCAGCAGATGAAACCAGACGAAGAAATTCTTCCAACCCCAGATCAGATGGCCCACGCCAAACACCGCCACGACCATCACCGCGTAGAGCGGGAAAAAATATGGCGAGAGCGCGATAAGGAAGTTGGTCTTGTCCACGATCACGTGACCGCCCTCGGAAGTGGCTTTGAATTTTTTGACCGAGCCGCCAAACAACCAGACCCAGATCGCGTGCGTAAGTTCGTGGCCGAGAACATAAATCCACATGGGCCTAGGTAGCAGGAGATAGATGACGACCCAGCACCCAGCGCCCGCCGCGATGGGCACGAGCGTGATGTCCGCCCCGCCGCACCCGCGCATCACCATCCACAACGTCCGCCCTGCGCCGATGCAGACCGGCAGCAGCAGAATCGCCACGATCATCTTGGCCCACTTCGGCACGGGCGGATTGTTTTGGAAAACGAAACGCGCCGCGAGCGATTTTGTGCGGAGCATTGTCTGGGAGCGGCGGCATCCTTGCCGGCGCGTTGCAAATCGAGGAACTTGCCGGCAGGGATGCCGGCGCTCCCAGGCTCACGGCCAACGCAGGCGATAAAACTCTTGCGGCGCTCCCGGCAGCGTGCGGCGATACTCGAAGACGCCGTTCGTGTTGAGATACGGCCCGTCCAGCGGCAACCAGAGCGCCGGCGGCGAGAGATTCGTCGTGGCTTCGAGCGTGTAACCGACGTAATTGAGCGGCCAGTTCAGCACGGCGGCGTTGGGTTCGAGATGGAAGGACACTTCCGGTTCGGGCGGCGTGAGCACGAGCACGCCGGGATATTGCAGCCGGAAGAATTTGCGCGACGCCAGCGCCGTGCGCGCTTCGCGGTATTCATAATTCGGGCCCACACGGAAATACGGCCCGCTGACCGGCGTCCACGTAAAGCCCGCCGGCAGGTTCACGGCGGATTCCAGCGTGAAACCGTCGTAGTTCGTGCTCCAGTAAACCACGATCGCCGTCGGTTCGAGCCGGATGTGCAACCCGAGATTCGTGTAGCTCACGCTGGGCAACGTGCCGATGACCGAGCCGGCAAAATCAATCGGGTCGCCCGCCGAAGTCGGCAGCCGCAGCGGTGATCCGTCGCAATCCGTCCCATCCGGCGTCAACGGCAGCACCCAAAGTCCATTCGTGCCGAAGATCGTTCCGGCGGTGACGAGCGCCGCGCCATCGTGCTTCCACACCGCGCCATTGGGAAAACCGTTCGGGTTGCCGTTCAGCGCGGTGATTTGATAAACATTGGTCTGCGCGCCGAGTTTCACCACCCACAGATTGCGCCCGGCATCCAGCGCGGTGCTGACGTCCGGATCGTCCGCCACGGCGATGCGCCCGCCGTCCGGCGACCACGCGGGCCAACGCGGACTTAGAATAATGCTCAACCCAAGATTTTGCCGCGACGTCACGTTGGACGGTGTGAGGTAAAGCCCGGTGCTGCCGGGAAAAATAACTTGCAGCGCCACGCGCCCGTCCACCGGGTTCACACTCGGCGCGCCCTGCCTCGGGTCGCTGGCCAGCGGAAACACGGTCACCGGTTCGTTCAAACCAATCCGAAAGAGCGCGCCACCAGTGGCGAAAATCAGGTTCGTGTTGCCGATCTGCCAGTCGTAACCGACGAAGCGACTGCCGCTGGTGTGCCAGCGGCTCTCCTGGCCGGTGGGCACTTCACGCAGCCACAGGCTGAATTGATTCGTCAGCGGATCGTTCTCGCGCCAGAACGCCAGCCAGCGTCCGTCGCGCGACACACGCGGCTCGCGGCCGGTGGTGAGGAAGGTTTCGCCGCTGCCGTCCAGATTGATTGACCAGATCGTCGGAATGGTATTGCTGGCGCGCCGGCCATAAAACGCCGTGCCGTGGATGGAGGGGAGCGGAACGTTCGGATTCACGACCGGCGGCGGGTTGGTGTCGCTGCCCGGCAACTTCACCAGCGCCTCGCTCACGCTCCAGGCGCGGCCCATCGTGTAGCTGGCGAATTGCAATCGCCCCCGCGTGCCGCCGGGGATGTTGCCGTAGTATTGAATCGTCGCGTCGTTCGTCAGCGCGAACGGCGCGGAATACAATTTCCAACTGTCCGCCGTCCCGGTGCGATAGAGAACCTGGTGCGCGGCGTTCTGCTTGATGAACGAAATTGAGATCGGCCCGCCGTAAGCGCCCGGCGGCGGCGCAATGGTGATGACGACCGGCTCGGCGGGACGCGGCGGCGCGTAAGTGAAAAAAGAAATGTCGTCGCGATATTGATCGGGCAGCGCGTAAGCCGTTCCGGCCGGCGGCACGCCGAGATTATTCGTGGCCGGACTGCCCAAGCCCGACGCCGCGCCGGCATCATTTTCCGCGCGGACCGAGAGTGAACCGGGCACGCCGAACGTACCGCTGCTCCAGTCCGGCACGCTGAACGAGGCGATGAGCGTGGCCGTGGTGTTGGTGAACGGCTCGGATTGAAACAGCCAGACGGTCGCGCGCGTGTTGCGCGTCGTGGTCGCGGGCAGACTGTTGGAACTGATCTGGGTGTAGTTCGTGCCGTCAAACGTCATCACTTGCGCGCCCACGGATGAAACCGTGCCGGTCGGCGCGTTCAGCAGAACAAATTTTCCGTCGTTGAGCGCGGCGACGCCGGTGAAATGATTTCCCCCGCCCACCGAATATTTTACGGCGAGACTCGGCGTGCCGCCGGGCAGTCGAGCGCCTTGAATGCCGTCGCCGAACTGGATCATCGCGCTGCTGTCGTTGCTCGCGCCGACGACGTAAACGTGTTCCACCGTCTGCGTGAAGTAGAGCGTCAGCGGCGTGCTGAAACCAAAACCCGCGCCGCTAGTCACGAGTTGCCGAATGGTCAGGTTCGTTCCGCCGGGAACGTAAAACCAGAAACGCGGCAAGGCTTCGTCGTTGAACCGGCCAAACGCGTAATCGCTGCCGGGCGGCAGATTGCTCAACAAACCGATGACGCTCGCGGAATTGGTGAACTGCCAGAGATGCAGGGCGTCGTTGGTCGCGCCGCGCACGAGGCCTACGGCAAACGTGAGGTTGCCGGCGAGAGGCAGGGGATTGACGCGGTCCAGCGGCGCGGTTTCGGCGTATTCGGGCGCGGCCACGACCGTGCCGGCGTTCAAGCCCAGCAAATTCAGCCGCGCCGCCGGAGTTGAATTTTGCGAACTCGCGCAAAGCAAACGGTCAAAGGGCGCGTTGGTTCCGAAGGGCGCCGTCAAACCCGCGAGCCCCTGCTGCCCGAGGCCGCCGGCGGGGATTGGCGTCGCATTGAGCTGGATGTTGTCCAAGCGGTTGTTGCCGCCGGCTGAGGTGGCGCCGGACAGGGTGTAGCGCAGCCAGACGGTTTCCGCATTGTTCAAAGCGGTGGCGGCGGTGAAGTCCACGGACGCGATGGCAAACGTCGCGTTCGTGCTCGCGGTGTTCACGCCGGGCAGCGTGTTGTAATTGATGCCGTCGGTGCTCCAGGCCCAGACGCCGGACGTGAAACCCGTCGAAGTACCACGCGTGGCGAAGGTGACCACGAGGTCGCGAGAGCCGGCCAGGCTGAAACTGAAAATGGCCGCCTTGCCATTGGCGGAACTGTTGGCCAGCGCCAGCGCGGTGCCGGGGTTTCCGTCCACGGACCCGGGCGGGACGTTCAACGTCGTGCCCGTGAAGGAAGTTCGTTCCGGGCTGGAGCCCTGGGGAGAACCCAGCCCGAAGGCGGAAACGTCGAGCGTGCCGTTGCCGAACGAGGCGGGGATCGTGGCGGGCGTGGCCGTCGAAATCGTGGTGGCGGGCAGGCTCAAAAAATCCCACGCGGCAATCAGACCGTTGCTGGACGTCGCGCTCCCCGGCAAAATGATCACCGGCACGGCGTTGCTCACGTCCAGCAGCGCGATGCGATTGAACTCCGGCGCCGTGACAGCGAACGAGTCGCGGTTCGCTTGCAGGAAGCGTCCGATGCCGCAACCGGTGGCGTTCTCGACGCCCGACACGAGCGGCGCGGACCAGGTAAGGACGCCGGCGGGGCTTTGATAACCGACGCGCGCGTTGCCGATGGCTTTATCGAGCACGAGCACGTCGGGAATGCCGTCGCCGTTGAAATCGCCGGAAGTGAGGAACTCGGCGGGCGTTTCGTAAACCACGGAGGCGTGGGATGAAATCGGACAAAGGAGCATGCAGGCCGCAAACGCAGAGGAGAAAAGGAGCAGAGGTGAAAAGGAGATGAAGGCAGTTTTCCTCTGCTCCCTTTCTCCTCTACTCCCTTTCGGTTCGAGAGATTCCGGATTTTGGATTTCAAATTTACTCATCACGGATTTTGCGGAATTGTCACCAGGCCGGCGGGCACGACTTCCTGGACTTCGCGTTTGGCGTCGAACCGGACGACGAAATATTCGTAGGCCGCCCCGGCGACCACGGGTTGTAGATCGCGCAGATAAAGGAAGTTGTAATAGTGCAGGGCGTCCTTGGTTTCGTAGTAATTGGCGAACAGTCGGTCGGGAATTGTGATGACTTGTCCATTGGGAGTAATCCGCCACGGGATGCGCTCGATGAGGGGTGAGACTTGAGTGAGGTCGCCAGACACTTTCGGAAACCAGTCGTTGGTGATCTGCTGGCGGTAAATGGCGATGGGTAACAACGGCTGGCCGGCCCGGGAACTGTCCGGCGAGCGGCTGCGGAAAATCGTGGGATTCGGATCCGGATTTTGGCTGCTGCTGCCGTACCTCGAATAGTGGACGTAATTGGTGTTGCCCACGTTTGACGCCAGCACGGTGCCCGCTTCTTGTTCGCTGACCAGTTCCCCAATCCGAATCAGCACGGGATAACGACGATCGAGTAGCCCGCCATCGTTGAACAAAACCACCGCAGCAACTCGCGGATTAAATTCGTAGCTCGGCGACGGCGTGGTGAACGTATCGAAGTCGCGCACGGGCGGCAGCGGTCGCGCCGGCCAAGGAACGGTTGGCAAAACCACGGGCGGCTTCCACGAGAATTCCCACGCGTCCGAAGCGTCGCCCACGTTGCCTTGGTCATCCACCGCCGCAACGCAGACGGAGTAGGTCGCATTGGGAATGACCGTGGCGTTGATCGTAAACTGCGGCCCCGGCCCGAATCCCGCGCCGATCCGCGAGGTCCAGTGCGCCTCCAGAAACGACGCGGGCAGATACTTCGACGATTTTTTCTTGAGGCCAAGGTAGCTGGCGTTGGTGTTGTAAACGGGGTAATGCGTCACCTTGGGGCTGGCAAATCCGCTCGACTCGGACGGCTTCGGCGAATCCGTCCGGCTGATCTTGAATTGAAACCGCGACACGCCGGCGGTGGGACAAAACCAGTTGAGCGTGACTTGCGCATTGTTGTTCGAGCCGATGGCGATTGGCTCGGACAAAACGGGTCGCGGCAGCTTGTCCGGTTTGACTTCCTTGCAACCGATGAACGAAAGCGGACTGCCGCTGCCATGTTCATCCAGCAGTTGAACGAAGTAACACAAGCGCGTCGGGCTGGATGGCATCGTGTCGTCGCGGACTTCCAAAATTCTCGTTGGCTTCGCCGGGTCGTACGCGCCGGCGCCTTGTGCCACGAGCGTCAGCGGCCCTTGATCCGCGCGGCGATAAACCCGGTATTCGCGTGTGCGCGGAGTGAGCGTGAACCGGACGCGCAGTGGAGCGACCTCGCCGGAGTCCGCGGCGCGCGCGACATGTTGATCGCAATCGGCAGCCATCGCCTGATTCACTCGACAGCCGCGGAACTGTGGCAGCGGCCCGATCAGGCAGGCGGGAAAGGAAACCCAGGAGATACTATTCGCATCCGGCGTGACGACGGCTACGTCGTACCAAGTGTTATTGGTCAGCGCCTGAATCAAAATCGGTGAACCGAGCGTGATGTCCAAGTGGATCGCGACCATGCCGTTCACGTCGGGCACGGCGCTGTAAGGACTCAGGCAGAAAGTCGAACCCTGATTGAGCTCGGTCAGCAATGGATCGCTTGAGTTCAACGCCGTTGAAAGCAATTGTCCCGCATAGAAAACGATTTCCTTTTGTTTGCCCGGCGGAATCGGCACCACGAAAGTGCTGCTCGCCGGCTGCGAAGTTTGACCGTACTGCGTGCCGACGGTGCAGGTCACCCACACTTCCGGAGGATACGTGTTCACTGATGGCATTTCGAAATCAACCGGGGCCAGGTCGTCGTCCGGTGGGAAATACACCGGGCCGACCGTCTGCGTGCCGGTCCAATAATTGGTGACCGTGAACGTGACCCACGCGATGCCGCGGTCGCGCCGTTGGCAGGTCAGGCGCAAACTCCAGGCCTGCGTGTTCACCGTGATCGTGTTGGTCACAAAACTTTGAAACATCACGACGGGCGTGCCGCAACTTCCAATCACGGAACCGGTCGCCACGTCCGGCGCATCGCGCTGACGCAAAACACCCCAAGCCGGACCCGCGTGCGGCGAGAGCAGCGGATCGCAAGCCGCCACGCTCACGGCGCGGACGGTGAACCAGGCATTGGTGATGTTGGCGTTGGTCAGCGCGCCGATGCCGGTATCAATGAACGAATTGAAATTCGTGCCGGGAACGTTGGTCACCACTCCGACGCGGAAGTTCAGCGGCGTCGCGTCGTTGGTCAGCGCCATCGTCGGATTCGGCCAGCGATAAATCCAGTAGTGCGTCACGAGATCGGCGGCGTTCGTGTTTTGAACCCAGTTGACTTGCAGGCGCGGCTGGTTGGTCGAGCCGGGCAGGACGGTGTTCACGACTTTCACATCGGTCGGTTGCTTGGGCGTCAACCGGCGGCACGCACGCGCCAGTCCGCCGGGCGACACCAGCCCGTCGCGCCCGAGCAGATCGCGCGCGGTTGCGAAGTAATAAAACTGTTCCCCGTCAGTGAAGGGCGGCGAGCTGGACCCGCGTCCGCTGTCGGCGAAGAAAAACGTGATGCGATCCGCGGGATCATCCGCCGCGCCCGCGCCGCTGCCGGCGTTATAGTCCATCGGGGCGAAAACCGCGGCGCGGTTGGCCTGGACAAAATTCGCGTTCCCATGAAGCTGCGCCGGCGTGGGCGGCGTGACGTGGAAATTTCCCGCCTCAGCCACCGCCTTCGGGATGCGCCACAAGTTGAATCCCACATTCAAGACCGAAAGCCTCCGCAACTCCGCCGGCGTGCCCCACCGTAGGCGGATGAGCAGGTGTTCGCTCATTTGATTGCTAACGACTTGAAACGGCCTGCCCGGCGCAGGCAAAACCACCGGCGCATTGGGCACCAGCGTGACACGCCCGACGACGTCGCCCGCCGCGCCCGACACGGGATCGAGTTCGCGAACTTCGTAAGTCGTGATCGTGCCGATCAATTCGGAAAACGCGTGACCGGCGCAAATGGTGAGTCCGGGATTGCCGTGCTCAAGCAGCGCCAGCATTTCGGCAGTGGGCACGTCGGTCGCGGCCTTCTGAAACGCGGAGAGAACTTTTTGCGGTAGCGTTTGATTCGTGATGCCGGGCACTTTGCGCAGCAGCCCGAAGACATTGGTCCCGACTGCCGAGGCGAGCGCGTCGTTGAGCGAAGCGAGATTCTGGCCGAGCGCAACCGACTGATTCAGCTTCGAGTTGATGGCGGTTACATCCGGTGCTTGAACCAGATTGCCGCGCAAAGTAAATGCGCCCGCGTTCGTGGGATAACCGGGCTTGCCATAAACCGCGAAGCGTTTCCCCGCGAGAATCTGCGGCGCATCCGTATCGAGTAGCACGTAAGACCAATCCTGGTTCGAGTTATCGCGGATGGTGGTGCCGACCGAGTAAACGAGATTGGAGAGCGGGGTTTGGGCGCGAGCGCTGAAGCACCAAGCTCCAAAGACCAAGCTCCAGAGAAGCACCAACTTCCAAATACCAAAGCAGAGAGTGCTGCTCTTGAAGCTTGAAGCTTGGAGCTTCTCTGGAGCTTGGTGCTTGGGATTTGGAGCTTTCATTTCGCGCTCAGTAATCAATCGAGTAATCCACGCCATCATCCGTCACCGTGCCGCTCACGGAGAGCGTCGCGCAGGCTTTCAGGCAGAAGGGACACGCGCCGATTTTCCCGCAGAGCCGCGCTTGGCCGGCCATGGACAATTTCCCTTCCGTATCCAATCGGTAGCCCATGGCCCAGGACGCCTCGGCGCTGATGATGCAAATCAAGTCGGCGCTCAGGCTCAACTTCTGCCGGCCGCCGATGCTGCCGAATCGCGGGCCGCCTTGATAAAAGAGCGCGTAGTCAACTCCGCCGGTGACATCCAGCAGGCAGCTTGAGGAGCCGAAAAGAATGTCGGACAAGGAAACGCGCGCGCCGAACTGAAGATAAATTCCCGTGAACTCGTTCGCTTTGGTGATCAAGACTTCTTCCACTTCCGGATCAATGAACTTCAGCGGATCGAGCGAACAGGCGTGGCCGGCGAAAATCCCGACGTTAAAATCCACCGGGATGGCGATGATGGTGACGGTGGCGCCCGCCTTGGCCGCGAGATAATTTTCGAACTGGCCGATGGCCAGCGACGCGCCAAAATTATTGATGCTGCCGCCCTTGAATCCGATTTTTCCCAGCACCTCGAATGACCCGCCAATGCCGAGCACCGCGCCGCTTTGCAACGTCCAGCGCGCCTCGATGTTTAGTTTGAGCGGACCGCCGCCGGACACGCCCAGCCAATCCAGCGGAATGTCCTTTGCGCCCAGCGTCACTTCCGCTGCGGGAGCACCCGGCGGAATGCAACTCAGCGCCGTGGATTGCGAGTTCAGTTCCTTGATGTCCATGTAGGCGAAGAACTTCATCTCGTCCGGCAAGTTCATTTTGATTTCCGAATCGAGATGAATCTTGCGCAGCGAATCGCCCTCGAACGTGGGCGCGCCGCGAATCTTGGCCGAGAGCAACGAACCGCCCATCGCGCCGCCGCCTTTCATGCTATCAAAACCATCCTGCGCCCCGGCGAGATACGAACTCAGTCCGTTGCGGATCGAACGATTCACCTGATCGAAGAGCACATCCATCAACTGATTCAGCAGAAAATTCTTGTCGTAAAGAAACTGGCGGAATGCGGTCTGGTAATTGGCCGTCAGCGACGAGCTGAGGAAAGCCATCGTGAGCCGCTCACGGATTTCGTGCTTGGCTCGCGCCGGATCGGCGGTGAAATAATCTCCGGCCGTTCCGACCGTGGCCGAAAACAGATTCGAGACGGCGACGCCGGCGGCTTGCGCATAATTCGCCAACGTGGCGTTGTTGTGGTTGGCGATGTTCAGGGCTTCGTCAATGTCCGAATCCAACGGGACGGTGCCGACCTGCATCCGGACCTGAGTGAACTCGGAACGGAGTTGCCGCAGCTCGCCTTCGATTTTCGCGAGCGTCGGTTCGAGATCGCCGAGCAGCCCGTTTACGACTGAATCGTCGAGGTCCACGGAGACGCCGGGCAGGCCCTGGTCGTGGGCCAGTTTCTGGATCATCGCGCGCACGACGTGCCGCTTGCCGCCGCCGTCCTTTTCCAGCGTGCGGATGAACAGGCCGAGCGTGTCGTCCGCGTTCAGCAACGTTTGATTGAGCTGGCCAAGAATTGAATTCGCCTGCCCGGCCGTGCCGTTGAGACTCATGATGGCTGTTTTCAGTCCGTTGCTGTTCGCGGCGATGATGCCGGGGGTTTTCGCCAGCAGATTGGCCCGGCTCACCGCGAGTTCGGCGGCGAGCGCATTGTAGAGCTTGTCCTCCACGTTGTTGCCGGCGTCCGTGAGCGCCGACGCCAGCGCGGGGCGAAACAATCCTTCCGCGTTTTCGCGCATGACATTTTGCAGGCTGCGGAAACCGCTGGTAAGGCCGGAAGTGTTGAACGCCCCACCGAGTTCCGATTGGATGGCGGCGGACACCGAGTTGAGCGGGCCGTTGATTTCGTTCAACGCGTCGTTGGCGAAGTCCAGCACCTTGATGCGCGGCAGTTGGAGGTTGATGTCCTGCGCGAAATCCAAATCCACCTTGCCGGGCGTGATCTGTTTGAGGCGACTGTCCACGTCAATCACCGGCAGAATGACTTTCGCGTCCTCGAACCCGGAGAACTCGCGCAACACCGCGTTCCAAGTCAGCGGATAATCGAAGCCGGCCACGTCAATCCAGTTTTGTTGCGCGCGCATCCGGTAGGTCACGGTGGGAGAACTGCGGTATTCGGCAATCGGCACCGCGGTGGGCCAGCCGTCCGCGTTCGCATCAAACTTCGGCGTGTTGAAATAATTTTGCGTCCCGTTGTTCCAACCGCGATTCTCGCCCTTGCCTTCTTCCGCCGTCCAGCCGCCCATCATGTCCACTTGCGCGTTGGTCGGACTGGCGGGCGTGACGTGAAAATGCGTTTTGATGTCTTGGAAAAACGGCACCCGAACCCGCCCGGCCAGATTGTAAAAACCCTGCGCTGGTTTGCCCCCGGTTTCCCAGTTGTTGAAATAACCATCGCCCGCCGTGGTGATCGGATAAAAACTTCCGCCGGGTCCCTGCAATTGGAGGTTCGCGGGAACGGCGAATCGCGAGTCCACGCCTTCCACCTGCGTCGCCGCTGTGGCGAGATTGCCGTTGGCTTTGATGGCCAGTGCGGCGTGGAAGGCCTGTGGAATGAAGGGTAATTTTGTTTCGACGCCCAGCACCAGATAGCGTTCCGTCAAACTGCACGCGGCGCCGGTCTTGGGTCTGAATTGAAGGCTCAACAGGCTGAGGTCCGTGTTCCAGTAGGCCAGATGTTTACTGGCGATGTTGGCCGGCAGCCGCGCGGAGTCGAGATTGCCGCGACACAGAAATTTCATCCGCTCGAACTCCACCGGAAAACCGGACGGGACGGGCAGCGCAATCACGCCGTCCGTGCGCGATTCGTAATTGTCGCTGTCGAGATACGAGAGCCGATACGTTTGGAACGTGAAGTCATAACCGTACAGCCTCTGGTTCGCGGGAAAAGTCGCGGACTCATGAATCCCGCTGACGCCACCGAAGCGGGTGTAATATTTGGAGCGCCCAGTGAGCGGATACCAACCCGTGTTCGTGCCGGCGATGAAGCTGTTTCCCTGCGTCGGCGCGCGAAAGTTTAACCCCGCGTAATTCGCGAAACCATCGGCGTAGTTGGCCGCGCCCGGACGTTCGACGGAAGTGAAATCGTTGGTGTTCGCGCTCCCGTAGCCGGTGAGCAACAGCCGCGCGGGACGGCGCGCATCCTGTTCGCCCGCCAGATCGCCGGCTTTCAGAAAAGTGCCGGCGAAATAGCACGCACCGTTCGTCACGTTGCTCGTGCGTTGGGCGTAATTGGTCCCGCCCGCAAAGCCCCAAGTCAAATTCTGCGTGTCAATGGTGCCGTAAGCCAGCAACCCGCCCTCGGGTGTGAAGCGAAGTTCGCGCGAGCCAAAGGGTCCGGGCGGCGGGGTGAAATACATGGATTGCAAGCCCACCACCCCTCCGCTGCAACTGGCATCGGACGAACAATCGCGCGCGTAAGGCAAATTCACCGAGCTGTTAAGCAACAAATAACTTGCGGCGGTGTCCATCAGATCGTTCGTGATAACCAACGCGCCCTGACCCGCCGGGATGGATTGGCCGGCCACATAGGGAAAATGCGTGCGGTAGTTGTAGTCGCCCGGCTGCAGGCTGGCCTGGATCGTGAGCAGTGCGCTGCCGTTGGTGTCGGGCCGCACATAGACCGGCGTGCCCGCGACCGCGGCGATATTGCGGTAATAGTTGTCGTTCGAGATCCGATACCATGCCAGTTGATCCACGAGGAACGGGAACTCCGTCACGAGGTCGGCGTCTTCCTGTTGGCGGACGAACTGAAGCGCCTGCGCTTCGGAAATGAAAAACTCGCCTTGGGGAATCCGCCACTCGATTTGCGACCCGCCAATCCAGAACGGTTTGGTTTCCTCCGCGAACCAAAGGCGATTCGTGTTGTAGGACGCGGCGGTGAAAATGACGGGCGAACTCGTGGGCAACAAATCCGGCCCCAACGCGACGTTGGCTTTCGACGCGAACGGTCGCAGCGCGCGCGAGTTCGTGGTGACGCTCAAGCCAAAGCCGGCGGGAAACCATGCTTCGAGATTTGTCGCGACCATGCCCGCTGCGCTCAAGGTCGCGCCCGGCAGGCGATAGCGGATTCCGTTGGTCTCGAAGAACTGCGTCGGGTTGGCGAGACTGAACGAGCCGTTCAGGTTCGTGGCAAAACCATTCGCGCCGAGGTTCACGTTGAACGCCGCGCCGCCGCCGAACTTGAACCCGGGCGCGATTGCGAGATACGCGCCGCCCACGCCGAGATGCAGTTGCGACGCCAGATGCGTCGGCGCGGTGATCGTGCCGGCCGACGGCGCGTTGAGGACGTTGGTGAGCACGGTCTCAATGTTGCCGAAGAAAACGTGACCGTTGAAATGCAGCAGCCGCGCGGGGTCGGTGGCTTCCGTGCCGTCAGTCGTGAAGCCGCCGCCGTTCTCATTATGCGAAAGCGTGGCGGTCAGCCGATGGAAATTGTTGACCGAATCCAATTGCAAGCCGGTGTCCGGCTCGACGTTTATGGAGGGATTGATCGTTGCCATTCCCACTCCGGCTCCGGATAAAATCGGCGTTGAGGCGTTGTAATACGCAATGGTGAAAGCATTGGAGTAGGTGTTGGGTTTAACCGCCAGCGGCGTGCCGGAGGGCGCGATTTGCAGCCCGGCATCCAGTTTGTATCCGACAAGCGCGTTCGGCGGCGCAGGGCCGAAGTCGTAGAATCGCCAGAACGTGGCATTGGCCGTCACGACAAACGAGTTCACCAGATTGCTGCCGTTGATGGCGTAGAAGCGCCCAACGGATGGAATGCCCGTCGCCGCGACCAGATGCACGCTGCCATCGCCGAGATACGCCGTTGAACCCGTCCACGCCGCGCCATTGGTCAGTGTTCCGGTGTGGCCCAAGCCGGTGGCATCGGCGGCGGTGTTTCCCGTCGCGTCGTCGAACCGCCAGTAGGCCACCAGTCCGCTTTCATTGCCGACGAGCGGGAGGTTCTTCATGGACAGAATCTCGCTGGCCGTGAGCGCGCGGTTCCAAACCGTGACCTCATCAATCGCTCCCGCCAACGGTGTCGTGTAATTGAAGTATCTCCCGATTTGAAGCGGATCCGTGAGGGTCATCGCACCGGCCGAACCGGTCCAGGCGCTGGAACCCACGAGGACGCCGTCCAGAAAGAGTTTGCCTCCCGAAGCATCCACCGTCAGCGCGGCATGATGCCAGGCACCGTCCGCCACGAGAGTCGCCGGATTCGAGTCAATCGCGTAGTTGGCGAACGAACGATAGTAGAAACCGCGGAGCCGCCCGCTCTGCACGATCAGACTCCAGGCATTGCCCGTGTCCACGGATTTGGTGACCAAACCCTGAACGACGCCGCCGCCATTGGTCGTGCGAAACCAGGTCGAGACGGTGATCGGATAAGCATTCAAGTCCGCGTTGTGCGGCACCGTGACGAAATCATTCACGCCATCGAGCTTCACGGCGCTGGCAGCGATGGGGGCCAACGCAATTGCGGCGTGCGATTCGACCCAGGCCGGCGCATTGAGCAAGGTGCCGTGAAACGCATTGGTCGCCGTGTTGTTTGCCGCGTTGCCGCTGCCTTCGTCGAAACGCCAATAACCCAGCAACCCGTCCTCGGTGCCGCCCAACCGGCGATGCTTCAAATAATTCAGCTCGCTCGCGCTCAGACCGCGATTCCAGAGCGTCACTTCGTCAATCTCGCCCTGGAAGGCATTCCCATAATTGAAATAACGACCGATCTGGAGCGGTTCGGTGCCGGTGGGCGGGCCCGGCGTGCCGGTCCAGGCGACGCTGTTCCGCAGATTGCCGTCCACATACAGCAGCCCGGTGGTGGTGCTCACCACGAAGGCAATGTGGTGCCAGTGGCCGTCGGCGACGAACCCGCCGTCCAACCCGAGCGGATTCACCACCACGCTGCCGCCACTGCGCAAATACCAGGCGTACATGTTTCCGTTGCGGAGGTTGATGGAGTAGCCGTTGCCCGAGCTGTCCTGATATTTGCTCACGATGCCATCCACCAGGCTCGTGTTGCGCAGCGTTTTGACCCAGGCCGTGATGGTGAGCGGATAGGCGTTGAGCGCGGCGTTGTGCGGAACGGAGACGTAACTGTTCGTGCCATTGAAGCGGAGGCAATTGCCGGGAGTAATCTGGGAAAAACCCGAAACCACTGCGAGGAACAGCAACGCAGCCGACCGCAACAGATGGTTTGCTATCATTGCGTGCTTGCAACGGGCGGGGGTGCGAGCAGAGCTAACAAAGTCCAAAAGCCGGAAAAATGCAATGAAATTCTGGCGCCAGGATTGCGTTTTCAAACCAGACACGCCAAACTCCGCGCTCGCATGACGCAAGACGAAGTGCTGCAAGTCTTCCGTGACACGGGCGCGCTGCTCGAAGGGCATTTCATTCTTCGCAGCGGATTACACAGCCGGCAATTTTTTCAGTGTGCGCTCGCGCTTCAGCAAATGCCCATCGTTGAAAAGCTCGGCGCGGCGCTGGCGGCCAAAGTGAAATCACTCGGCGCGGTCACGATTGTTTCCCCCGCGATGGGCGGACTGGTCATCGGCCAGGAGGTCGCGCGGCAACTGGGCTTGCGATTCATTTTTGTGGAGAAGGAAGAAGGCAAACTGGTTTTGCGGCGCGGGTTCAAGCTGACGCCGGGCGAAAAGATTCTCGTCATCGAGGACGTGGTGACGAAAGGCGGACGCGTTCAGGAGACGATTGACATCGTGCGCGCCAGCGGCGGCGTTGTGGCCGGTGTGGCGATGGTGGTGGACCGCTCGAACGGTACAACCAGTCTTGGCGTGCCGATGTTTAGTCTCATCGCGTTGCAGGTGGAAACCTTCGACCCGGACAAACTTCCACCCGACCTCGCAAAGATTCCGGCGGTGAAACCGGGGAGCAAGTAGCGAAGCGCCGAGCACTGTCTCGGCGAGTTTCAAAACAATCCGCCGCCCCCGACGAGCCGAGACGGTGCTCGGCGCTCCAATCCGTTGTGCCACGCCTGCCGTGCCAAGCGGGTTTTAACTGTGCCATCGCGTCGCCGTTGACACAGTTGATTGCCGGGCGGGTCGTTCACATTTCTTCTACTTTCCTCGGCAAATCAAGCGATTTCAGCCCAAACCGTCCTCATGGCACGGGCATGGCTAAAGGACCTATCGTCGCGCGTGTCGCGGCGCATCCAACATTTTATTTTATGGCAAAAGTTTTGGGCATTGATTTGGGAACGACGAACTCGTGCATGGCGGTTATGGAAGGCGGCGAGCCGCTCGTTCTGGAAAATTCCGAAGGCAAACGCACCACGCCGAGCGTCGTCGCGTTCACCAAGAGTGGCGAGCGCATCGTCGGCGATGCGGCAAAGCGCCAGGCCGTGACCAACTCGCGCAACACGGTTTATTCCATCAAGCGTTTCATGGGGCGCAAGTTTGACGAGGTGCAGGAAGAGGTCAAACGCATGCCTTACAAGGTGGTGAAGGCTTCCAATGGCGACTGCGCCGTGGAAGTCGAAGTGGACGGCAAGCCCAAGCAATTTTCTCCGCCCGAAATTTCCGCGATGATTCTTGGCAAACTCAAGAGCGACGCCGAAACGCGCCTCGGCGAGAAAGTGACCCAGGCCGTCATCACCGTTCCTGCTTACTTCAATGACTCGCAACGCCAGGCCACGAAGGACGCCGGCAAGATCGCAGGGCTGGAAGTTCTCCGCATCATCAACGAGCCGACTGCCGCCTCGCTCGCTTACGGTCTCGACAAGAAGAAGGACGAGAAGATCGCGGTCTACGATTTAGGCGGTGGCACGTTCGATATTTCTGTTTTGGAAATCGGCGATGGCGTGTTCGAGGTGAAGGCCACGAACGGCGACACGCATCTCGGCGGTGACGATTGGGACAACAAGCTGATGGATTGGATTCTCGACGAGTTCAAAAAGGAATCCGGCATGGATTTGCGCAAGCAGCCCGACGCCCTACAACGCATCAAGGAAGAAGCTGAGAAGGCCAAGATCGCCCTCTCCAGCGCCACGACCTACGACATCAATCTCCCGTTCATCACGGCGGACGCCAGCGGGCCGAAGCACATCCAGAAAAATCTCACCCGCGCCAAGATGGAGCAGCTCACCGACGCGTTGTTCGAGCGCACCATCAAGCCCGTTGAGGCCTGCTTGAAGGACGCAGGCATTGACGCCGCGAAAATTGACGAACTCGTGCTCGTCGGCGGCATGACCCGCATGCCCCGCGTGGTCGAGACCGCGCACAAGCTGGTCAACAAACCGCCGCATCAGGGCGTGAACCCGGACGAAGTCGTCGCCATCGGCGCGGGCATTCAAGGCGGCGTGCTCAAGGGCGAAGTAAAGGATGTGCTCCTGCTCGACGTGACCCCGCTCTCGCTCGGCATCGAGACGCTCGGCGGCGTGTTCACCAAATTGATCGAGCGCAACACCACGATTCCGTCGCGCAAATCGGAAATTTTCTCCACCGCCAGCGACAATCAGCCCGGCGTGGAAATTCACGTCCTCCAGGGCGAACGCCAGTTCTCCAAGGACAACAAGACCATCGGCAAGTTTCATCTCACGGACATTCCGCCCGCGCCGCGCGGCGTGCCGCAGGTCGAGGTGACGTTCGACATTGACGCCAACGGCATTTTGCACGTCGGCGCGAAGGACCTCGGCACGGGCAAGGAACAGAAGATCACCATCACGGCCAGCAGCGGTCTCTCGAAGGACGAAGTCGAGAAGATGCGCAAGGACGCCGAGTTGCACGCGGACGAGGACAAGACGAAGCGCGAGGAAATCGAAACGCGCAACGAAGCCGACAACGCGGTGTATCGCTCCGAAAAAATGCTCAAGGACAACGCCGACAAAATTTCCGGCGACGACAAGGGCAAGATTGAAAGCGCGGTCACGGCGGTGAAGGAAGCGCTCAAGGGCAGCGATGCCGCCGCGATCAAATCCGCGAGCGAGAAGCTCAACGAAGCGTGGCAGGCCGTGAGCGCCGAACTTTACAAGGCGGCGGCGGCGAAAGCGCAGGCGGATAAGACGCAAACCGGCAGCAGCGCTGGTGGCGAGGCCAAGCCCGAAGAGAAGTCGGACAAGAAGGACGAAGGTCCGATCATTGACGCCGAGGTTGTGGACGAGAAGAAGTAAAGCTATGAGTTCATTCTTTGATACCTTGCAAAAAGTCTCTTCCAATTCGGAGGATAAGTTTGAACGGCATTGGTTCGATTGTCGCAATGTCGCCCAATCTGTTCGAGAAGATTTGGCGAAGTTACTGGGTTTGACACCTGGAGAAGTGAAGTTTGTCCGAGAGGGCGATCTAACTTCTCCAGGGGAACGCCCGACGGATTCCATTCCAGAGCAGGTAAATGATGCTCTGGATGCCGGGGAGTTTACTCCTGAGGGTTGGTTTCGCTTGGGCGTTGCTTTCGGCGTTCCTTATAATCTCGAAAGTGATCCGGCATGGGTATTCATCATCCCATTGCAGATCGCCCGTCGTGAAAACACGTTCGTCCTAAAATTAGAAGGTGCAGGCCGCGATTTTTCTGTTGGAGTTCCACCGAAAATTGACGTGCGCCCGTTCACCGAGTGGTTTTTGTGCGATTTGATAGAAAGGCGAAAGACTAGCTTTGAAAAATTTATTGCGGGGAGCAGTGTTCGAGAAGCCGGATTTGCCGCAATCATGCGATTAAGAGAGCGGATAGCGAGGGAAGAAGCAGTGGCGTAGCTCGCAACTTTTCCTACGCTTGAGCGGCGGAAGTTTTGAAACCAGAATGAACATGGCGCAGACAAATTTGAGCGGCGAGCAATCCCAAAGGGATTGTGTCCTCCAGCCCAGGGTTGCGAGGAACGAGCTACCCTGGGTCAGCCGAAGAAAATCCCGCCAACCCCAACGGGGTTGCGGCGAGGTTGACCGCGACGATGCCACAACCCCGTTGGGGTTGAGAAAATCCCGTTCCCCGTTCACCCAAGGTAGCTCGTTCCTCGCAACCTTGGGCTTTGGGCCGGAATCCCTTTGGGATTCATCCATGAGAGGCGGCGATTAGAATTTTCCCGTCCGCTTGGGCGGCGGGATTTGAAACCAGATTAAGAGAATGAAACAGCGGACAACCAAACGAAGCAGCCAGGCGCGCACCATTGCCGCCGGGCCGCGTCCGCGCGTTTATCTCGATAGCACGATTCCGAGTTATTATTTCGACGAACGCCCGGAAATCTTGAATTACATCCAGGACACGCGCCGTTGGTGGGATGAGGAATCGCAGGCGTACGACTTGTGGGTTTCGCAGACGACTTTGCGCGAGCTGTCGAAAGGCAAGCACCCGCACAAGGAAAAGATTTTGAATCTGGTCGGGAAATTGAGCGTGCTGCCGGAAGACCCGAAGATTTTGGAAATCACGGAGACGTACATCCAGCACAAGTTGATGCCCGCACAGTTGGAAGGCGACGCAACCCATCTGGCATACGCCGCATTTTTTGATTTCAAGTATCTGCTGACGTGGAATTGCAATCATCTGGCCAACGCCAACAAACGCCGGCACATTGAAGTGATTAACAACTGGCTCGGATTGGCGACACCGTTGATCGTCACGCCGCAAATGCTGGTGAAAGAGGAATGGCCATGAAAAAATATCCGGTAGGTCTTGATTACAAATACGCGGCGCAGGCGCGGATGCATGAAGATTGCGGCGGCGACCTAAAACGCTTTTTCCGGCAAACTGGCGGAGCGACGCGGGAAATCCGACGACGCTACGGCATCAAGTTTCACGTCGCCGCTCCAGCGGGTTGGACCGCGCCGAAGGTGAAACGAATCATGCCTGGCGAGAATGATCCGATCATTGCGGAAGTTCGCCGCGTGCGGCACAAGATTTCCGCCGAGCACGGTCACGATACGGCACGGCTGGCGAAGCATTATCAAGAAATGGAAAAAGAATTGCGCAAGACCGGCAAATACAAGTTTGCCGCCGTAAAATAAAATTTTCCCACCGCTTGGGCGGCGGGATTTGATTACATCAAACAACAAAAAACCAAACAGAAAAACTATGGCACTGAACATCAAACCCCTCGGAGACCGTCTCCTCGTTGAGCCGATTGAAGAGAAGGAAACCAAAAAAGGCGGCATCATCATTCCCGATTCCGCCAAGGAAAAGCCCCAGGAAGGCATCATCGTCGCGCTCGGCACCGGCAAGACCAATGATGACGGCAAAAAAATCGCCTTTGAGGTCAAGAAGGGCGACCGCGTCCTTGTCTCCAAATACGGCGGCACGGAAATCAAACTCGACGGCAAGGAGTACAAGATTTTCAGCTCCGACGACCTGCTGGCAATCATTGCTTAACTCTCAACACTCAACACTCAACTAAAGACTAAAAAATTATGGCAGCTAAACAACTATTGTTCGACGAAGCCGCACGGCAGGCAATCCTGCGCGGCGTGAGCAAACTCACGCGCGCCGTCGTCGCCACCCTCGGCCCGAAAGGCCGCAACGTCGTTCTCGACAAAAAATACGGCTCACCCACCGTCACCAAGGACGGCGTGACGGTCGCGAAGGAAATTGAACTCGAAGACCCGTACGAAAACATGGGCGCGCAAATGGTCCGCGAAGTCGCCAGCAAAACCAGCGACAACGCGGGCGACGGCACGACCACCGCGACGGTTCTGGCGGAGTCCATCTATCGCGAAGGCCTGAAGTTCGTCACCTCCGGTGCGAACCCCATCGGCATTCAACGCGGCATCAACAAGGCCGTCGAAGCCGCGGTCGCGCACCTCGACAAGATCTCCAAGAAGGTCAAGGACAAGGAAGAGATCAAGCAGGTCGCGACCGTGTCCGCCAACTGGGACGAAACCATCGGCGAGATCATCGCTGACGCGATGGACAAGGTCGGCAAGGACGGCACCATCACCGTCGAAGAGGCCAAGTCCATTGACACCACGCTCGACGTTGTCGAAGGCATGCAGTTCGACAAGGGCTATCTCTCGCCCTACTTCGTCACGAACGCCGAGACGATGGAATGCAAACTCGAGGACGCCTACATCCTCAATTACGAAAAGAAGATCAGCTCGCTGAAGGACCTGCTCCCGATCCTCGAAAAGGTCGCGAAGCTCGGCAAGCCGCTGCTCATCATCGCCGAAGACGTCGAAGGTGAAGCCCTCGCGACGCTCGTCGTGAACAAGCTCCGCGGCACGATCAACGTTTGCGCCGTGAAAGCCCCCGGCTTCGGTGATCGCCGCAAGTCCATGTGCGAAGACATTGCCATCCTCACGGGCGGCAAGTTCATCAGCGAAGACCTCGGCGTGAAGCTCGAAAGCATCGGCCTCGAAGACCTCGGCCGCGGCAAGAGCATCGTGATTGACAAGGAAAACTGCACCATCGTCGAAGGCAACGGCAAGTCCTCCGAGATTCAGGGCCGCGTGAATCAAATCCGCCGCCAGATCGAAGAGACGACCAGCGACTACGACAAGGAAAAATTGCAGGAACGTCTGGCGAAGCTCGCCGGTGGCGTGGCCGTCATCAACGTCGGCGCTGCGACCGAATCCGAGATGAAGGAAAAGAAAGCCCGTGTCGAAGACGCGTTGCACGCGACCCGTGCCGCCGTCGAAGAAGGCATCGTGGCTGGCGGTGGTGTGGCGCTCATCCGCTGCATCGAAGCCATCGAAGCCGTCAAAGGCTCGAACGACGATGAAGCCATCGGCGTCAGCATCGTGAAACGCGCGGTTGAATCCCCGCTCCGCGCACTCGCCGCAAACGGCGGCGTGGAAGGCAGCGTTATCGTGGAAGCCGTCAAGAAGTCCAAGGGCAACCAAGGTTACAACGTCGCCACGGGCGAGTTCGAAGACCTCGTGAAAGCCGGCGTGGTTGATCCCAAGAAGGTCACCCGCTCCGCGCTGCAAAACGCCGCGAGCATCGCCGGTCTGTTGCTCACGACCGAATGCCTCGTGACCGAAATCCCGGAGAAGGACAAGAAAGCTCCGGCGGGCCACGGCCCTGAAGGCATGGGCGGCGGCATGGATTACTAAGACGCCAAGTTCGGAGGAACCGAAAACAGAAGCGCGGCTGGGAAACCAGCCGCGCTTTTTTTAGGGAGCAATCTCAACTTACGGCAGGCGGTGCAGGCGGTAGTATCGCATCGGCCGGTTGTTCGTTTCGGTGAGTTGATACTCGCTGCCAACGATGACCGGTAACGCGACAACGTTGGACCAGAGCGTGGCCGAGAGGAAATTGGAATTGAACTCCAACCCATAATTCGTCAGCGCCGCGCTCCATGAGATGCGCACGCCGGTGGCGCCTGAACGTTTCACGGAGAGGATGGGCAGCGGCTGCACGAGCGTGGTGTTGGTCGTGGAATTATTCGCCGGCGCCGGGTCGGTGTAGAGGCTCGCGACGGTGGCGATGTTGGTGATGGTGCCGACATCTTGCGGCACGACGGTGAGCGTCACGATCGCGTTAGCGCCGGAGTTGATCTGACCGAGGCTGCCGGTGATGGGAGAAGTGTTGGTGATCAACGTCCCTTGCGAAGTCGTGGCCGCGACGAGGAGCGCGGGGCCGATCAACGTGTCCGTCAACGTCACGCCGGGCGCGGCGAACGGGCCGCTGTTGGCGATGGTGATGGTGTAAACCAGATTGCTGCCGACCAGCACCGGGTCCGGCGAGTCGCTCACGGTCACGGACAAGTTCGCGGCGTAATCGAGCACGAAGTTCGACGCGCTGTTGGTGGTGCCCGCCGGAGCGACGACGGTGATGGGGCCGGTGCTCGCGCCGGCTTGAACCACCGCGCCGATCGTCGTGTTGTTCGTCACGGTGAAACTGGCGGCGTTGGTGCCGTTGAAGCGCACCGCGCTGGCGCCGAGAAAATTCAATCCGCTGATCGTGACGTTCGTTCCGGGCAGGCCGTGCGTGGGATTGAAGCTGCTGATGCTGGGCGCGCCGTAGAAATTCGCCGCGCTGTTCGCCGTGCCGGCGGGCGCGGTGAGGCTGATCGGGCCGGAGGTCACGCCGGCGGGAACGACCGCCCCGAGCGAAATGTTGTTGCTGATGTAAAACGCGGCGGCGGGCGTGCCGTTGAACGAGACGGCGCTGGCGTTGAGGAAATTGACGCCGCTGATCACGACGAGAGTTCCAGGCGCGCTGTTGGTGGGTGTGAAGCTGGTGATGCCCGGTGGCAAAAAGAAATTGGTCGCGCTCGTCGCGGTGCCGTCCGTGGTCGTGACGCTGATGGGGCCGTTGGTCGCGCCCGCGGGCACAACGGCGGTAAGTTGACCAGACGTGATACCCGTCGGGGTGGCGGCGGCGATATTGCCGAACTTCACGGTCGGTGTGCCGATGAAGTTCGCGCCGCTGACGGTGACGCTCGTGCCCACCGGCCCGAAGCCGGGCGTGAAACCGGTGACCGTCGGTTGCACAACGAAGTTGCCGCTGCTGAAAGCCGAACCAGCCGGCGTGATGACGCGAATCAATCCCGTGGTCGCACCGGCGGGAACCATCGCCGAAACCGCGCCGTTGCTCAGCACACTGAAACTGGTCGCGTCTTGGTTGTTGAAGAAGCGCACGGCGGTCGCGCCGAGGAAATTCGCGCCAGTGATGGTGACGTTGGTACCACTGCGCCCCGCAGCGGGCGAAAATCCTGTGACGACCGGCGGGACAAAAAAGTTTGTGACGGTGGTGTAGCTGCCGAGCGTGGTCGTCACCGAAATCGGGCCGGTGGTGACGCCGGCGGGGGCGGTCACCGAAATCTGTGTCGGCGACGCGGCGCTTGCACCGGGCACGTTCACGCCGTTGAAGGTCACGGTCAGCGGATTGCTGAAATGCGCGCCGTTGATCGTCACCGGCGCGCCCGCGCCGCCGGTGGCGGGTGTGAAACCGGTGATGTACGGGCCGGGGCCGATCACAGTGAAATCCTGCCCGCTGTAAGCCGGGATGCCGTCAACCGAAACAAAAATCGGCCCCACGCCGGTGGGAGCGCCCGCGGGCACGTGTGCTTGAATCTCCGTCCCGTTTGCCAACGTCGCGCCCGCGGTGGGGTCGGTGACGCCGTTGAATTTTACGACGAGGGTGCCGGGATAAAATCCGCTGCCATGGATCGTGATGAAGCCGGGGTCGCTCGCCGAGCCGAACACCGGAGTGAAGGAACTGATGGCTGGGCCACCCAATAGCCGGCCTGCGCTGAGTGACAGCAGGACAGCCCAGGCGGCCAAAAACTTTTTTAACTTCATGACTTCGTGCGACTGGCCGGCCGGGTTCCGGGCGCGGCGACGGTTTTTCACCGTCGAACCTGCCATCGCGGTGTTGAGTGATAACCCGGATGCGACAGCAAATCAATTGCGTAATCCGATGCGGAGCGGGGCGCGGACTTCAGTCCGCTTCAACCTCCGAACTCGTGGGGTGTCCGAGAACTCCGGCGCCGGCAGGCGGTCGTGAATTGAAGCGGACTGAAGTCCGCGCGCCGAACCTCACTGCGCGGTGCGATAAAAGCGGGCGGGCGCGTTGGTGGCGCTGGAATCGGCGAGCGTGGCCGTGCCGGTGGGCGTGTTCACGGTGCGGATGGGAAACCAGTTTGAGAAATTGGACGCCGCCTGAATTTCATACGTGCCCGGTGCGCCGGTGAGTTGGAGCGACGGAATCTTGTTCGTCACGCCGGAGAGCTCCAGTTGCGTCGCGGGCGCGGGACAGGTTGAGCGCGCGGACGAATTCGACTTCGTTCGTCCAATACGACGGCAGCGTATCCCACGGGTTCGTACCTTTGTCGTTGGTGATGTAAATCCAGCCAGCGTTGCGGCTCACGGCGAGGTTCACGTAATTCGTCATCGTGGTCGCGTCCGTCACGTTGTACGGCAGGTGGCAGAAGTGGCGTGCGAGATGATTCGTCACCCACGCGTCCGGCGTGTAGCTCGCGTAGCCCGTGTACCCCTCGAACGTGACGACCACGTCGGCGACCGGCGGTGCGAGATAGGACTCGAGCGTGTTGATGCCGGGATTGCAAACCACCAGCGCGTTGGTGGATTTGCTTTTGATGTATTGGTAAAGCGCCGCGTAGTAATTCAGATGGTTCGTGTTCGCGTCGTTCGTCACTTCATCGAGAAAAATGCCGTCCATCGCGTAGAACGAATAGTAACGATCAATATCCGTCCGCACGGCGTTCGTCGCACGCGCGCCGTAGGAAGTGTAAACGTAGCCGATGACCTTGCCGCCGGCGGCGCGGAGCGAGTTCACGGCGGCGACGTAATCCGGGTTTTGCGTCGTGTCCGGCCCGCTATTCGGGTTCAGGATGGCGATGAGCGGCGCGCGCGTGGCGGCGTAGTTCATCGAGGTCCAAAGCGATCCGGGATAGAAATAGGCGGGCACGAGGAAGCCGAGCGGCGCTGCGTGCGCGGCGGCCAGCGACGCAACGAGCGTGAGGATGATCCGGAACTTCATGCCGCAGTAATTAAACCACGAAGGACGCGGATTGCGCGGATTTTTTGCGAGAGCTTCCGCAGGAAATGAAAAACGGCGACCCGCTGCCGGGTCGCCGTTCGAGAAACTTTGGTGGACGAAAGCTCAGATGCCTTTGGCAATCATCATTTTGACCAAGTCGCCCACGCGGCAACTGTATCCCCACTCGTTGTCGTACCAGCTCACGAGCTTGAAGAACTTTTTATTAAGTTCGATGCCCGAGCCGGCGTCGAAGATCGAGGACAGTTCGCAGTGGATGAAATCCGAGCTGACGACTTCGTCCGCGGTGTGGCCGAGCACGCCTTTGAGATACGTCTCGCTCGCGAGCTTCATCGCGGCGGAGATTTCGGCGTAGCTGGTTTCCTTCACGGTCCGGACGGTGAGGTCCACAACGGAAACGGTCGGCGTCGGCACGCGGAAGGCCATGCCGGTGAGCTTGCCTTTCAATTCGGGCAGCACGAGGCCGACGGCTTTCGCCGCGCCGGTGGTGGAGGGAATCAGATTCTGCGCGGCGGTGCGGCCGCCTTTCCAATCTTTTTTGCTCGGACCGTCCACTGTTTTTTGCGTGGCGGTGTAGCTATGAACGGTCGTCATCAATCCTTCATCAATGCCGAAGCCTTCCTTCAGCAACACGTAACAGACCGGCGCGAGGCAGTTCGTGGTGCAGCTCGCATTGGAAACGATGTGATGTTTCGAGGCGTCGTATTTGTCGTGGTTCACACCCATGACGACGGTGAGGCAATCGCCTTTGGCTGGGGCGGAGATGATGACCTTCTTCGCGCCCGCCGTGATGTGGCCCTGCGCTTTTTCGACATCGGTGAAGAGGCCGGTGGATTCAATCACGAGGTCCACGCCGAGGGCTTTCCACGGCAATTCCGCGGGCGACTTGGCGCTGACGACTTTGATTTCCTGGCCGTTGACCACGAGCACGTCGTCTTCGAGTTTGTCCGCGGCGGATTTCTTCGAGCTCACTTCGCCTTTGAAGCGGCCCTGGATGGAGTCGTATTTGACGAGGTAGGCGAGGTTGTCCGCCGGGACGATATCGCCCACCGCGACCACCTCAATGTCCTTGCCGACCATGCCCTGCTCGACCAGCGCGCGGAAGACCAGGCGACCGATGCGGCCGAAACCGTTGATTGCAACTTTCACAGCCATAATTTTTCGATTTGTTTAATTCCGACTGGGTAAAATCCAGGCGCAGGCATGGTAACGGCGCGGCGGTTCGGGTCAACGAAGAATTGGCCCGCCGCTTTCACCGAAAGTCCGACGGGGCGGAAAAGAAAACCGCCGGCGGAAAAATCCGCCGGCGGTTTCGTGAGCCGGGGCGTTTGTCGCGCCGGCGCCGGACTATTTTTTGGCGTTGATGATGTCCGCCATTTTGAAGATGGGCAGGAACATGCAGATCACCATGCCGCCGACCACGACGCCAAGGAATACGATCAAGATAGGTTCGATGAGCGAGGTGAGGCCGGACAAGGTGGTTTCGATTTCTTCGTCGAGGAAGTCGGAGATGCGTTCGAGCATGTTGTCAATTTTGCCGGTCTGCTCGCCGGCGGTGATCATGCGGAGGATCATGTTGGGGAAGATGGGGTGCTTGCCGAGGGCGGCGGAAATGCTTTCGCCGCGCTCGATGTCTCCGGCCGCGACCTTGATGGCTTTCTCCATGACGACGTTGCCGACGGTTTGGGAAACAATTTGCAGCACTTCGAGGATCGGAACGCCGCTGCGAACCAGCGACGCCAGCGTGCGGGTGAAACGCGCGAGGCAGATCTTGTGGGCGATGGTGCCGAAGATCGGGAGTTTGATGCGCCGGGAATCCCAGAACTCCCGACCGGTCTTGGTCTTGATGAAGTAGATCCACCCGTAAACGCCGCCGCCGCCGCCGAGGATGACCAGGAGGATGTAATGCTGCACGAAATTGCTGAGGGTGATGAGGAATTGCGTCGGCCCGGGCAGTTCGGCGCCGAAACCCGAGTAAACCTCGCCGAAGACCGGAACAACTTTCACCAGCAAAAAGATGGTGATAAGAATCGCGACAATCGTGACCACGATCGGATACATGAGCGCGGACTTTACCTTTTTACGGAGGCGAGCCGTGTTTTCAAGATAGAGCGCCAGGCGGGCGAGAATCTCCGCGAGCAAGCCTCCCTTTTCACCAGCGGAAACCATCGAAACGTAAAGGCGCGAAAAAGCCTTCGGGTGTTTTGACAGCGCTTCCGAAAAACTGTCGCCGCCTTCGACCCGGGTACAAACATCGCGAATGACATCGCGCATGACTTTGTTGGTGGTTTGCTCGGCCAACGCCTGGAGTGATTGCACCATCGCCAAGCCCGCATCAATCATGGTCGCCAATTGCCGCGTGAAGATGACGAGGTCCGCCAGGCCCACGCTGCCGCCGCCGGTACGACCTTTCTTGCCAACCTTCTCCTGAATGGAAACGACCAGGAGATTTCGGTTCAGCAGGGCGGCGATCGCCGCCTGCTCGGTGGCGGCTTCCACGGTGCTGCGAATTTCCCGTCCGGTCCCGGTTTCCCGCGCTACATAAACGTATGAGGCCATAGCTGCTTTGTTTGATATCCTGTTAGTGACTAAACTTCAAGCCCAAGGTCCACGACCCGGGCTGAAGGAACTTCGTTTGAAAGTAAGCAGCAGCTATTCCATCAAGCGGGCGGTGGTCTATTTGCCTGTCACGCGTTGATTCGATCGTCGAATTCCTCGTTGTTTCCACCGCGTGTGTGCTTAGAGGACTCCTGTTTCGTTGGTGCGATGCCCTCAAATGATGTGAGAAAAAGCCTGTACCTGCTTAGGCGATAATTGGTTGCAATGGCTTCCGGAGTAATCGTTTGAAAAAAAGTGTTGTCAAATGTCCACATTTCGCCAATTATGTCCAGCAATTGCACCAACGTGGTGCCGGGGCAAACCGGTTTTGCCTCACAAAAATGCATAAAGTGAAGTGTAGTGCACAACAATACAAACCAACATCGGAGGAACCAAATGAAGTTTAATAAATGGACCTTAGGCCTGGCCGCTGTCGGAGTGGTTAGCCTCGCGTCGGCGGTCAAAGCCGAGGAAAAGTTGAGTGCCGTTCAATCAGCCCTGTCTTCGACCACCATCAGTGGTTATGTGGACACCTCGCTTGAATGGACCATTGCGCCAAATGAAGAATCCACCGGCGTCATGACGCTCATCCCCTTCCGGGGACAGAACAAACAGGACGGATTCAACCTCAACGTCGTCAAGCTGTCGTTCGAGAAACCCTTGGAAGAGGGCGAATGGGCTTCAGGCTACAAGCTTGACTTGCTCGCCGGACCTGACGCCGTGGGTTACAACGCGTCTGCAAACTCAGCCGGAACATCCGACTTCGGCATCAAGCAGGCGTACATCGCCCTGCGCACGCCGATCGGCAATGGTCTCGACTGGAAGGTTGGCGTATTCGACACGATCATCGGTTATGAATCGTTTGAATCCGGCAACAACCCCAACTTCACGCGCTCATGGGGCTGGGCGGCGGAACCGACGCAGCACACGGGCGTGCTTGCTTCCTACAAGTTCAATGAAAACGTGGCGGCCACGTTCGGTATCGCGAACACCCTCTCGGCGGGAATTAACAACCGCAACACCGAGTTGACCCAGAACCACTCGTTCGGGCGCAAGACTTGGATGGCGTCACTCTCGTTGACCGCCCCCGAAAGCATGGGAGCCCTTAAAGGCTCAACCCTGTATTTCGGAATCGTTGACGGATTTGCGGGATCTCCCGCCGCATCTCCTTCGGGTTCTACTGAAGACCAGCTCAACCTGTATGTCGGCGCAACGGTTGCCACCCCCGTGAAGGGCCTCAAAGTTGGCGCCGCGCTTGACTACGTTGAGAACTTCGGCGGAGTGGACGGTCGCCAAATCTGGGTTGCGGGCGTTTACGCTTCCTTCCAGGCGACTGAGAAGTTGAGCCTTCACGCTCGTGGCGAATACGGCGAATTCGACAATCTCGCCAGCGGCTACAGCCTCACAGGCACGCTCCAATACGACCTGTGGGCCAACGTCATCAGCCGACTCGAACTGCGCTGGGACGAAGCTGACGTAACGGGTGCTTCGAACAACTTCGAACGCCACCTCGGCTTCTACGCGAACCTCATCTACAAGTTCTAAGGCTTAACGCCTGATCTCAGACCCCTTCCGCCACCGGCGGAAGGGGTTTTTGCTTTTCGCTTTCAGTGAACCGGTCGTCTGTGTTAGGCCTCTTTCCCATGCAACCCGAAATTCCGGCCCCCGGCTTCATCATCTGGGGCGTGGATCAAATTCCTTACGGCCCGGTGGAATTGCCAGTCCTCGTCGCCTGGATTCAGGACGAGCGGGTGCTGGCCGACACCTGGATTTTTGCGCAACGCGCCGCCATCTGGAAACGCGCCGCGGACATTCCCGAGTTGCAAATGTTTTTCCGCCGCAAATCCTCTCCCTCGGATGGTTCGCCTTCCGATCTACGGGCTGGCGTCCTGCGCCGCGTCAAAATCCTCGCCGACCTGACCGACGCCCAACTCGAGCGCTTCTCCAGTTCCATGGAGCAGGAGCAGATTCCGCAATGGACGCAGGTCGTGAAACAGGGTGACCCGGGCGACACGATGTTCCTGATCCTGGAAGGTGAACTCCGCGTCCGACTGGCGACCGGCGGCAAGGAAACCATTCTGGCCACGCTCGGTCCGGGAGATTTTTTTGGCGACCTCTCGCTGTTTGATCACGGCCCGCGTTCGGCGGATGTCATCGCCAATGTGGACAGCACCGTTTTGAAAATCTCCTCGGCTGGATTTGAAAAACTGGCCAAGGATTCCCCGGAGGTTGCCTCCCCCTTTCTCCTCTCCACTATCAAAACCCTCGCGGCCCGGATCCGGGCGGACAACAAACGGCTGCGCGATTCCGTCAATTTCTCCAGCTTCGGCGGCCTTTGAGCGCCCGCCCGCTCCGCACAATTTTAGTCGCCCAACAGATTCTTCAACTGTTCTCTCGCCTTTGCCTCGCGTGACTTTTCCAGCGCCGGCGGCACGAAAACCCGCCGCACCATCTCAAAGTATTCACAATAATTCGCCAGGTGTTTCTCGAGCACCGGCTCGGCCCGGCGGTCGCGGCACTGGTCAGCGACCGCTTTGTCATAACTCACGCAATTCAAACAGACCTTCAAATCGGCGCCGCACTTCTCGCACGATTCCGAACGCCCGGGGGTTCCGGACAATTTGTATTCTTCGCCGCACTTCCAGCAATGTCGGGTCATGGCCGAACTCTACCAAATCTCAATTGTCCGCCAAGTTCATCCTGCCGCTTGCCCCGCCGCGTTGCGCCGCTAAACTCCCGGCGTGTCCTGGAACGTTCTCCTCACCGCGTCCGCGCTGGCGGAAACCGGCCGGGCGGCGCTGGAACTGCTCCGGCACGCCGGCTGCAAAATCACCCCGCCGGATTCCGCCGGGTCGTCCCCGCCCGGATCCCGGCTCGCGTTGTTGCCGGATTGTGACGCGGTGATCGCGGGCGTTGACAAATTTTCCGCCGCCGTGCTGGCCTCGCCGGCGGCCTCGCGTTTGAAAATCATTTCTCGTTGGGGGGTCGGTTTCGATTCCGTGGACGTTTCGGCCGCGACGCAAAACGGAATCGTCGTTTGCAACACGCCGGGGCTGCTCGACGAAGCGGTGGCGGATTATTCCTTTGCGTTGTTGCTGGCGCTGGCCCGACAGATTCACGCCGGCCACACGATCATGCAATCCGGTGACTGGAAACAATCGTGGGGTTGCGATGTTCACGGGAAGACGCTGGGCTTGATCGGTTGTGGCCGCATCGGCCGCGCGGTTGCCCGCCGCGCCGCTGGTTTCAACCTCCGCGTGCTGGCCGCTGATTCCAACGCCCGATCCGGTGCCGGCACATCGGCGATTCAATTCGTTTCCCTCGAAGAGTTGCTCGCGACGAGCGACTTCGTTTCCCTTCACGCCCCGCTCACGCCGGAGAATCGTGATCTCATCGGCGAAACCCAGTTGCGAAAAATGAAACCATCCGCCCTGTTCATCAATGCCGCGCGCGGGCCGCTGGTGGACGAGGCCGCCCTGGCCCGCGCGCTCCGCGAAGGCTGGATCGCTGGCGCGGCGCTGGATGTTTTTTGTCAGGAGCCGCTGCCGGCGGACCATCCGCTGCGCACTGCGCCGAATCTGCTCCTCACGCCGCACCAGGCCTCGTTCGCCCGCGACACGGGCGAACGCGTCAGCCGCGCCGCCGCGCAGGCGATTCTGGACCTGTTGCAAGGCCGCCGCCCGCAATTCGTCGTGAACCCGGAAGTCTTCGCTTCTCCGGCACTGCGCGTTCCCATTCCCGCATGAAAATCGTTGTGCTCGACGGCTTCACTTTGAATCCCGGCGATTTGAGCTGGGATGAATTGAAAGCTCTCGGTGACTGCGAAATCTTCGACCGCACACCGCCGGAGTTGGTGCTCGCCCGCTGCCGCGACGTGGAAATTATTCTCACCAACAAAACCGTGTTGACCCGCGAACAACTCGCGCAATTGCCCCGGCTGAAATATATCGGCGTGCTCGCGACCGGCACCAACGTTGTGGACCTCGCCGCCGCGCACGAACGCGGCATCGCCGTCACGAACGTTCCCGCCTATGGCACGCGCTCGGTCGCCCAAGCCACCTTCGCGCTGTTGCTGGAGCTCACCAACCGCGCGGGCGCTCACTCGCAATCCGTTCGCGACGGCCATTGGTCGCGCGGTCCGGACTGGTGTTATTGGGAATTTCCCCTCGTCGAACTGGATGGCTTGACCATGGGAGTGATTGGCTTCGGCCGCATTGGTCGCGCGGTCGCGGAAATCGCGCACGCCTTCGGGATGCAAGTCATCGCCCACAGCGCTTCAGCCAAAACCGGCCCCGCGTTCGTCCGGTTCGTTGAATTGGAGACGCTTTTCAAAACCTGCGACGTCGTCAGCTTGCATTGCCCGCTGACTCCACAAACGAAGCAGATCGTGAACGCCGACCGCCTTCGTCAAATGAAACCGTCGGCCTTCCTGATCAACACCAGTCGCGGGCCGTTGGTGGACGAATCCGCGTTGGCCGACGCGCTCAACGCCGGTCAGATCGCGGGCGCGGGCCTGGATGTCTTGTCCGCTGAGCCGCCACCGGCGGAAAACCTATTGTTGAGCGCTAAAAACTGCATCATAACGCCGCACAACGCCTGGGGGACACGGGCAGCGCGTTTCCGTCTTTTGCACATGGCGGTCGAAAATCTCAAGGTTTTCATCTCCGGACGTCCTCAAAATGTCGTAAATCCCGCCTGACCGTTGTCCGAGGAAATACCTAGTACTCTCCGTTTGAATCCCACCTGAGAGCGGTTACTCTCTGTGCCGAAAGCTATGTTTTACGGCACCATCAACGACATACTTTTACAAGTTTTGGACATCCGCCTTCCTTTTGACTCCGGCCTGCCGTTTTCCGGCGCGTGGTACGACGGCAGCTATCCAGCGAGGCGAAGAGCGACTTAAAGGTGGGAATCTCATCACAATCACGCGCGGCCCTTCCGGGTCGTAACCTGGCGCAGGCACTCAAACCCCGGTCAGGAGTTCTGTTCTGGACGATCATGCTCTTGGCGTCAGCGGCCATCGGCCGCGCCGCCCCGCAGATCACACCGCAAGCTTTTGTCCCCGGCCAGATTCTGGTGAAACCCAAAGTTCACATGAAGGATGCCGACTTTGTGGCGTTGACGCGATCCCACGGCGCAACGGAAAAAAGCCGGCTTAAAGAAATCAACGTCCGTGTCCTCGCCGTTCCCGAAGCCAACGCCGACCGCGTCCTCACCGCACTTAGCCACAACCCCAACATCGAATTCGCCGAGCGCGACTTCATCGCCAGTCCCGCTTTTACTCCGAACGACACCTACGTCCAGTCCGGCGAGGAATGGCACCTGGCGAAGATTCAAGCGCCGCAGGCGTGGGACCTGGCGACGGGCCGCACGAATGTCGTCATTGCCATTCTCGATTCAGGAGTTCAAACCACGCACCCCGACCTCGCGGCGCGACTTCTCCAAGGCTACAACTACGTCGCGAACAACAACAATTCCGCCGACGACAACGGCCACGGCACCGCTGTGACCGGGGCCGCCGCCGCCATCGGCAACAACGGCGTCGGCGTGGCGGGCGTCGGTTACGGTTGCACCATCCTGCCCGTGAAAGTTTCCGACGCCACGGGCTACGCGGCCTACTCGACGATCGCTTCCGGCATCAACTACGCCGCCAACCAGGGCGCGCGCGTCGTCAACATCAGCATCGCCGGCACGACGTCCTCCAGCACGTTGCAGAACGCGGTGAACTACGCGTGGGCGCACAACGTCGTCATCGTCTGCGCCGCCGGCAACAGCGGCAACTCCTCGCCCATGTATCCCGCCGCGTGCGCGAACGCGCTGGCCGTCTCCGCCACCGAACCCAACGACACGCTCTCGACTTTCTCCAGTTACGGCAGCCACCTCGCCGTCGCGGCCCCGGGCAACATCATCTGGACCACCCAAAACGATTCGACCTATCCCTACGGCGGCTGGTGGGGAACCTCGTTGGCCAGCCCGGTCGTAGCGGGCCTCGCCGGTCTCATCGCCTCCGCCAACCTCTCGCTCTCCAACACCCAGATCGTCGCCCTCATCAAGACCAACGCCGACGACCTCGGCGCGCCGGGCTTCGACTCCTCGTTCGGCTGGGGCCGCATCAACGCCCGCCGCGCCGTGGCCGCGGCCATCGGCGGCGACACCGTTCCCCCTTCGACCACCATCGCCTCGCCAGGAATGAGCAATCTGCTTTCGGGCACGGTTTCCGTTCAGGTGAATTCGTCGGACAACATCGGCGTCACGCGCGTCGAGTGTTACGCCAACAACATTCCCCTCGGCACGAACGCGGGCACGACGGCGCAGTTTCCGTGGAGTACGTTCGGCAATTCCAACGGCACCTACCAGTTGCAATCCCGCGCCTACGACGCCGCGGGCAACGCCGGCGCGTCGCTCGCCGTCACGGTGGTGGTGTCGAACACCGCGCCCGTCATCACTTCACAACCGGCCAGCCTCACGGTCTGGGCCGGCAACGCCGCGACGTTCTCGGTGTCCGCCGGCGGCACGGCACCACTCGGCTATCAGTGGAAATTCAACAACGCACCCATCGCCGGCGCGACGGCCAGTTCTTTCACGCGAACGCCGACGTTAACCAGTCACGCCGGGAATTATTCGGTGGTCGTGAGCAATGCGATCGGGAGCGTGACCAGTTCAACGGCAGTGTTGACCGTGAATGTGGTGCCCGCGCCGCAGTTGTTGCCGCTGACGCTCGCCGCCGGCAATCAGGTGACGGTGAAGTGGAGCGCGGTCAGCGGGCGCAGCTATCGCGTGCAATTCAATTCTTCAGTGGGTGGCGCTTGGACTTCGCTCTCGCCCGACGTTTTGGTGAACGGCTCGGTCGGATCCAAAATTGATTCCACCGGCGGCGCGGCGCAACGGTTCTATCGCGTGATTCTTCTCCCGTAGCGGCGCTCAAGCCCAGTAACGTGGCTCGATGTTCGAAAATAAATTGTCGCGCCCCTCGACTTCCCGCAGCCATTTCTCGTCCACGCGCTTCTTCTTCAACTGCCCGTAGAGCGTGAGGAAACGGAGCAGATGATCCTTCACCCGCTGGCGCGCGTAATCCGGACTGGTGCCCGTGCGCAGGATGAACGGCCAGTCGGACGATTGCGCCAGCAACAGTTCGCGCGCGGCCTGCTTGAGCGCACGCCGCACCAGCGCCGGCGGATTCACGAAGCTCCGCGCCAGTTCCGTCATCCGCTCCTGCGCGATCTGCAGATGCGGATAAATCCATTCGTTCTTCTCGTTGAGCCAGACGCGATAGTAACCCTCCTCGCCCCAGCTCGACGCCGCGGGCTTCACCACTTGATTCGTCGGTTGCAGCCGCAGGTAATCTTCCGGCGTGATCAGCGTAAAACTTTTCTGATCGAAGTACGCCTTCCGCACAAAATAATCGAGGAACTCCGGCCCTTCATACCACCAGTGCCCGAACAGCTCCGCGTCGTAGGGCGACAACACCAACGGTGGACGATCCAGAATCCGTCCCAGTTTTTCAAACTGCGCGAGCCGCGCATTCAGAAAATGTCCCGCGTGTTCCGCCGCCGCTTGCAACGCCGTCGCGCGGTGATACGGATGCTTCTCCGTCGCGCCGCCCGTTATGCGAAAATATTTCAGGCCGGTGAAGCCGCGATGGTCAGGCGACGGCAGGTGGCGCTTCACGTAATCGAAATCGAGATCGAACCCAATGTCGCGGTAGAAATCGCGATAGCGCCCGTCGCCGGGATAACCCTCGTGCTTGCTCCAGACCTGCCGCGAGGATTCGAGGTCGCGCCCGAACGCGGCGATGCCGTTGGGCGTGAACACCGGCGCGAACACGCCGTAGCGCGGGCGCGGTTGCGCATGCAACAATCCGTGCGTGTCCATGATGAACCAGCGGAGATTCGCCTCCTGCAAATACTTTTCCACGCCCTCGAAGTACGCGCACTCCGGCAGCCAGATGCCGCGCGGGTCGCAACCGAAACAACTGCGATAATGATCGCGCGCGGTGAGGATTTGCGCGCGCACCGTCGGCGGATGACTTGCGAACAGCGGCAACAATGCGTGCGTGGCGGCGGTCGTGATGATTTCCAACTGGCCGAGGTCTTGAAACTTTCGGAACGCGGCGACGAGATTCCGCCCGTAGCCGTGCCAGGCATCGCGGACCGTGGTGAACCGGTGATGATACATCCATGCGAGTTCGTGGTAGGCGCGATCCCAGTGCGTGCGGTGGATTTCTTTTTCCGCAAGTTCGATCAGCCCGTGGAGATGCCGGTCGTACCGGTCCTGCAACAACGGATCGAGCAGCATCGCGCAAAGCGTCGGCGAAAGCGTGAGCGTCAGCCGCGTCGCCATCCGGTCGCGCCGCCAGCCTTCCATGATTTGCAGCAGCGGCAGGTAGGTCTCGGTGATGGCTTCGAAGAGCCAGGTTTCCTCGAGAAACTTTTCTTGCTCCGGATGCCGCACGAACGGCAGGTGCGCGTGCAGGACGAGTGAGAGGTAACCGGGCATGGTCAGCAGGTCGTAATGAAAGAGTTAAGCTCAGGAATGGTGCCGCACTTCATCGTCATGCGGACGCAGCACGTCTGTCGAAAATTGTTTTAACCGAAGGTCGCGACAAGACGACGAGGGTGAACACTCCCAACACGGTGCCCAGGGGCACGGACAAACAGATGAGCGCTGCCATCACCATGCAGAACATGTGGCGCTTGTGATGTGAAAGTGATCTTCCCGCGAAAATCCACAGCGACCCAAGCCCGATGCCGATCACCGTGAAAACCGCCCCCATGGCGGCAAAGAACAATCCAAAGAACGCAGGCGG
Organism: Pedosphaera sp.; assembly: GCA_009695195.1. Lineage (GTDB taxonomy): Bacteria > Verrucomicrobiota > Verrucomicrobiia > Limisphaerales > JADLHS01 > CAIKLQ01. The sequence continues at coordinate 58,843 of SIBJ01000010.1, forward strand.
AAGGCTGTCGCTTCTGTGGGAAGTAGCGGCAGCACCCATCATGATCAAGCCGATGAAAACGTACAAAATCCCCAGGCATGACATCAGCGCGGTGAAGCCACCGAACACGTAGTAGCCGATGCCCAGCAGGCGGAGGTGTTCTTCGTCCCGGTTGATAAGAACAGGCTCAGACATTGTCAGGCGTCGGCGGATTGAGCGCGGGGTCCTGCGGGTGCGCGCCCACTTCGCCGAGGTATTCGGTCGTGCGCGTGAATTTCAACTCCGCCGCCCGCCCGTCGGTTTCGTCCGCCGAGATCGCCACCATTGGCAAATCATATTTCCCGTCCGGCAGCGCAAAACGATAACTGAACGAACCGTCCGCGCGCAGTTTGATTCTTCGACCGCCGATGGTGACCGTGGCATCGCGTTCGGTTGCGCCGTAGATGATGAGTTCGGCGTTCACGTTGAACCAAAATCCCTTGCCCGGGTGGCGCTCGCCGCCGAACGGACTAGACTCGCTCCCGACCGCGACCGCCGGCGAGGTGGGCCGGCTCAATTCCGCCGCGCCGATCGAAGCGAGTTCGCGCTCGAACTGGCGTCGGATCAGTTCGGTGATTTCCAAAGACCCCATCCAGACCCGTCGCACTTGATCCAGGCTGACGATCTCCGCCAGCGCGCGTTCCTGTTCCGGCGTCCACGGCGCGGATGCGGACGCAGCGACGCGCACGGGCGGCAAGCCGGGATGCCCTTCGCGCCGCAACTCCTCGAGCGCCCGCGCGAGCGGCTGGTTTTCGCGCACCGCTTCCTTAACGAAGGCGAGCAAAACTTCAAACGGCACGTCCGCCGGCAGCGTGGCGAATTCCACCGCCGCGTCGTCCGAGATGGTTTCCGCCGGCGTGATGGTCGCGCTGGAAACGGCGATGCTTTTCCATTTACGGCCCTTGCCGTAGTAGCCGACCTCGGCCGAGTACTTCGCGCCCGCGCTTTCGACGTGAACGAACCAGTGGCGCGACTCGGGGTGAACATGGGCTTCCAAAACCGAACCGCCCGCCGCTTCGGCGACGCGCAAAATCAAATGTCCGTCCAGCGACTGCTGATTGCACCGCGCCTGCTGTTCGCGCGTGAGGTCCCAGTTCGCGTAGAGCCAGTGCGGGTCGCGCGCGGTGAGGAACAGGCGTTTCGTGCCGTAGGCTTCCGGCAAATCGGCGGCCACTTCAAATTCCTGTACCGGCGGCGTGGGGCCGAGCGCAAATTTTTCTCCCGGCCCGCTGACCGGCGACGGCGAGGGAAAATCTCCTTCCAGCAGGATCGCGGGAATCTTCACCGCCTTTGCGCGGCGGACGGTTTTTTTTGCGGGCGCGACCGTTCCGACCGGGGCCGCCCGGGCCACGGTCTTCCGGGCGGGCGCGGTTTTTTTCTTCGCCGTTTTTGTCCGGGCCGGAGCCGGCCGGCGGACGGGAGTTTTTTTTGTTTTGGCGGCGGGTTTCCGGGCTTTCATGGTCGCGCCTCTGTTGTTGTCATCTCGCTTGGTCTTTCAGCCTGCGAGACTACGGCGGGCCGCACGGGGGCGCAACGGGATTTTGGCCCGGTTGGCGGTGAATCAGGTGAACAAAGTCGGCTTGCCAGCGGCGGCGCGCGCGCGATAATCCCCCGCAGAAAACCATGAACGAGCCGACCACCCATCCCGCCACGAACGGCGCTGATTCCCGCCCGGTTGTTTTCGTCGTGGACGACGAGCCGATGTTGCTGGAGTTGAACACGGTGATCCTCGAGCCGATGGGTTTTCGCGTGCGGTCGTTTCGCGACCCGGATACCGCCGTACGGGCGTTCTCGCTCTCCAGCCCACGGCCCGTCCTCATCGTCACCGACTACGCCATGCATACCATGAACGGTTTGGATTTGATAACCGCGTGCCGCCGCGTCGCGCCCAGCCAGAAAATCATCATGGTCAGCGGCACCGTGGATGAAACCATTTTCCGGACGGCAGCGGAAAAACCCAACCGCTTCCTCGCCAAACCGTACCAAAGCAAACAACTCACCGACCTCGTCCGCGCCGTGCTCGACGAATGATTTTTGCTCGCCGCGCGGCGCGGGGTCGTGCTTAATTCTGCATTATGAAAAAAATTCTCATCCGCATCGCCATCGTGCTCGTGGTCCTCGTGGTGCTGGCCGTGTTGGCCGTGGCCCTCTTCCTCGATGGCGCGATCAAGAAAGCCGTGGAATCCGTCGGCCCGCAGATCGCCAAGGTGGAGGTCAAACTCGACAGCGTGAATCTCTCGCTGCTCTCCGGCTCGGGAAAAATCAAGGGCCTCGTGCTTGGCAATCCCGAAGGTTTCAAATCGCCCCATGCCATCAGCGTCGGCCTGACGGCGGTTTCGGTCAGCCCCGGCTCGTTGTTGTCCGACAAGGTCGTCGTGAAAAGCATCCGCATTGAAGCGCCGGAAATCGTTTACGAAATTGACAGCCACGGCAGCGCCAATCTCAAGCGCATCCAGGCCAACGCTTCCTCCGGCTCGCTGCCAGCCACCAACACCCCTGCCGCCACCGCCAAAGCCAGCAAGAAACTTCAGGTGGACGACTTCGTCATCACCGGCGGCAAGGTCACGCTCGCCACCTCGCTGCTCGGCGGCAAAAGTTTCACCGCTCCGCTGCCGGACATTCATTTTTCAAATCTCGGCACCGGACCGGAGGGCATCACGGCGGGCGAACTCACCAAGCGCATCCTGTCCGAGATCACTCAGGAAAGCTTGAAGGTGGCGGAGAAAATGGCCGGCGAAGCGGCCAAAGGCGCCGTGGACGCGGCTTCGAAGGCCGCCACTGAAACCCTCGGCAAAGGCACAAAAGTCTTCGGCGATTTGCTCAACAAAAATAAGAAATAGAAACCTTCCTTGCGTTTCCCGCGCCACGACGAGCGCCGGCTGCTTTGCCGACGCTTTTTTTAATCGCACATTTTCAGGAACGCGGTCTCGTCAATGATCTTCACCCCGAGCTTTTGCGCCTTCTCCAATTTTGACCCGGCCTCCTCGCCCGCGAGAACGAAATCCGTTTTCTTGCTCACACTGCCGCTGACTTTGCCGCCGAGCGCTTCGATCTTCGCGGTCGCGGCCTCGCGCGTCATCGTCGGCAGCGTGCCGGTGAGCACAAAAGTTTTGTCCGCGAGCGGCCCGCTCGCCGCCGCCGGGTTGTAAAGTTCGGATTTGAAATTCAGACCGGCCTTGCGCAATCGTTCGACGAGCTTGCGGTTCTGGGCATCGCCCCACCAATCCACGAGGCTTTGCCCAATGACTTCGCCGATGTCCTCCGCCTCCATCAACTGCTCCGCGCCGGCGCCGAACACCTGGTCCAGCGTGGGAAAATGCCGGGCGAGTGATTTGGCCGCGCCCGCGCCGACGTGCAATATTCCCAGCCCGTAAAGCACCCGCCACGCGTCGCGCGTCCGGCTGGCGGCGAGCGCATCGAGAAAGTTTTGCGCCGACTTCTCGCCCATGCGTTCGAGGTTGGCGAGTTCGTCGAGTTTGAGTTTGTAGAGTTCCGCGACGTCGAGCACGAGGCCGGCCTTCACGAGTTGCGCCACGAGCGCCTCGCCGCCGCCTTCGATATCCATCACGCCGCGCGCGCACCAGTGCTCGATGCGCCCGCGCACCTGGGCCGGGCAATCGGGATTCGGGCAGCGCCAGACGGCTTGGATGTCGGCAACGGCCGTCGGCGGAGCGCCAGGTCTTAGTCGGGCGATTTGCAGGTCAATGGGCAGGATGCCGGCGCGCGTGGAAATGAAGTTGTCGCGCTTCGCATCGAGGATGACGGTTTCATCGCTTTCCCGCCGCCAGCCGAAGAACGCACCCGGGATCGTCACGAAGCCGCGACGGGACAGATATTCCGCCACGGCGGAATCGGCGGGGTGCGGGTCGGAAGGATCCACGGCCTCCAGCCACGGTTGCGAAATGACGAACGAAATTCCACCGGCCGGCTGGCCGATGATCAACGACGGCCCGGAGGAAAACATCACGCCTTCCAACTCGATGGCATCTTCAAAAAGTTGGTTCTGGAGTTGCATCCGTTCCAGATATTCGAGCGGCGAAGCGGGCGCGGCTTTCCAGAGGCCTTTTTCGAGTTTGGGAACAAAACCAAATGTGCCGGGGTGGGTGCGTTTGACGGCGCGTTGGTCGGCGGCTCGGAAGCGGACTTCATGTTCGGCGGTGGCCGAGGTGATGAGTTTATGCTTCAACCACCCGGTCTCGGCGATCAGGACTTTTCGCCGTTGCGCCCATTCACGCAGGCGCTGCTGCTGGAACTCGACCGTCGCCATTCCTCCGACGCTTTGGCCTGTTGCAACACCCGCTCCAAGGTGGGCGGCGGCAGCTTGGCCAAGGTGGCCCGGGCCGCTCGATCCTCCGGATGCGGCGGCAACAGCGACGGCAGTGGTTTGTGATCCCGCTTTTTCATCGCCACCAGAATCCTCCACTCCCGGTCCGGCGTCAACTTTGCCTTTCGCCACTTTCGAGCCGCACTCGGGACAGGTTTTGGGAAAGATAAAATTTTTCTCGCCGCCCGCGCGCCGGTTCAACGCCACGCTCACGACGGCGGGAATGACTTCGCCCGCCTTCTCGATCACGACCGTGTCGCCGATGCGGATGTCCTTCTCGCGGATGTAATCCTCGTTGTGCAACGTGGCGCGGCTGATGGTGCTGCCGGCGAGGAAAACGGGTTCGAGTTCGGCCACCGGCGTGAGCGCGCCCGTGCGGCCGACCTGCACCGTGATGGCGTTGAGCCGGGTCTCGGCCTGCTCGGACGCGTATTTGTAGGCGATGGCCCAGCGCGGCGCCTTGGCCGTGGCGCCGGCGCGGCGTTGCTGCGCAAAGGAATTCAACTTGATGACCGCGCCGTCGGTTTCGTAGGCAAACTGTTTTCGCGCCCGATCCAACTCCTCGATGGCAGCGATCAATTCGTCCTCGCCCGCGCAGAACCACGTGCGCTCGGGCGTCTTGAAGCCAAGTTGTTTCAACCATTCGAGCAACTCGCGCTGCGACTGCGGACTCTGGACTCTGGACTCTGGACTTTCGACCTGTCCAACGCCATAGAGCATGATGTCGAGCGGTCGTTGCGCGACCAGCTTCGGATCCAGTTGCTTCAACGAACCGGCGGCGGAGTTGCGCGGGTTGGCGAAGACTTCCTCGCCGGCGGCTTTGCGTTCCGCGTTCATCTTCTCGAAGCCCGCCTTCGTCATGTAAACCTCGCCGCGGACTTCGACGACCGCGACGGTTTCCCGCAATCGCAACGGCAGGCTGCGGATGGTTTTGAGATTCGCCGTGATGTCATCGCCGTGCGTGCCGTCGCCGCGCGTGGCGCCGACGGCGAGTTTGCCCGCCTCGTAACGCACGCTCACCGCCAAGCCGTCCACTTTGGGTTCGACCACCCATTCGAGTTTTTCGCCGGGCAGGATTTTTTGGACGCGCTGGACGAAGGCGCGGAGTTCCGCCTGCGAATAGGTGTTGTCAAGGCTCATCATTGGCACGGCGTGGCGCACGGAAGCGAATTCCGTGGCGGGCCGCTCGCTGACCCGCTGGCTGGGCGATTCCGGGGTGATGAGCGCGGGAAATTCTTTTTCCAGATCGAGCAGCTCGCGATAAAGCCGGTCATATTCGCGGTCGCTGATGACGGGCCTGCTCTCGACGTAATAAGCATGATCGTGCCGGCGAAGTTCGTCGGCGAGTTGTGCGTGGCTTTTCCGGGCTTCGTTGAGCGTCACGGGGGAATTGTTTAGTCGGCGCGGGGTGGATGGACAGAACTTTTTGCGGCGAGCGGGCCGGGAAGTGTTCAGTATTCGGTTTTCATTGTTCAGTTGGCGCACCGGCCATCCGGCGGTCTTCTGAACACTGAATACTGAATACTGCCCCGCTTCCCCACTGGACAACCCTCCGCCGCCGTCTCACATTCCGCGCATGGCTTTGACTCCTTCAACGATGCTGGCGCTCGGCACAGCGGCGCCGGATTTTCAACTGCAAGACCCGGCGGGAAAATATTCCACGCTTGCCAGCTTCAAGGACAAGTCCGCCTTGCTGGTGATGTTCATCTGCAACCACTGCCCCTACGTGAAACATGTGCGCGCCGGCCTGGCCCAGCTCGCGAAGGATTACGAGCCGCGCGGCGCCGGCATCGTCGCCATCAACGCCAACGACGTGACCTCCCATCCCGACGACAGCCCGGCGAAGATGGCCGAGGAAGCGAAGTCCGCCGGCTACACGTTTCCCTATTTGTTCGACGAGAAACAGGCTGTGGCCAAGGCGTATCGCGCCGCTTGCACGCCGGATTTTTTCCTGTTCGACCGCGGCCGGCGGCTGGTTTATCGCGGCCAGTTCGACGCCAGCCGGCCTGGCAACGGAATCCCCGTCACGGGCAAAGACCTGCGCGCGGCGCTGGACGCGGTGCTGTCGGGCAAGCCGCCTTCCATGATGCAAACCCCGAGCATGGGCTGCAACATCAAGTGGAAACGCGGCAATGAGCCGGACTATTTTTGATTTTGCCGGTCTGAGTCGGGCGAATTCGTCCTTGTGTTGCCGCGCCGGTTCGGGCGAAATGCCCGCTGCTTTGTAACGAGATTTATGGACCTTGGCGACATTTTGGAGACGGGCAACATTCTCCCCGAGATGCAAGCGGGCGACCGCTGGCAGGCGATTGATGAATTGATCGCCAATCTCGTCACCACCGGCAGGATCAAGACGGAATATCGCGAAGCCGTCACCGCCGTCGTCAAGAAGCGCGAGACTTCGATGAGCACGGGCATCGGTTTCGGCATCGGCATCCCGCACGCCTCCACCGACCTGATCGCGGAGGTCGTCGGCGCGCTGGGCCGCTCGAAGTCCGGCATCAGCTTCGACGCGCTCGACAATCAGCCGGTCAAGATCGTGATGCTTTTCCTCGTCCCGCAAGGCCAGTTCCAAAAACACCTCCACACGCTCGCCCACATCGCCAAGCTCTTGCACAAGGCGGATTTTCGTTCGTCCCTCGAACAAGCGCCCGACGCCGCGGCGATGCTCAAGATCATCCGGGATTTCGGGAAGTAAGGTTCACCGCGAAAAAACTCAGGCCGCCCGTCCCGCTGGTTTTTATCCGTGTCCATCCATGTCCATCCGTGGTTAAATAATTCCCATGCTGCCGCATAAACAGATCGAGCAACGCCTGCAAACCGCCGTCCGCGCCGTTATCCCGGACGCGGACCTCGCGAGCGTGCTCGTGCGTCCGTGCCCCGACGCGAAGTTTGGCGATTACCAGACCACCTCGCTGATGGCGCTGGCCAAGCCGCGCAAATTGAACCCGCGCAAGGTCGCCACCGACGTGTTGGCGAAGCTGGACGTGAAGGATGTTTGCGAGAGCGTGGACATCGCGGGCGCGGGCTTCCTCAACTTCCGGCTGAAACTTTCCGCGCTGACCGCCGCGCTCGCCGACGCCGCGGCGGGGAAACATCTTTTCTTCGAGCCGACCTCGCAGCCGCGCACGGTCGTGATTGATTTCAGTTCCCCGAACGTCGCCAAGCCGATGCATGTGGGCCACATTCGCTCCACGATCCTCGGAGACAGCCTTGCGCGTGTTTTGCGGCTCCTCGGCCATCGCGTCGTCACGGACAACCACCTGGGCGATTGGGGCACGCAGTTCGGCATGTTGCTCGTCGGTTGGAAACGTGAACTGGACCCCGCCGCCCTCAAAGCCGACGCCATCGGCGAAATGGAGCGCATCTACAAAAAGATCAGCGCTGAGTGCAAAGAAAATCCCACCACACTCGAAGCCGCGCGGCAGGAACTCGTGAAACTTCAAGCCGGCGACGCCGAAAACCTCCGCATCTGGCACGAGATGATAGCGCTCTCGCAGGTGCAGTTCGACATTATCTACGGCCGGCTCGGCGTGAAGTTTGATTTCACGCTGGGCGAAAGCTTTTACAACCCGCGCCTCGCCGCGATCGTTGACGAACTGGTCGCCAAAGGCATCGCCCGCGAAAGCGAAGGCGCGCTGGCGGTTTTCTTCGAGGACAATCCCCAACTCAAGGACCACCCCGCGCTCATCCGCAAGAGCGACGGCGGCTTCAACTACACCACGACCGATCTCGCGACGCTCGCGCACCGGCTCGAGACCTGGCAGCCGGACGAAATCATTTACGTCACGGACGGGCGCCAACAGTTGCACTTTCAGCAGATTTTTGCGGCGTTCCGCAAATGGCATCCCGAAGCCGTGAAGGCGAAGCTGGCCCACGTCTGGTTCGGCTCGATCCTCGGCGAGGACGGCAAGCCGTTCAAGACGCGCTCGGGAGAAACGGTGAAGCTCGCGGACCTGCTCGACGAAGCGGAGGAGCGAGCGTTCAAGGTGGTTTCGGAGAAAAGCGGCGAGCTGCCGGAGGCACAACGGAAGGAAATTGCCCGCGTGGTTGGTTTGGGCGCGGTGAAGTACGCGGATCTCCTGCCGAACCGGCAAAGCGATTATGTGTTCAGTTGGGACAAGATGCTGGCGCTCTCGGGCAACACCGCGCCGTATCTGCAATACGCCTATGCGCGGATCAAAAGCATTTTTCGGAAGGCGGAAGGAACATCCAACTCCGATGAATCGCGAGCGGGCATCCAACATCCAACATCCAACATCCATTTGGGGCAACCCGAGGAGATCGCGCTGGCCAAGCAACTGCTCGCCTTTGGCCTGACGCTGGAAGCCGTAGCGGAGGAATATCGGCCGAACTTTCTTTGCAATTATCTCTACGATCTCGCCGGGCACTTCACGGGGTTCTACGAGAATTGTCCTGTGCTGAAGGCGGGCGAGGCGACGCGCGCTTCCCGGCTGTTGCTTTGCGATTTGACGGCGCGGGTTTTGAAACAGGGCCTCGAAGTTCTGGGCATTGAAGTTGTGGAGCAGATGTAGTTTAGAGCGTTTCCGCTGAACACGTAGCTATCATTCGTAAAAAGCACCCGTAAATACAGGGTATTCCTCACAGCAAGCCGCTACATCATTTCCGATAATGCTCTAGTCAACGACTCAAGCTCAGCGACGGCGGCCACGAGGCGCGCCGATTGCAACCGCGACGGCCCGCCGCCGTTCGCTGCAGCGCATGGTTAGGCCACCCGCCTGTAGTCTCTAAAAAAGTCTTTCGCATTTCGATTCAGGAGTAAATACAGCACAACAACCGTCATCGTAATCAACGACCGCGCCATGCGTGTCCACACAAACATCATCTTCGACTCTGGGACAGCACCACTCTGTCCCATGCTGTAGAGATTGTGCGCGATGAGGCCGTAGTGAATCACGGCCAGCGCGATGAGCGCAAAGCGCGCCCATCCGTGTCCGAGCCAAGCGCAGACGGCCGAGACAATCATGGCGAGCGCAATCGAGAGTGAAACTGCCAGACCTGACGCGGACATGATGCGCTCCTCCTCCGGCGGGCCGAAATACATGAATAGTGCTGCCGCAATCGGGAGAAGTCCGGCAAAGAGGAACATCCAGATGGTGACAATCCATACTCCCTTCGGTCGCTTGACTGGTTTGGTGTCCATAGATGCGTGGTGTGCTCGGCGGCCTAACGTATGAACTCAGCGACCGCCGACCTAAACGGTCCGAACTCGCCTGCGACGCAATCGGCGGTTCGCTGCAGTGATTGGTTAGGCGTCATGGTGTAAGCCATTCACTGGCGATGAATTCAGTCGGCACGCCCGGCAGCTTCCGGTGCAACCAAGGCCACCTGATGGAATAATCATAGAATCTCGCACGCGGCCCATCTCGTGAAAAATATAGCACGGCTCTCCACGTGCCTGTGCTGGTCAGACCAGCAACACTCACTTCAGGCACACTCATTATCTCGGACTGCCCTGGCCGAAGCACCACGTTAGAACCAAAAGTGTGCGTCAGAAACATTCCGGGGCGTGATTGGTATTCTGGACTATAACAACCCCATCGCTGGAGGGTAAAAGGGGAGGTGTTGGTAACAGCGAGGGTCGCCCATCTCATGCCGGCGGCGTCGTTCGTCAAGCTCACGAGTTTTACCTTCGCGCTTATAGCTGGTCCAGAAATCAAGAAAGCGATTACGCCAATGCTTCCAATGAGGACGATCGCAGCAAACATGAGTGTGCGTTTTCGCATACGACTATCCGACGCCTAACGACCCAAGCTCAGTGACGGCGGCCACGAGGCGCGCCGATTGCAACCGCGATGGCCCGCCGCCGTTCGCTGCAGCGCATGGTTAGGCTGCACGTTTCGAGACAACATACTGGTAAATCAGAAGTGAAAAGTAAACGGCCGTGAAAAAGTAGGAGATGTCCCTCTTCATGAAGCCGCAGTCTCCGTGAAAAGCTCCAACGGTCCACGCTGGATGAATGAGCAACAAGAGCCCGGCGGTCGGCAGCGTGAATCTCAAACGGCGCATCCGCACCAAGTCATAGGCAAGTGCGAGAGTGATAACGCCGCCGATAGCCGCGCAGAAGTAGCCGATGGTGATGCTCTGGTAAATCGTGGCCATCGCTCCCGGCCCGCTGCAAGCAAGAATGACAATATTCACGGCGCTCGTTCGTGCAGCCTAACGACCCAAGCTCAGAAGTTCTCTGGGCTACAGTTTTCATATTGGGTGCGTTGGTTCACCGGCAGACTATGTCGTTTTGGGCTGGAGTTGCAAGCGCCAGCTGCCGTGGCGTTGTTGGTTCAGGGCGTGCCGGGCTTCGTCGTAGCGCGTGCGGGTTTGCCACATCTTCCACAGGATTTTGAGCCAGCGTTGGCCCAGGCAGCGCAGCGCGCAGGCGTGGCTCTTGCCTTTCTCCCGTTGCGCCTGATAATACGCCTGCGCCCACGCGCAGACCTTCCGGCTGCAATCGCTCCATAGATGCACCGCGTGCCGCAAGTGCCGGTTGCAGTGCCAGCGGATGCGCGCCTGCGGGATCTGGCCGCTTTGAAAACTCACCGGCGCCGTCCCCGCCACGCATTGCAACGATTGCACCTCAGGATATTGTCCGCGATCTTCGCCGATCTCGGAGAACAATCGCGGCGCGAGTTTGTCGCCCGCGCCGGG
>SIBJ01000086.1 GCA_009695195.1 Pedosphaera sp.
GCTTTCGTCCGCTCTGGCAGTGGGGTCTGGATCGGCTACCCAGCGCCAAGGACGGCTACGCGCTGGATTTGGATTCCACGCGGCTGCCGCACAAGGACAGCCACCAGGCGGGCGTGGCGGGCGGTTACACCAAGCAAGGGATCAAGCCCTGCCTGCATCCGCTCCTGGCGGTCTTGGCCGAAGTACGGTTGGTGGCGCAACTGTGGTTGCGCCCCGGCAACACCAGTTGCGGCAACAACTCGACCGCGTTCTTTCTGGATCTGTGGGCGAATCTGCCGCGTCACATTCGCCTGCGCGGCGTGCGGGCGGATGCGGGTTTCTGCCTGCCCGAACTGCTGGCGTTGTGGGAACAACTGCAATTGCCGGGCCGACTGCGAGAACGTGATCAAGGAACTGCAGGCGGGCTTTGCGTTGCCGACCTTGTGTCTGGAAGAGTTCTGGGCCAGTGAAGCCGCCCTGAGTCTGGCGTGCCTGACCGACAACCTGATCGTCTTGTTCGAGCGGCATCTGGGCTGGCAACACAAGGTGACGTTGCGGAACTTGCGGTTCTGGCTGTTCGTCACGGCGGGAGTGCTGAGTCATCCGGCGGGCAAGACCACGATCAAACTGGCCGTGCCCGAACGGGAACGCGACTGGTGGCGACGCTTATGGGAAAAGATTTTAAGCCCGATTCCCAACTGCAATGCGGTGGAAAACCATCCCGCTTTCACCCGCCAATCCGTATGAAAATCTAATTCCTATTGCATGGATCCGGCTTAATTGGACAGCAGACAACGCTCATCGCTGCTCCGCTCACGCTAATCGGACGCGAGTTTGCGCTCCTTTGGACAGCGGTTTGTCCTCGTCGCGGCTCCGCCAACGCAAATCGGACGGGAGTTTGCCCTCGTTGGACCTGCGCCTGCCCGCAGCGCGAACCGGACGGCCCGTCAGCCTCTCCAACGCTAAATCGCGGGATCGTAAAGGGGCGAAGCCGCAATCAAAGGAGCGCGGAATTTATTCCGCTTCGGCTCCCGACCACCTTGGGCCGGGCGATGTATTCACGCCATCAAATCCTCGGACGTTAAAGCGGAATAAATTCCGCGCTCCGGGCCAGCACCTCACACCCTGATCTTCCACGGCCCGCGCATGGGTTGCTGGATGTACGTGTTGGCCTGGGCGTCGTTGATGAACCGTTGCTTCTTCGAGTCGAAGCGCAAGGGCCGGCCGGTTTGCGCGGCGATCTTGGCGAGGTTGATCAACGTGCAGGAACGGTGGCCGTTGATTTCGTTCAGCGCAAACTTGCTCCGCGTCTTCACGGCCTGCACGAAATCGGTGAGCTGCGGCGCCGGGTCGGGCAGTTCGCGGATCTTATCATCGAGATTCGGGATGTCGGATTCGTAGTCCTTGCCCAATCGCCCTTTCGGGCCCGAGAGGAACGGCGCGGTGTCATTGTTTTCACCGTTGAGAATGATTTCGCAGCCGTCGGCGTAGCGCAGTGAAATCCGCCGCCACGGCTGCACCGCGTCGCGATCCTGCGGGCCGGTCTCCGCCTCGATGTGCACCGGGCTTTCGTCGTCCTTGCCGAGGAGATATTGGACCGGGTCGAGGTAATGCTGGCCCATGTCGCCGAGGCCGCCGCCATCGTAATCCCAATAACCGCGGAAGCTCTGATGCACGCGATGCGGGTGATACGGTTTCACGGGCGCGGGCCCGAGCCAGAAATCGTAATCCAGTTCCGGCGGCACCGGCTGCGGGGTGAGGTCGGTGCGGCCGCACCAATAATTCTGTTTCCAATCGAAACCGGTCTTGGCGCCGAGCGTGATCTTGAGCGGCCAGCCGAAAACCCCCGCTGCCACCAGTTTCTTGATCGGCTTCACCGGCACGCTCATCCCGTAGAACGGACTGTCAAAACGGAACCAGGTGTTGAGGCGGAAAATGCGTTTGTATTTCGCCATCGCGGCTTTCACCGCCTCGCCCTCGGCGATCGTCCGGCTCATGGGTTTCTCGCACCAGATGTCCTTGCCGGCCTTGGCGGCGGCGATGGAGATCAACGCGTGCCAGTGCGGCGGCGTCGGCACATGCACGATGTCAATATCCTTGCGGGCCAGCACTTCGCGGAAATCCTTGTAACCCTTCACGTCGGGGCCGCCGGCCTTGAGCGCGTTCTGCAAATGCTTTTCATCCACGTCGCAAACGGCGAGGAGTTTGCAGGCCGCGTTGATGGACGTGACGTGGTTCATGCCCATGCCGCCGGTGCCGATGACCGCGCGCGTCAGGATTTCACTGGGCGGCGTGTGGCCCGGCCCGCCGAGCACGTACCGCGGCACGAGCGTCAGGGTCGTGAACGAGGCGATGGAAGTCTTGAGGAAATTGCGGCGCGTGAACTGGCGGCTTTTGTTCATGGGTTTGAGTTATCAAAAGCCGGGCGGAAAGCCCACTGAAAAAATCCGCCGGCGCCGGCACGCGACGCCGATTCTTCCCTTCAACTGTAGGGCACGATGTGAGGAGTGCTTTGGCCAACGACTCGTTACCTCGTCGCCTACCATTTCAGCGCGGTTGCAATTCAACGGCGGCCCGTCACGCTTCGGTGATGAAATTCAGTTATCGCGATACCGCCGGGATGTTGTTCGTGGCGCTGCTGGCCGGCGGGCTGTGGAATCAGGCGCGAGCCAACACGGCTTCGCTCAACGCCGATGGCGTGCTGGTCATTGACGGCAAAAAAGTTTTTCCCATCGGCTTCACCACCGCGCCGCCGCCGGACGGCAAAACGCCCGCCGGAAAAAATGCGATCGCGGAACTGGCCGACGCGGGCGCGACGTTTCTGCGCGCCGGGCCGCTGCTGGGCGCGAAGTGGGACGACGACTGTTTCGCCGTGGAAAAGCAGATGCACGACGCCGCGGCGAAGTACGGCCTGCATTGCTGGCTGTACCTGCGCGACGTGACCGCGATCAAAAACGAACGTGAGGAGGCGTTGCTGCGGAAGATCGTCGCGACGTTCAAAGATCACCCCGGACTCGGCTGCTACAAAGGCGCGGATGAACCGGAGTGGGGCAAGGCCGCGCTCCCGCCACTGGAACGTGCTTACAAAATCCTCAAGGAACTCGATCCGCAGCGTCCGCTCGTCATCATTCAAGCGCCGCGTGGAACGGTGGAGAGTTTGAAAAACTATTATCCCGTCTGTGACATCCTCGGGTTCGATGTTTATCCGATCGGCTATCCGCCGGGCGGTCATTCGCAGTTCGTCGCGACGAACAGTGAGTTGAGCATGATCGGCGATTATACGAAACGCGCGGTCGAGGTGAGTGAAGGCCGCAAAGGGGTGTGGATGACATTGCAGATCGCGTGGAGCGGCGTGTTGAAGCCGGGAAAGACTTTGCGCTTCCCGACTTTTCCCGAGGAACGGTTCATGACTTACGCGGCGATCATCAACGGCGCGCGTGGCCTGACTTATTTTGGCGGCGCGATTCCGGCAGCGATGACGGCGGAGGACAAAAAGCTGGGTTGGAACTGGCGCTTCTGGAATCGCGTGCTGCGTCCGGTGGTCGAGGAGATCGGGAGCAAAAGCCCGCTGTATCCCGCGCTGCTCGAACCGGATTCCAAACTGCCGGTGAAAGTGAAGGGCGCGGGCATCGAGTTCTGCGTGCGCGAGGTGGGCGAAGCGGTGTTCGTGCTCGCGTGTAAACGCAACCACACGACGGACGAAGTGGAATTCAGCGGACTACCGGCGACGCGCGGCCCGGGCGAGGTGCTGTTTGAAGAGCCGCGCAAAATCGAGATCAAGAACGGGCGGTTCACCGATTGGTTCGCGCCGTTCGAGGTCCACGTCTATCGCTTTGCCCGGGCGAAGTGAGGTCCGTGCGCAATGCGGCTGGCTGCCGGCGGCGAATGGAACGGGCCTTGAACCGCTGATCTTCGCTCATCAGCGCTGAGAGCGGGGATTAGCGGTTACGCAGCGGGGACTTGTTCCCGTTCAGTGGCGGTCGGCTCGCGGAAATCGCTGAGCTTCCCCTTTTTTAACGAGCCGTCTTTGAGCTTGAGTGTGATCTGCGGCGGCCAACCGGCCTGCGCTTCGATCACGGTGTCCACCACGCCGACGGCGCGGGTGATGCGGTGGACCATGATTTCGCCGAGGTAACCGTCGCCAGTGGCCGGAGTTTTGGTTTTGCCCATGGGAGCAAGCTAACCGAAATTCCGGCGCGTTCAAAGCCCGAATGAAGCGACGCACAAATCGGAGCGCGGGGCGGTCCCTCGCCCGAAGCGCTTCGCCGGAGATGGAAACGCCGATAATTTTGCCGCCTCTCAACCATCACGCGCTGCGACCGGGGACCGGTCGCGCTCCGTCGGCAACCATCATTCGTGCTGCGCGTTTCCTTCCGACCGGTGTTTCTTGTATTCCTCGACGAGTTTGTTTTCGGCGTCGCGCGGCATTTCTTCGTAGTGGCTGAAGTCCTCGACGTGAACGCCGCGGCCGCCGGTGAGCGAGCGCAACGTGCTCGAATACCGGTAGAGGTCCTTCGCGGGCACGTTCGCTTTGATGACTTGAAAACTTCCGTCCACGTCCATGCCCTGGATTTTTCCGCGCCGGCTCGAGAGATCGCCCATCACCTTGCCCATGCAATCCTCGGGGATGCGGATCTCGATCTTGTTGATCGGCTCCAACATGCACGGCTTCGCGGCGGTGAAGGCTTCCTTGAATGCAAAATATCCCGCCGTCTGAAACGCAATGTCCTTCGAGTCCACCGGATGCATCTTGCCGTCGTAAAACTCGATCTTCACGTCCACCACGCGGTAGCCCGCGATGATTCCCTCCACCACCGCGCGGTCCACGCCTTTCTCCACGGAGGGAACGAAGTTGCGGTCCACGTTCTGGCCCGCAAGCGTTTGGGTGAACTCGACGCCGGTGTCGCGCGGCTTCGGCTCGATGCGCATCCAGACCTCGGCGAACTGGCCCGAACCACCGGTCTGTTTCTTGTGGCGATATTTTGAATCGCCCTTGCCGCGGATCGTCTCGCGATATTTCACGCGCGGCTCGCCCAGTTCGACGTGGACGTTGAACCGCCGCCGCAACCGGTCCGCGATGACTTCGAGATGCAACTCGCCCTGCGCCGACAAAACCGTTTGATGCAATTCGCCGTCCACGACGTGGACGAACGTCGGGTCTTCGTGATGCAACGCCGCGAGGCCGGTCGCGACCTTTTCCTCTTCGCCCTTGGCCGTACTCTTGAGCGACGCGTGAATGCTCGGCCGCGGATAAACCACCTTCGGCAGCGACACCGGATGCTTGGGACTGCCAAGCGTGTTGCCGGTGTGCGAGTCCTTGAGCTTCACCACGGCCGCGATGTCGCCCGCGTTCACCGTGGCCGCCGTCTCGCGGTTTTTGCCATTCAACAAATAAATCTGACCGATCTTTTCCGTCGTGCGGCGGTCGGTGTTGTAAAGTTCGCTGCCGAATTTCACCTGCCCGGAATAGACGCGGAAGAATGAAAGCTCGCCGAACTGCGCCTCACTCATCGTCTTGAAGATATAGCAGACGGTTTCAGCACCGTTGAGCGTCACGTCACACTCGTTGCCGCTCGCATCCAGCGCCGCGACCGTCTTGCGGTCCACGGGCGACGAACCGTATTTCGCGATCACGTCCATCAACCGCGCCACGCCGATGTTTTGTTCCGCCGACGTGCAGAACACCGGCACGAAAGATTGCTTCTGCACCGCCGCGTGCAAGCCCGCGCGCAACTCCTCCTCCGTGAGCGTGCCTTTGTCCATCCACTTTTCCATGAGCGTGTCGTCCGCCTCGGCGATGTATTCGATGAGTTGCTTGTGCAACGCCGTCACGCGTTCGGCCAGTTCGCCCGACGCCGGCGCTTCGGTGAACTTGCCGCTCTTGTCGCCGGCGTAAGTGATGACCTCGTTGCGCAGCACGTCGAGCAACTGATTGAAACCGGGGCCGGGATTCACCGGCATGGAGATGGGAAACACCCGCGTGCCGAAATGCTCGCGCAGTTCATTAAGCACCTTGTCGAAATCCGTTTCCTCTTTGTCGAATCCATTGATGACGATCATTTTTGGAATCCCGTCCTCGGTCGCGGTCTTCCAAACCGCATCCGTCCCCACGCCGACGCCGTGCGCCGCGTTCACGACGACGAGCGCGAAATCTCCGACGCGCAATGCGCCGAGAGCTTCGCTGATGAAATCCGCGTAGCCCGGGCAGTCAATGAGGTTGAACTTTTTCCCGAGCCAGTCCAGGTGCAACAGCGAAGCCTGGACGGAAATCTGCCGGTTGATTTCGCTGACGTGATAATCGGAGACCGTCGAGCCGGCGGCGATGCTCCCCATGCGATTGATGACGCCGGCACAGGCGAGCATGGCTTCACACAGCATCGTCTTGCCGGACGACGCGTGGCCCACGACGGCGAAGTTACGTATGTCTGCAGTTTGGTATTCTCTCATAAAACGAAAAACGGGCGGGAGGTTGAGACGACTCTAAGACTGCTGGAAATTTTGCTCGCAGCTTTCACGCGCCGGATTCTAGGAATCGCCCCGCATCGTGCCAAGCGCGAATCCTGACCGTTTTTTGCGGAACGCGCGGCGTGCATTGGCCGATTCGCGTAAAAGAACTTGCCGCTCCAGCGGTGAACGCGTATTGAAGATGGCGCTAGTCACGTGCCCACGTGGCGGAATTGGCAGACGCGCTAGATTCAGGTTCTAGTGGGTAACACCGTACAGGTTCAAGTCCTGTCGTGGGCACCATCTTCTATTTTCGATTCCGGATTTTGGATTTCCGATTTCCTGCCGCGCCATTACAACGCCCACGTCACGGGCACGGTCATTTTTTTCCCGAAGCGGTTGCTGTAATGCAGTTGGCGATTCTTCACGCCGTATTCGTGAACGAGTTTGGTGAGTTTCACGTCGTAGCAGCAGTATTCCGCGATCTCCAGCATCTTCCCCTCCTTGAACCACCGGATCGCCTGAAGTCCCTCGGCAGTTTTTTCCACGCCGAACGTCGCGGTGGCGATCGAGTCGAGCGAGAGCCGGTGCTGAAGTTTTTCCGCGAGGTCCACCATCATATCGAGCGTCGGCAACTGCCGCAGGTCCAGCGGCGTGTAGCCGTGCAACACTTCGTAGTCGAAGCGCAGGACGTTGAAGCCCACCACCAGATCGGCGCGCTGCAACTCAGCCACCAGATCGTCCACCTGCTTCTCGCCGTAAATCCGGTAGTCGCCGCGCGCGGTGCTGTACGTCACGCCGATGCTGAGGCCCATGCGGCTGATTTTGTCCCAGCCGCCCACCTCATCGGCGGACTTCTGAGTTTCGAGATCGAAATAGACGATGTTCTTCGCCATGGGCTCCGTTCGGTTCTTAATCTTGTTCTTAATCTTAATCGTAATCACCGGGCGGCGGAAAGAGATTAAGATCACGAGAATGATTAAGATGAAGAACGGAATATTGACCGCCGCCTGTCCACCGTTACGCTGCCGTCGTGCAGGAAGCCGATACGGTCATGTTTGAAGAGTTGCCGCCCGCCGCCGGGCCGCGCGGGGCGATGCCGCGGCGATACATGGAATTTGTCGGGCGGCAGACGTTTTCGTTTTTGCTGGCGGTGCATGCGGTGGGAGCGTTTGCGCTCATCACGCTCGGTGTCATGTTGCGAAAGTTCCGCACCGCGCGAAACGTGGTTCGACCACTCATCGCCCGCGAAATTTCCCGTTCCGGGTTGCGTTTGCTGCCGATGTTTCTGTTCGTCGCGGGGGGCTTGGGGCTGTTGGTCATCGGCCAGACGGTGTCGTGGTTGACGCGCGTCGGCGCGATCCAATACATCGGCTCGGTGATGGTGATCGTGGTGGTGCGGGAACTCGGCCCGTTGCTCACGGCGTTCCTCGTGCTTGCGCGGGTGGGCAGCGCGAACGTGGTCGAACTCGGCACGGCGCGCGCGCTGGGCGAGGTCGAGTCGCTGGAGGCGCTCGGCATTGACCCGGTGCATTTTCTGGTCGTGCCGCGCGTGATCGGGATGATGGCGGGCGTATTCGCGCTGACGGTTTATTTGATCCTCGGCGCGCTGGTCAGCGGTTACTTGTGGGCCTTTCTCGAAGACGTGCCGTTGTTGCCGGGGGATTATTTCAGCCAGATCGCGGGCGCGTTGAGTTACATGGATTTCGTGCTGCTCGCGCTGAAGACTTGCGCGTTCGGTTTCATCATCGCCATCACCACCTGCTATCACGGGCTGGCGCAACCGCTGCGGTTGGAGGAAGTCCCGCGCGCGACCGTGCGCGCTGTGGCGCAAAGCGTGATCGCGTGCGTGCTCGTGGACGCGTTGTTCATCATCATTTATCTCACCGTCTGATGCCGGAGGAAGCCAACAATAAAAATTCACCCGCCATCGTCATGCGCGGCGTCGCCGTCAGTTCAGTCCGTGACCCGGCACGGGTCGTGGTGGAAAATCTGGAGTGGACGGTCGGCGCGGGTGAATTCTGGGTCGTCGCCGGGCCGCAACGTTCCGGCAAAAGCGATCTGTTGTTTCTCGCCGGCGGAATGACGTCGCCGGCGCGCGGCTCGTATGAATTTCTCGGCGAACCGATGCCCATCTTCGAGGACGAGCGGATGGCGCACCGGTTGCGGATCGGATTCGGGTTCGACGGCGGGCAGTTGTTCAACCGCATGACCGTCGCGGAGAACGTCGCGTTGCCGCTGCGCTATCACGAAAATCTGTCGCGCGCCGACGCCGAAGCGCGCGTGGCGGAGTTGCTGGCGCTGACCGGCCTGGTGGATTTCGCGCGCAGTTCGCCGGCGTCGCTCGCGCGCAACTGGCAGAAACGCGCCGGCCTCGCCCGGGCGCTGATGCTCAAACCGGAGGTGTTGCTGCTGGACAATCCGCTCGCCGGACTCGACGCGCGCCACGCCGCGTGGTGGCTGAATTTTCTGGAACAATTGTCCGCCGGCCATAGCTTCATGGGCGGGCGGCGCATGACGCTCGTGGCAGCGACCGACGATCTGCGGCCGTGGCTGGGGAACAACCGGAAGTTCGCGGTGATCGACGCGAAAAAATTCTCCGTGATAGGCACGCGCGGCGAATTGACCGCCAGCGACAATTTGTTAGTTCGGGAATTGTTGTCCGGCGAAATGGCCGCGCCGCAGTCCGACACGGCAATCGTAAATCGTAAATCATAAATCAAAAATCTCCGATGGCCCTGCAAGACCTCACCCCGCAATTGCGCACGCGCCTCAACCGGATGGAGCGCGCGGTGGGCTGGTTCGTGTTGCTGGCGACAGCGCTGCTCGTGTTCGGTTTCGGCTATTACCTCCACAACACGGCCAAGCGCAAGGGGTGGTTCAAGACCCGCGCGCCTTATTTCACGTTCGTGGACCGCGCGACGGGTTTGAAGATCGGCGACCCGGTGATGTTGATGGGCTTCGAAGCCGGGCGCATCACCGACGTGCAGCCGCAGCCGCCGGACGATTTTGACCATAGCGTTTACGTCGAGTTCGAGATCATCGAGCCGAACTACGGCTATCTGTGGACCGAGGGTTCGCGGACGAAAGTGGACAGCGATTTCCTCGGCAAGCGCACGCTTGAGGTGACCAAAGGCACGGGCGGCCACGCGACCTATATTTTTTATCCGCTGTCTGAATTGACGCTGGCCGACGCGGAAAAAATGGCCGCGCCCGAGAAGTGGAAGCTGGCGCAGGATGTCTATGATCACACCGGAACAAACCTCGTCGTGCCGGCGCTCGTGCCGTTGAAAAAGGAAACGCTCGCCAGGCTCCGGCCGCTCCGCGAAAAGATTTCCGCCTTCGACACGCGCGAGGAAAAGAAATCTCCCACCGCCGTCTGGCACGATCGCGACGGCAGCTACGTGCGGTTCGTCCGCAAATCGAATCCCAAAGCGAACCTGAAGGCGAATGTTTACTGGCTGGTGGCCGATGAGGCCCCCGCCGTCAGCGAGCGATTGGACAAACTCGTCGGCCAGGTGGAAAAAGCGTTGCCCAACATCCTCGACCTCACGAACAAGATCGCCGCCGTGCTCGCCAACAGCGCGAATCTCACTTCCAATCTTAACGTCGTCGCGCTCGGCGCTCAACCCGCCGCGTCGAACCTCGCCTTCATCACCACGCAACTGCGCGAGCCGGGTTCGCTGGGTTTGTGGACGCTTGGCACGAACGGCACGCGCCAGGCGGACGCGATGCTGGCGAACACCGCCGCCGCCTTCGCGCACGCGGACACGAACCTGACGGCGGTGCTGGATAATTTTGGCCGCTCGCTCGACAACCTCGCCGACCTCACGAGCAATCTGAACACGCAGGTGCAGTCGAACACGAACATGCTCGGCTCGGTTTCAAAAGCGGTGACGGATGCGGACGATCTGATCCAAGGGTTGAAACGGCACTGGTTGTTGCGCTCGACGTTCAAGAATTCCGGCGCGACCAATGCCCCGCCCGCGCCACGGCTCACCTCGCCGCGGGATCCGGGCGCGCGTTAGGCGGCGGGTGAAATCACGCGAACGCGAGCAGGTAAATCAATCCGCTCACGCACAACAGGAAGAACGTCACGATGGCCCCGTCCAGCAGGCCGAAGCGAGACTCCTCCGAGTGATTGCCGGGGACGACCGTGGCCTTCACGTAGCCGCCGCTTTTCCCCTGCACTTTGAATGTGATGGTGCTCATGCCGTAAGTTAAGCAAAGCCCAAGCCAGCGACACCGGAGCCGTGGCGTGGTTTTTTCCGGCGAAACTGAGGCAGAAACCGTCGCCCGCCGGTTTCAGTCCCGAGATTTGACAGACAGAACCGGAAAGCAGGCAGTCCGGTGGACACTTGACGGTTCGGAGTTCCACCTTCAGGCGGCGCCCGCGTCGAAGGAGTTTGAAAAACTTTTTTGACATCCGCCGCAAAATCGAGTCCACTGTGCCCGCAACGGAAATGAAGACCGCAATGACCATGCAGACTGCAACGCGCGTAAATGGACATATGTCCATCTGGCAGCGTTCCGTTCTGCCGTTTGGCTTCGCGGGTGAAGGTTTTTAGACGATAACAAAAACAATTTCAAAAACCCGCGATTGCCAAGGCGATCGCGGGTTTTTTGTTGAAACCGAACGCCCCGACGGTCTCGGGGCCGAACGAAAGAACGAACATGAACACAAAACGAAAACTGCCAGCGCGGTTCGCGCCGGAGACGTGGTTCGAGGTGCGGCCCGTGCCCGCCGCGCCCTTCCGCGCCACGGCGGAAACCGAATTGGAGCGGCTCAAGAAGCGGTTGCTCTGGGACGAACTGGAACTGGCGACGGGCGCGGAGTTGAACGCGCGGTTGCGGCGGGCCGCGAACGAAGCGGCGGCGCTGGCGTGGACCACCGCTGTGCCGTTGCTGGTTTTCCCGACGCTCTTCGAGGAGAAGGCGCGCGCGGCTTTCACTCAGGCCGCGCGGCAGGAAAACATTCGCGAACGCAGCCGTGAACTGCTCGCCGCATGAAAACCTCGACGCTTGAAGTGGGGCCCCGGCGCGCGGGAGGTCGTGAGCACGGACGAATGTGCATCGTCACATCGCCCGCGCTCACGGCTTCCCGTCGCGCCGTTTTCGTCGCGACCGCCGCACGCTTTTCTGAACGACGGTAAACCTGCGGTGCGTCGCGTCCCTTCAACTGGACGCGCCGCCGCGGACCCGTCGTTCAGTTACGATTTGGGACGGCCAGGCCGCTGGAGTAAGTGTTCCCGCGAAAACACCTCCGCGGTCTTGCCTCCCCACGACGCCCGCCGTGATCTCATAATTTCCGGAACGCGGGCTTCAGCCCGCTTCAACATCAGCAAGCCGGTTGATTTCCGACCGCTCTTTGCCAATCGAAAGCTGAAGCGGCGTGAACGCCGCGCGCCGCCCGCCATCGCTTTCGATTGAAGTGTGCTCGCGCTCCCCGTAACTTCGGCGCGCATGAATCACGACCCGATCGTTCCCAACCAGTGGATGATTCTGCCGTTCGGTATTTTGCTGGCGGCGATTGCGCTCGCGCCGCTGATCGCCGCCAAGTGGTGGGCGAAACATTATCCGAAGGTCGCCCTCGCACTCGGCGCGGTCACTTTGGTTTATTATTTGGTCGGCCTCGACGCCACGCCGCGGGTGCTGCACGTCGCGCACGAATACGTCAGTTTCATCGCGTTGATCGGTTCGCTGTTCGTCGTCTCCGGCGGGATCCACATCGCGGTGAAGGGCGAAGCCACGCCGCTCACCAACGTATTGTTTCTACTCACCGGCGCGGTGCTGGCGAATTTCCTCGGCACCACCGGCGCCTCGATGTTGCTCATCCGCCCGTGGATCCGGATGAACAAATACCGCGTCACCGGCCATCACATCGCGTTTTTTATTTTCATCGTGTCGAACGTGGGCGGCTGCCTGACGCCGATCGGCGATCCGCCGTTGTTCATGGGCTATCTCAAAGGCGTGCCGTTCTGGTGGGTGGCGCAACATTGCTGGCCGATGTGGGCCGTCGGTCTCGGCGCGCTGCTGGCGATGTTCTACGTCGTGGACACGCTCAACTTCTGCCGCGCGCCCAAGCCGGTTCGCGAAAAAGAAACGGCGCACGAATCCTGGCGCTTCGAGGGACTGGCGAATCTTTTTTTCCTTGCGGTGATTCTCGTCGCGGTGTTCGTCAAAGATCCACCGTTCCTGCGCGAAGGGTTGATGTTCGCGGCGGCGGCGGGATCGTATTTCACCACGCGCAAGCCGGTGCATGAGGCGAACCATTTCGATTTCCATCCGATCAAAGAGGTCGCGATCCTGTTCCTCGGCATCTTCGCCACGATGATGCCGGCGCTAGACTGGCTGGAGATAAAATCCGCCAGCCTGGGCCACCCGGCGCCGGCGGTTTTTTACTGGGGCAGCGGCGTGCTTTCGAGCGTGCTCGACAACGTGCCCACGTACCTGAGTTTTCTGAAGGCGACCTTCGGCGCGTGCATTGACGCCGACGTGGTGACGCAGGTCCAGCAACTCGTCCAGACCCACGGGCGCGACCTCGCGACGGTCGCTGGCGGTCACGCCGAGGAAGTCCGCCAGACCTTCGCCGCGCTCCAGACCTACCACGCCTCGGCACTGGCCAGCGGCGCGATTGACCGTGAGCACGTCGAGATCGCTTACCTCGTCGGCAACGCGGCGTTCAACAACTTCATCCTCGCGATCAGTGTGGGCTCGGTGTTTTTCGGCGCGAACACCTACATCGGCAACGGCCCAAATTTCATGGTCAAGTCCATCGCCGACCAGCAGAAGGTCCATACGCCGACGTTTCTGGGCTTCATCCTCCGCTATACTTTGCCGTTCATGCTGCCGACTTTGCTGCTTGTGTGGTGGCTGTTTTTCCGGCATTAAGTCGGGAACCTTAGGGGTCGTTCGCCCATCTAGCAGTTGAGTTGGAATGGGCGAGGCGCGTTTGGTGCAACTCAAGCGGCGGACGTTCAATCAGAAACCCAGTGCGAACCGTTTACAACATCCTGTTCACCTTCGCCTTCCTGTTGGCGTCGCCCTATTATTTCTGGCGGATGCGGCGGCGCGGGAACTGGCGCGCGGGATTTTTTCAGCGCTTTGGCGAGTTCGACACCAGCCACAAACAGTCCATCACCAACCGCCAGGTCATCTGGCTCCACGCCGTCAGTGTCGGCGAAGTCAACCTCTGCACCCAACTCATCCGCTCGCTGGAACCCCGCGTGCCCAACGCCAAGATCGTCGTCTCCACCACCACCACCACCGGCATGGGCGAGTTGCGCAAGAAACTCCCCAAGCACGTCAGCAAGGTTTATTATCCGATTGACCGGAAAAAATACGTCGCGCGCGCGATCGCCACGTTGCGACCGCAGGCCATCGTGCTGGTCGAGGCCGAAATCTGGCCGAACTTCATCTGGCGCGCGCAGCAGCAAAAAATTCCGTTGTTCCTCGTCAACGCCCGGCTCTCCGACCGCTCGTACCGCGGCTACAAGCGATTTCATTTTCTCTTCCGCCCGCTCTTCGCCGCGTTCGCGGGCGTCGGCGCGCAAACCGAGGCCGACGCGGCGCGGCTGCGCGAGCTCGGTTGCCGGCCCGAAGCCGTCCGCATCGTCGGCAGTTTGAAATTTGACGCGGCGCGAGTGGACGAGCGTCAACCATTGCGCATCCCCGCGATGCTGGACCAACTCGGCGTGCCGCGCGACGCGCAATTGCTCATCGCCGGCAGCACGCACGCGGGCGAAGAGGGGATTCTGGCGGACGTTTACAAAAAGTTGCGCGAACGATTTCCGAAATTGTTTTTGATTCTCGTTCCGCGCCACCAGGAACGCAGCCGGGAGGCGGGGCGCGACCTGGAAGCCCGCGGCATCCGGTTCGTTTACCGCAGCGAGATCACCGCGCACACGCGGCACAAATCCGGCGAGCTGGACTGCCTGCTCGTGAATTCGACCGGCGAACTGAAATATTTTTACGAGTACGCCACCGTGATCTTTGTCGGCAAAAGTCTCGCGGCCGAGGGCGGGCAGAATCCCATCGAACCCGGCGCGCTCGGCAAGGCGATGGTCTTCGGTCCGAACATGCAGAACTTCGCCGACGTCGCAAAAAGTTTCGTGGCCAACAACGGCGCGGTGCAGGTGCGGGACGCGGCGGAATTGGAAACACAATTGGCCGCGCTGCTGGCCGATCGTGAGCGCCGTGAGCAACTCGGCCAGAACGCGCTGAAAGTCGTGCGCGAAAATCTCGGTGGCATCGAGCTCACCGTGGACATGATTCTCGATCGCCTGGACGACGGGGGGTTCTACATGGCGCGAGAGAAGTGACCGGCCGGTGGTAACGGTCACGGCACGGGAGGTTTCTGCGCCCATTTTGTCATCGGGTGATTGAGGATGAATTCGGCCGGGGCGCGGCAGACTGGTCCGAGTGGATTCAAATCCCTTCGCTCGCTCCATTTTTCAACGGCGCCACCACGGCGGAAACCATTTTGCGTTTCACCGGGCGAAGTGCTGGATGACTTTCACCAACCCTGCTGCAATCTGCTCCATGTCGGACGCCGTGAACGTCGGGTACGCAAAGCACGTGAACGTGTGCGCCTCGTGCCAGAGCGCGTTCGGCACGGCGACCTTCTTGTAGTCCACGCTTTGTGCGTCGGCGTATTCCTTCGACTTGAAGGGAAAACCCGAGCGACCGAAGGCATTGTGTTTTTGAAACGCCGCTTCGGTGTGACATTGCGGCCAGAAAACTTTCCAACAGGGCACGCCTTCCGCCGCCGCCGCTTTCACGAATTCTTTGATGTCGCAGCGCAATTGCTCGATGTTCAGCGAGAACGCCAGCACATACCAGCCGTTGCGCCGCTCGGGCGTGTCCACCGGACAATATTTCACCTGCGGCAACGGCTTGAGCGCGTCCACCAGAATCTGCGCGTTGCGCCGGCGCGCGGGCATGTTCCACGAATCCATCCGTTCCAGTTCCGCGAGGCCGATGGCCGATTGCATCTCGGTCATGCGATAGTTCCAGCCCACCATGTTGTGGATGTAGGGCAGCTTTTGCTCCAACTCCAGAAGGTTGAGCCGCTGTTTCACGTCGTAGCCGTGGTCGCGAAAACTCCGCGCGAGCCAGGCGAGGTCCTCGTCGTCCGTCGTGACCATCCCGCCCTCGCCGCCGGTCGTGAAAGTTTTGTTCTGGCAAAAACTACAACCGGCCATCTCGCCGAGCGTGCCAGTTTTTTTGCCTTTGTATTCGCCGCCGAATGCCTCGGCATTGTCCTCGATGACGAACAGTTTGTGCTGCTTTGCGAACGCGCGGATCGCGTCCATGTCACAGACGTTGCCGTAAAGATGCACGGGCATGATCGCCTTGGTGCGGTCGTTCACCAACTTCTCCGCGGATTCAATGCTGATGCAGTGATCGTCGAGGTTCACATCGGCGAAGCGCGGAATCGCGCCGGCCTGCACGATGGAAAAACTGCTGGCGATGAACGTGTAGCTCGGCACGATGACCTCGTCGCCCGGCCCGATGCCGAGCGCGGCGAGCGAGACATGCAGCGCCGCCGTGCCGGTGGCGACACTGATGGCGTAACGGCTGCCCTGCCACTCAGCGAATTTTTTCTCGAACTCCATCCCGCGCCGGCCGGTCCAGTAATTGACCTTGCCGGAGCGGAGGACTTCCTCGACGGCTTTGATGGCGCGTTCGTCAAACTGCGGCCACGGCGCGAGCGGGTTGCGCACGGCTTTCGGGCCGCCTTCGAGGGCAAGTTTTTCAGGCATGGCTTGGTTGAGTTGCAAACCACAAAGACATGGCGGCAAGGAAAGGAAAGTTTTTTCGTGGGGTGGACGGTGAAACGAACGGACAGGGCGCAATTGTTTGCGCCAGGTGATGGGTAAAGAAACGAGTCGAACAAGGTAAATGGCTTAATTGTTTTGCGGAGGTGTGCAGATTTCAATCAAGCGGCTCAGTTCCCTCGTTAAGAATCTTGAGATATTTGTCGTATGCGTAAATGCGGCCGTAATTGCGTCCGGTGGTTTCGCGGGCAATGCCGAGTTTGGCCAGGTGTTTCAGGGACGCGGTCACCGTCGGGACGCTGAGTTTCAATTCCTCGCCGGCACTGGCAATCGAGAGGATTGGTTGTGCTTGAAGCAGCCGATGAACGCGCAAGGCCGAGCCGGAAGCTTTGCCAATGGCTTGAATTCGTTTCTCGTCCGCGGCGGCGAGTTTCATCAGGGCTTTCGCGGTTTGCCCGGCTTGTTTGGCGGTTTCTTCTACGCCGGTCAGGAAGAAGCGCACCCACGCTTCCCAATCGCCGGTGAGGCGGATGGATTGCAGCAGGTCGTAGTATTGCTGGCGGTGTTGCTTGAAGTAGAGGCTGAGATAAAGCAGCGGCTCGCGCAACGCGCCTTCCGCGCAGAACAAAAAGGTGATGAGCAGCCGGCCCAGGCGTCCGTTGCCGTCGAGGAACGGATGGATGGTTTCAAACTGGACGTGCGCCAGCGCGGCTTTGATCAGGAGCGGGGTCTTGACGGGGTCGTTGTGGAGGAATTTTTCCAGCGCGCCGAGACATTCGATTATCTGGTCCGGTGGCGGTGGAACGAACACGGCATTGCCGGGGCGGGTGCCGCCCACCCAATTCTGCGAGCGCCGGAATTCGCCGGGCTCTTTCTTGCTGCCGCGTCCTTTCGCCAGCAGGACACCGTGAATTTCTTTCAACAGCCGGAGCGACAGCGGACGTTTTTCCAGCCGCTTCAGCCCGTAGTTCATTGCGGCGACGTAATTGGAGACTTCCTGCACGTCGTCCAACGGCACGCCGGCCACACCTTCCATTTCAAAGAGCAGGAGATCGGAGAGGCTGGATTGCGTGCCTTCGATCTGCGAGGACAGCACGGCTTCCTTGCGGATGTAGGAGTAAAGGAAGATGGCTGGATCGGGCAACACGGTGGTAAGTCCATCCAGGCGACCAAGGGCGAGCATCGCATTCTGGATGAGTTCTTGAATCTCGGTGTCGAGTTCCAATGGTGGTGCCGGCGGCAACGGGTTGGGAACAAAAGCGCGGGCTTTCTCCCCCGCTGCGGAAGGAAGCGGAACGTAGTGACCGGTCAACCCGCGATTCATGACATTGAAACAAGTTTTAGTTCCCGCCGAACGAATTAAAGGATGAAGCGTTACGCTTTAATTGTGAAGCGCTAAATTAAAGGTTACAAAGCTCGCGTTTCATCCAAGGGGTTGAATGAAACTGAAGATTCCTCGCTGGGGTTTCACTGCACCGTCATTTACCTTCAGCGGTGCTCTTGGCTTTCCTGGGTTTCTTTGGGGCACGCGTGCCGGGTTCGGCACCGTCGTTGTCCGTGTGCGCGCTGCCCCAACGCGGTTTGATGTTGGAAGCATTCCACGCGTCCCACTTCGATTGGAGTTCCTTCACCTTCTCCGGCATCGCGCCGGCGAGGTCTTTGGTTTCACCAACGTCCGATGCGAGGTTGTAAAGCTTCACCGCGCTGACGGGTTGGTTGCGCACGCCGGTGAGCGTGTCGGCATTGCTGTCGTAGCGTACGAGCTTGAAATCGCCGGCGCGAATCGCCATTTGCCCGTCGAAGCGCCAGTAAAGCGCGTCGTGCGGAGCGCCGGTTTTCTCGCCGGTCAGGAACGGCAGCAGGTTCACGCCTTCGAGTTTCCAATCGGGATTGACCGGCACGCCCGCCGCCGCGAGCGCGGTCGCGGTGAGGTCGAGTTGTATGGCCGGTTGCGAATAGACGCCCGGTTTCAAGTGGCCCGCCACGACACGAGGAACGGCACGCGCACGCCGCCTTCGAGCGTGGTGCGTTTGCCACCGCGTAACGGATCGTTGCGCGAGGCGTTCATCGTGGTGCCGGGCATCACCGGCCCGCCGTTGTCGGCGATGAAATAAACCAGCGTGTTCGTTTCCAGTCCGACCTCAGCGAGTTTTTTTGCGAACGCGACCGATGGCCTCGTTCATCGCCAGCATCATGGCGTCGTAGGTCTGGCGTTTTTTATCGGCGACCTGCGGAAACTTTGCGAGGCGGTCATCGGTCGCGTGCATCGGCGTGTGGACGGCGTTGAACGCGAGGTAAAGAAACCACGGTTCACTTTTGTGGCGGTCAATGAACGCCACCGCCTCGCGCCCAAACGCGTCGGTGGTGTAATCCAGTTCCGTTATCTGATTCGTCCCGCGCTGGATGCCGGCGGACTGGAAATAACTGTGCGAGCCGCCGAGGAAACCGAAGAACTCATCGAACCCGCGCTGGAGCGGATGATGTTCCGCGTCGCCGCCGAGATGCCACTTGCCGACGAGGCCCGTGGCGTAGCCGGCGGACTTGAGGCGATCCGCGATGGTTTTCTCCGTGAGCGGCAAGCCTTGGCCGCCTCCATCCGGATTGAACTCGTGTCCGAAGCGCGTCTGGTAGCGCCCGGTCAACAATCCCGCCCGCGTCGGCGAACAGTACGGCCCGGAGACGTAGCCGCTCGTGAACCTCACGCCCGACGCCGCGAGCGCGTCGAGATGGGGCGTTGGAATGTCCTTGCACCGATGAAATCCGACATCGGCATAGCCCATGTCGTCGCCGACGATGATGAGGATGTTCGGTTTGGTTGCGGCTACTCCGACGACCGGAGCGATAGCGAGCACGACCATCAGCACAGTGAAAACGCCGCAACGCACTTTTCGATTCATGGCAATGAAGGACTGGTTTTGAAGAATGGTGCGCGATACAGGTTTCGAACCTGTGACCCCTACCGTGTCAAGGTAGTGCTCTACCACTGAGCTAACCGCGCCACCGGAACGACGCCCCGCCAAATTCCTAGTGTCGAGCATCGTGCGCAGATTATCTTCAACCCATCCCATTCTGGCAACTCGTTTTTGATGGCGACGGTTGGCGGGGGTGTGAATAAAAGCGGGTGAGGGGAATGGCGCTTAGATAAGGAAAAACGCGTCAGCAATTGTACGCGAATATAACTGGATCCTTGGAGCGAGTTGTTTCAAAGTGGCGCATGAAACAAACGACTCCATTCCTCGCTGGATTTTCACATCTGCTGTC
>SIBJ01000087.1 GCA_009695195.1 Pedosphaera sp.
AATCATTGCCGAAGCCACCCAGAAAAAATCAACGACACATGCCCTTAACTAAGCGCCATTCACGGGTGAGGGCATTATGGACTGCGGTGGCAAGTCGGACGCGACACCGCTTTCGAGCGAACGGGGCGGGTTGCTCATTGCCATTGCCGTCATCGGTGCCAAAGCGGTGTCGCGTCCGACTTGCCACCGCAGTCCAAAATTACCGCCAGCACCCGCTCACCCTCACCCGCCTTTAATCGCACCCTTTCTGAAACCACGCCGAAGTCTGATGTTGCGCGGCGCCGGGATTCGTGTAGAAAATAACGGCGTCGGGCGAAATGGGGTCATAGCTCAGTTGGTAGAGCGTCTCGTTCGCAATGAGAAGGTCGCAGGTTCGAATCCTGTTGGCTCCACCAGCCTTCGCCCGCGACGCAGGAGCGGGCAAAGGCTGCCGCGCTGAAGCGAAGCGAAAGCGGGCCCGGACGATTTTACACTTGGCTACGACCGCTCCGGGCTTCGGCGCGCCAGGCCAGCCACTTTCACCCACACGAATATGTCGCCTCCCGGTTTGCAATCCTGCCCCGCTTCTTTTAGACTCTCCTCCAAACCATGAAAACTCTGTCGCACTCCGTCCGGTGGCGACGCGCCCGATGTCCCGGCGTGCTTGCGGCTCTGGTTTGCGCCACTCTCCTGCTCGCGCCGCGAACAACCGTGGTCGCCTCGACCGATTACGCCCCCGCGGTCACGCGCCTCGTCACCTGCTCGAAGTATTACACCACGGGCTACGGAAAACAATTCGTCGTCATCCACGACATGGAGGGCTACTACCTCACGGGCATTTCATATTTGAATCGTTGCGACCTCAACACCAGCGGGAGCTACAACGTCGCGGTCAGCATCCACTATTGCGTCAACGGCCTGAAGGATTATTCCACGGATGCCGAGCGCGGCGAAATCTCCCAACTGGTGCGCGAGTCCAATTATGCGTGGCACGCCGGTTGTTGGAATCGTTACTCGACGGGCACGGAGCATGAAGGTTTCGCCAGCAACCCGGCCTGGTACACCGAGGAAATGTATCAGGCCTCCGCGCTCCTCCACCGTCACCTGTGCGACAAGTTCGGCATCGCAAAGGATCGCAATCACGTCATCGCGCACGGCCAGAAATCCGTGGCGGGCTGGCCCGCGTATGCCTCGGCCAATTTCGGCATTGATCCTTATTGCAACACCCACACCGATCCCGGGCCGTACTGGGACTGGACCCATTTCATGAATCTGCTCATCGGCGGCGCGGACGACGCTGCGTTCGTCTCCAAGACCGTCGCCAACGGGGCGAACTTCAATCCCGGCCAGGCGTTCTCCTGCACGTTCACGATGAACAACAACGGCACGACGACCTGGACCGCCAGCGGCGGCAGCGGTTACACACTCAACAATTATTCCGGCACCCTCACGGCCGGCACGTTCGCCACGCCGCCCGCGGCGAACGTCGCGCCCGGCGCCAACGCGAGCTTCACCGTCAACTTCACCGCGCCCGCCGCGCCCGGCAGCTACACGGCGAATTTCCAGATGAACAGCGCCAGCCTGGTTTACTTCGGCGATCAAGTCGCGCTCACCATCAACGTCGTCAGTCCCGGCCCGACGATCACGACCCAACCGGCGAGCAAGACCGTCGCCCCTGGCGTGAACACGACCTTCAGCGTCGCCGCCACCGGCTCGGGCGCGCTCTCGTATCAGTGGCGCAAGGACGGCGCGAATCTCGCGAACGGCACGAAATACTCCGGCGTCACCGGCACCACGCTCACCATCACGAACGTGCAGCAAACCGACGTTGGCAACTACAATGTCAACGTCACGGACGCCAACGGCACCGTCGCCAGTGCGAGCGCGGCGCTGGCGGTCAGCACGCTGGTGGCGTTCAATGAAACCTTTGAGGCGTGCAACATGAACAACTGGGGGCTGGCCAGCAACACGGCTTCGCCGGGCGCCGTCATGCTGGCGAGTTCCACGGCGCAGAACCACACGAGCGGCGGCACTTGCAGCGCCCTCGTGACCAATTCGCTCTGCCGCATGTACCGCAACATCGGCGCGGAAGTGGCCGGGCGCGGGAAAGCGACGTTCTGGATTTACGATACTTACGCCGGGCTCCAGACACGCGTGTTCACCGAAGTGCGTTCCTATTCGGGAAGCGGCTTTGAACAGGGTTCGCTCAGCCAACTGCTGGCCATCGGCAAATACAACACCGTCACGTTGCCGGGTGAGGTGTTCGACGCGACAAAGTATCAGGGTCGCATCGTCAACGGCGCGAACGCGGGCTGGTTCAATTTGAACGGTGCCGGAGCGCCCATCCGTTCCACCGGCTGGCACAAGTTCGAGATTGAACGCCTGGCCGACTCCAGCACGGTGAATTGGTACGTGGACGGAGTTCTGTGTCGCACCTTCACCGGCCTGACCTTGCCGGCGTGGGACTGTGTGGTCGTCGGCTCCGTCGGTTCGGGCAGTACCGTCGGTGATGCGTGGGTGGATGATTTCAAAGTCGAGTATTACGACCCGCCGACCATCAGCAGCAGTCCGACGAACAAAACCGTCGTCGCCGGCAACTCCGCCACTTTCACCGTCGTCGCCGCGAACACGGTCACTGGTTATCAGTGGCGCAAGAACGGCGTGAATCTTATCAACGGCGGAAATATTTCCGGCGCGACGACCGCGACGCTCACGGTCAGCAACGCGCAGGCGGGCGACGCCGCGAATTACGACGCCGTCGTCAGTAACGGCGCCGGCCCGGTTTACAGCGCCGCCGCCGCCCTCAAGGTCGCGCCCGCGATCACTTCGCAACCGGTCGCGAGCACGAATCTCCCCGGTGGCACCGCTACGTTCACCGTCGCCGCCGCCGGTCAAACCACGTTGACCTATCGCTGGCGCTTGAACGGCACGAACCTCAGCGACGGCGGTCGCATCTCCGGCGCGGCCAGTCCAACGCTTCTGCTCAACACCGTGCTTCAGGGCGACGAAGGAAATTATTCCGTCGTCGTCACCAACACCGCGGGCACCGCGACCAGCGCCTCGGTGCCGCTGATGGTCCTCGATCCGCCTTTCATCATCACACCGCCCGCGGACCAGGCGGTGGATCTCGGCGCGAACGTCACCTTCACCGTCGTGGCTTCCGGTACGCCGCCGTTGTTTTATCAATGGCGCGTCAACGACACGAACATCGCCGGCGCCACCGCGAGCAGCTTCAACATTGCCAGCGTCCAGCTCGCGGACAGCGGCGGTTACTCCGTCCAGGTCAGCAATGCCGTGGACACCGTCATCAGTCTGGAGGGCGTGCTCTCGCTCATCACCCCGCCGCCGCAACTCTCAGCGCTCGATTCGTCAGGCGGAAACTTCACGCTCACGTGGAGCGCGCTCGGCGGAAAAACTTATCGCGTGCAATACAAAGACAATCTCGACGACACCAACTGGACCGACCTCGCGCCCGACGTGACCGCCACCGGCCCGACGGCATCAAAGAGCGATCCCCTCGGCCCGGCGCAACGTTTCTACCGCGTGCTCGCGCTGGATTGAGCCGGGAGTGCGCCCGTCCCGGGCGCAGCACGGCAGGCGTTTCAGGCGCACTCAAAAAATCCACACCCCGCTGTCGTTCCAACCTTGCTGCGCCCGGGGACGGGCGCACTCCGTTTCAGTTGCCTTGACTTGGCGCGCAAGGACTGTCAGACATTTCCCATGAATCAGTTCATACTTCCTGTCGTCGCCTCGTTCGCGTGCGCCCTTGGCGCGGTCGCGGCCGATCAACAACACAGGTTCAAGAAAACAGTCCTGACCGACAAATTCTGGGGCGAAGGCGCAAACTTCGGCGACTTCAATCACGATGGCAAACTGGACATCGTCTCCGGGCCGTATTGGTACGCCGGCCCGGACTTCACCGCGCGCCACGAATATTATCCCGCCAAGGCCGCCTTCACGCGCAAGTCCGCCGACGGGGCCGAGGAAAAGATTGAAGGCTTCGAGGGCGCGTTGGGGGTTGCGAATAAATACTCGGACAACTTCATCGCCTTCGCTGCGGATTTCAATCGCGACGGCTGGGACGACATTCTCATCATGGGTTTTCCCGGCGAAGCAACCATCTGGTATGAAAATCCCAAAGGCGGTGATGGTCACTGGCCAAAGCACATCGCGTTGGACGTGACGGACAATGAATCACCGACGTTTGCCGACCTCACCGGCGACAAGAAGCTGGAGATCGTCTGCTCGTCCAAAGGATTTTACGGTTACGCCGCGCCGGACGCGGGCGATCCCACGAAGCCCTGGCCGTTTCATCCCATTTCGCCCAACAACAAATATCACAAGTTCACGCACGGCCTCGGCGTCGGCGACGTGAACGGCGATGGCCGGCCCGATCTGCTGGAAAAGAACGGCTGGTGGGAGCATCCCAAATCGCTGGCGGGCGATCCGGTGTGGACCTTTCACGACTTCGCGTTCAACCCCGGCTCGACCGGCGGGTCGCAGATGTATGCCTACGACGTGAACGGCGACGGACGGAACGACGTCATCACGGCGTTCCACGCGCACGGCTTCGGGTTGGTCTGGTGGGAACAGGTGCGCACGAATGGCGGGATTACTTTTTCCCAACACGCCATCCTCAACACGGAACAGAAGCGCGTGCCAAACGAACACGGCGTGACGTTTTCCCAGTTGCACGCCTTGGCGCTCGCGGACATGGACGGCGACGGCTTGAAGGACCTCGTGACGGGCAAACGCTTTTGGGCCCACGGCCCGTCGGGCGACGCCGATAGCGGATCGCCCGCGGTGCTCTACTGGTTCAAGCTGGTGCGCGGGCCGAAACACACCGCCGAATTCGTGCCGCATCTCATTGACGAATCCTCCGGTGTCGGCACGCAGGTCGTGGTCGCGCCGTGCAGCAATAAAAACCTTCCCGACATCGTGGTGGGCAACAAGCGCGGGACGTTTTATTTTCAACACCAGACGGCCAAGGCGAAGTGATCCGCTCGCCTGGATTGACGCGCTGCCGAACATCGCAATCGTGACGCATGAAACGCGGCCGACTCGCAGCGCAAATCATCCTCGTCTTCATCGCCAGCCTCGTCGGCTACGTGGTGGTGTTTCATTGGATTGAAAACCGCCGCGTGGTCAACGGCCCGTGGACGGTCACTTTCACGAACGACGCTGGCCGGCCCGTGCTCGAATTGACCCACGCCAAACTCGGCCTCCATCACATTCGCATCAGTTTCCCCGACGCGCCCGCGCAGACCAACGCACCGCAAACCATTGAGTTCACACAGGCGCGGCCAGTCCCTTACCCCGTGCCGTACGGCCAGTGCATCTTTCAGGACACACTGTTCCAACCCGGCACGGTGGTGCTCCAAATCTTCGGCCACGAGATCCAGTTCATGCCCCGCGTGCTGACGATTGATCGCGTCGAGCACCCGTGGCACAGCGGTGAAGTCATTGAACTGAGTAACGTGAGAACGAATGCCCAACCGATACGGTAGGAGACGACGTGAGGAGTCTCTAACTTGATTCCGAGAATTTTGAAACTCCTCACGTCGTCTCCTACAACAAAAAAAGGACGCCGTCGCCGGCGTCCTTTCTGAAAACCATGTCGCTTCGTGTTACTGCAACTTCCCGAGCGCGGCCTTGATCGCGTCAAAATTCGGCAGATCCTTCGGCGTCGGTGTCTGCTCGGCGTATTGCACCACGCCGTTCTTATCAATCACGAACGCCGCGCGCGCCGACGTGTCGCCCACGCCCGCGAGCATCGGGAACACCACGTCGTAAGCCTTCGTCGTCGTCTTGTTCAGATCGCTCGCCAGCGTGATGCCGATTTTTTCCTTCTGCGCCCACGCCGCCTGCGCGAACGGACTGTCCACGCTGATGCCGATCACGTCCGCGTTCAGCCCCGCGTAAGCCGACAACCCGGCGGTGACATCGCACAGCTCGGTGGTGCAAACGCCCGTGAAGGCGAGCGGGAAAAACAACAACACCGTGTTCTTCTTCCCGAAATTGTTACTGAGCTTCACATCCGCATCCGCGGGCGACTTCGATTTGAGCGTGAAGTCCGGCGCTTTGATTCCAACTGCAATGGCCATAATCGTAATTCCTTTTCTGTTTGGTTGACGGGTTAAATTGAACGGCGCACAGAATTCACCAACCTGCGCGTACTGTCAAATCGCGATTAACCGATCACAAAGCCGCCAACACTTCCGCCGCGTGTTCCTCCGGCTTCACCTGCGGCCAGATCTTTTTGATCCGTCCATCCGGACCGATGAGAAACGTCACGCGATGCGTGCCCAGATATTTCCGGCCCATGAAACTTTTCTGTCCCCACGCGCCGTAGGCTTCGACGATCTGCTTGTCCTCGTCCGCGAGCAGCGTGAAGGGAAGTTTGAATTTCGCCACGAACTTGTCGTGCGCTTTCACCGGATCGGTGCTCACGCCGAGGACGACCGCGCCTTTCTTTTTGAATCCCGCGAAGTGATCGCGGAAGGCGCACGCTTCCTTCGTGCAACCCGGCGTGTCATCGCGGGGGTAAAAGTAGAGGATGACGTGTTTGCCTGTGAGTTCCGCGAGCGAGATCTGGCCGCCGCCGTTGGTCACGGCGCTGAATGCGGGCGCGGCATCACCTTCCTTCAATTTCAATTCGTGGGCATTCACCGGCTCACGCCTGCCGCTTTTCCGCCGGCAACGGCGCGCGGCGTTTGCCGCAGGCGCGGCTGAGGGCGTTCACGAGCGAGATCACTTTTTCCCGCGTGCACTCGCCCATCAGACAAATCTGGATGCAGTTCCGCTGGCGCAGGTATTCACTGTTGTAGCTCAGGAGATAACCGGCTTCCTGCATCGCGTCGCCGAGTTTCACCGAGCCCATGTCCGGCGGCAGCGCGAGCGTGAAGATGGCGGGCGAGGTTTGCGCGTCCGTGCCGAGGAGGTTCAAGCCGAGTTCCGGCAGGCGCTCGCGCAACAACGCCGCGAGGTCCGCGAGATCGGCGAAACGTCGGGCCCAGTCCACGCGCCGCACCGCCGCGTGCAAGGCGTGCAGCAGGTTCGAGGAGAACGTGAACGGGATGCCTTGTTGCTCGCTGAAATAGCCGAGGTCGAGATAGCGCGGCAGGCAGTCGGGCGCGGGCGGGATTTCGTGATTGTGAAAAACCATCGCGATGCCGGGATACGCGCGCAGACCTTTCCCGCTCGCGCAACTCGCGAGATAAACGTCGTTGAGATCAACCGCCACCACGCCGATGCTGCTGATGCAATCGAGGCACAACTTCACACCGTGCGCGGCGCAGAGCGCTTTCAGCGTTTCGAGATCGTTCAGTACGCCGGTGGAAGTTTCGCAGTGCGCGAGCCAGAGCCACGCCGGTTTCGTCTTGCCCTTCAACCGCTGCTCCACGGCGGCGAGGTCGAAGGCCTTGCCCCATTCGTATTCGAGCGTGTCGAACTTGAGCTGGAAACGCCGCGCCTGATCAATCAACCGGCTGCCGAACTCGCCGTTGCTCAACACCAAACCTTTTCCGCCGATGCGCGAAAGTTGCGCGCCGATGGCATCGTTCGCGAGCGTGCCGGAGCCGAGCAGCAACTGGACGTGCTTCGCGCGCGTCAGCTCGCACAGCGCGTTGCGCGTGGCTTTGAAGTCGGCCTTGAAACATTCCGCGCGATGGGATTCCGGCGCCTGCTCGAAGGCCCGGCGCACTTCGCGGCGGACGGCCACGGGGCCGGGCAGAAAATTAACGGCGCTCGGTTGGAACGAACGCGCCGGCGAGGCGCGGAGAAATTCCCGCGCCGTGACCTCGAAGGTTTCCAGCGTGACGTACATCGGCTGGAACTGCGCGTCGCCGGTGCCGACCACCGGCCCGAACGGCACGAAGCCGAGGTGCTGATAAAGTTTCAACTGCCGCGTGGTGCCGGAAATGATCGCGAGGTCGTAGCCCTTCTCGACGCCGTGCTGCCAGAGCAACGCGAGAATTCCCGAGAGGACCTGGCCGCCGCGCGCGCCGCGGAATTTTCTTTCGATCGCGAGCAACCGCACCTCACAAACCGTGCGCCCGGCCGGCAGGTGGCTGTCCAACCCGGGAACTTTCTGGTCCAGCGAGAACGGACGGTTGCCGCGCACCGCGAGCATCCCGACGAGTTTTTGTTCCGCGAAGCAGACGAGATACGTGTTCTCGGCGTGGAATTTGTCCACCAGCCGGTGCGTCGGCGAGGCCTGATGCTGCGGGATCTCCTCGACGAACGTTTTGTAATTGAGCCGGTGAATCTGCTCAAACTCCCAATCTTCAGTGGCGGTTTTGAAGACCAACGGTTCGCGTGAGTTCATAATTTGGGATGATTCGCCTTCGTGAACTCGCGCCAGCGATTTGCAAGCGCGGGGATTTCCTGCATCAGATTCGCCCGGTGCGCAAACAGCACCATCGCCGCCAGCAACCCGAGCGCGCCGGCTTTCGTCCAGTCGTGTTCAAATCCGAAAACCGCCGCGGGCAGGCACGCGAACGCAAACAGTCCCGGCAGGATGGTCTTTCGCACGACCGCCAGCCCGCAAGCGAACAGCGCGCCGTAAACCAGCAGCAACCGCCAGTCGTAAATCCCGAGCGCGCCGAGCGAAGTGGCGACGCCTTTGCCGCCGTGAAAGCGAAGTTGCGCCGGCCAGATGTGGCCCGCCACCACCGCGAGCAACGCCATGGCCGTCACCGACGGATCGTGCGCCACGCGTTGCGCGCCCCAAACCGCGAACGCGCCTTTGGCGACATCGCCGACCGTGGTGAGAAAGAATCCGGTTTTGCCCAGCACGCGACTGACATTGCGCGCGCCGACGCTGCCGCTTTCGATGGTGCGGATGTCCACTCCCTTGATCGCGCGGACGAGATAGTAACCGATGGTGAAGCAACCCAAAATGTAAGCGCCCAGGGCGATCAGCCCCGCTTGGCCCCAGTCCAACGCCCGAAATTGTTCCAGCCACGCCATGTTTAGCACCGGTTCAAGGCAGTTCGTTTTTGCGTTTCCACTTTAACTGGCTACCGCGCCCCGCGTGAATACAATTATTTTGCACCAAGTTGATTCCTTCGATGGGCGGACGCGCTCGTTCGGTTTGACGGCACGAATCAAACAGAAATCCGCACGGCTTGCGAGAATTATTTTCGGTCAGGCGCTACTCGATCTTCACTACTTACGAAGAGAAAGCGGGGATCAAAAAGGGCGCTGACTTCTCGTCGCCCCGGAATCCTTCTGCCGTCGAAACGGCCAGATTGATTTCCAAGATCCATTTTCGGCAGGGCGTGGGAGTTTCGAGTGCCGATCTCCGCTACGGCGTGTTTCTGGCGACTCACAGAACGAGGCGGGTCGGAGACCGGCGCTCCGATCCGCGAATCGTTTTGGCCTCGTTCCAACGCAGTCGCGCCGGGCGCAACTCTCGGGTGAAATACCAATTCATCCTGCTCGACAGAATTAAATGACCGTGCTAACACTTGCGCATCAACCGTTATGAACCGGATCCAAGTCGCGCCACAATTTTGTCTCCGCCTCGCCAGCTTCACCTTCGCCCTCATCTGTCTGGTCGCACACGGACAACCAATTGCGCAAATCACCGGCGCCGCGGCCGGTTGCGAAGGCACGACCAACTCCTTCTCGTTCGTCACCGACCTCACGAACGGAACGCCGATTTACGTCTGGTCAATCACCACCAATATCGCCAATGCCACGATCCTCGGCGCCACCAACCAACCGACGGTGCAGATTCTTGCCGGCACCAACGGCGCGTATGGATTGCGTTGCGATGTCGCCAACAATCTCACCAACGCGACCGCGCACATCATAGTCACGGTTCTCGCCACCGCCACCAGCGCCGGCCTGACGAATCAAACCGTCTGCCCCGGCGTCGTCGTCACTTTCGCCACGACGCCCGGCGGCACGGGGCCTTTCAGTTTCCTCTGGCGCAAGTCCGGAACGTTGATCCCCAACGCGACGAACAGCAGCGTTGTCCTCTCGAATGTCGTGAGCGCCGACGCGGGCGGTTACTGCGTCGAAGTCACCGGCGCCTGCGGCGCGGCCACAAATTGCGCCACGCTCACAGTCATCACTGCCCCGCCGATCTCCTGCCCAACCAACCTCACCGTCGAATGTCCCGGCAACGTGCCCGCGCCGGACACGAATTTGGTTTCTTCGGTTCCAACTGCGGCCATCTACCACCTTGGCGATGCGACCGCGACGAATGGCTGTGAACTGGTCATCACGCGAACCTACGCCGCGGTGAACTCGTGCAACCTCACCTCCGTTTGCGCCCAGGTCATCACCGTGCGCGACACCACGCCGCCGACGATCAACTGCGCCTCCAATCGGGTGGTCGAATGCAGCGCCACGTGGACTTTCGACACGCCAACCTTCTCCGACGCCTGCGGTACGAACGTCGCGTTGACGATCAGCGGCACCACGACGAACAACCATTGCGGCACCACTTTCACAACGACGCGAACGTGGCTCGCGACGGATGCCTGCGGCAACACGAATTCTTGCAGCCAGACCGTTGACGTGGTGGACACCACTGCGCCGGTCATCGCCTGTTCCTCGAACATCGTCGTCGAATGCACCGGCCCCGCCGGCACCCCGGTGAGTTTCGGTGTCACCGCGGTTGATGCGTGTGACACGAATGTTTTGGTTTACAGCATTCCGCCGTCCGGCACCGCGTTCACGCTCGGGACGAACAACGTTTATTCCTTCGCCGTGGATTCCTGCCACAACACCAACTCGTGCAGCTTCACCGTCACGATCATTGACACCACGCCGCCGACCATCGTGTGCCCCGCGAACATCATCGCCGCGGAACAACCGCGCGATTCCGGCAGCGCGCCGGTGACGTACGCCGCGCCGATCATCACAGATATTTGCGACGGCGGCCTCGCGCTCGTGACTTTGCCATCGTCCGGGTTCGCATTCCCCGTCGGCACGAACACCGTCCACGCCGTCGTCACCGACGACTCGGGCAACACCAACGCGTGCACCTTCAAAGTCCGCGTCATCGCCTACCGGCTCTACGTCACGAATCACGCCGACGCCGGCCCCGGCACATTGCGGCAGGCGTTGCTCGACGCGAACGACGCGCCCGGCGAAAACCTCGTCCTCTTCAATCTCCCCGGCGCCGGCACGCACACGATTCCACTCGCGTCGCCGCTGCCCGAGATCACCAGCCCCATCATCATCAACGGCTGGTCGCAACCCGGCTTCGTCAACCGACCGCTGGTCGAAGTCACTGGCGGCTTCATGTCCAATCGCACCGATGGTCTTGTCATCAACGCCGGACAAAGCACCGTGCGCGGACTGATCCTGAACGGGTTCGCCACCGCGCTCCGCCTCGTGACCAATGGCAACAACGTCGTCCAAGGAAACTTCATCGGCACCGACGCCAGCGGCACCAACGCCGCGGCCAACACCGGCGACGGCCTCTACCTTGCCTGCGGCCCGAACCTGATTGGCGGCAACACGAATCTCGCCGGCAACGTCCTCGGCGGCAACAACGGCAGCGGTATCCACCTCGACGGCGCGGCGGCGATGTTGAACCTCCTGCGCGGAAACTTCATCGGCGTCGGCCTCAACGGCACCACGCCTGTCGGCAATGGTCTCGATGGCGTGCGGCTCGAAAACGGCGCGTCCCAAAATGTGCTCGGGTCGCTCGTCACCGTGATCACCAATGTCATCGCCTTCAACGGTCGCAACGGCGTCACGCTCGAAGCCACCACCGGTTCGCAGAACGCCATCCTGGCCAATCTCATTCATCACAACGGCGCGCTCGGCATTGACCTCGGCAACAACGGCCCGACGCCCGACGACACCGACGATCCCGACAGCGGCCCGAACCAGTTGCAGAATTTCCCCGTGCTCACCGACGCGCGCTTCGACGGCGGGCTCGTGATTGACGGCACGTTGAACTCGACGCCCAATGCGAATTACCGGCTCGACTTCTATCTCAACAATACGGCCGACCCTTCGGGATACGGCGAAGGCCAGTTTTATCTTGGCTCGTCGTTTGTCCCGCTGAACGGCAGCGGCACCGAGAATTTCCAGGTTGGCTTCGCGGCCAGTGCGGTTTACACGCAATTCGTCACCGCGACCGTGACGGATCAAGCCGGCAACTCCTCCGAGTTCTCGCTGGCGCGGCAGGTGCGCACGCCGCCCGTGCTCGAATCCGTTCCGACGACGACCAACTCCGCCGCCGGCGGCAGTGTGACGTTCTGCGCCTCCGCTTCCGGCACGCCGCCGAT
This sequence comes from Pedosphaera sp., assembly GCA_009695195.1. Taxonomy (GTDB): domain Bacteria; phylum Verrucomicrobiota; class Verrucomicrobiia; order Limisphaerales; family JADLHS01; genus CAIKLQ01. Next base: position 12,237 of record SIBJ01000087.1, read on the forward strand.
CTTTTTCCAATGGCGGCATAACGGCGCGAACATCCCGGGCGCCACGGGCCAGTGCTACACCATCCCGCTCGTGGAGGTCGGCGACGGCGGCAATTACAGCGTCGTCGTGTTCAACGTGCTCGGCGGTTCACTCACGCCGCCCGCGCGATTGTTCCTCAGCGTCTCCAACGTCCTCGCGGCGGGAGATAATTTTGTGGATCGCGTCACGATTACCGGTCAATCCGGACAATTGGGCGCGGCGAACCTCGGCGCCACGCGCGAAACCGACGAGCCGCTGCACGCCGGTAAACCCGGCGGCAAGTCCGTTTGGTACACGTGGACGTCGCCCATCACCGGCATCGCCACCCTCGGTACCCGCGGCAGCGATTTCGACACGTTGCTCGGCATTTACACCGGCACGAACGTCGCCTTCCTCTCGGCCATCGGCAGTGACGAGGACGGCGGCGGCGCGTTCACCAGCGGCGTGCGCTTCAACGCGATCCACGACAAGCAATATCATTTCGCCATTGACGGCTACGGCGGGGAATCGGGTGAATTTATTTTCGGCTGGCAGATGGAAGACACGCCGCATCTGCTGCCGGTCATCACCACGCAACCGCTAAGCCAGACCGTCGCGCCCGGCGGCACCGTCACGTTCACCATCGTCGCCATCCGCGAGTGCGGCGACGGCCACATGCCCTGCCCCAACCCGACGCATTATCCGCACGAACAGTTGCCCGGCCTCGCCGTCCAGTGGTTCTTCGAGGGCAATTTGATACCGGGCGAAACCAATTATTCGCTCACCATCTCGAACGTTCAACCCGCGAACGTCGGCAAATACACCGCGCAGGTCACCGCGAAGTTCGATCAGGACGGCGTCAACCGCACCGTCGAGAGCGCCGCCGCCGATTTGCAAATCAACGTCACTGGCAACGGCACGGAAAGCATCCAGGCCAAGGACAAGCTGCTCGACTCGTTGCTCTCGAATCCCTGGATCATCGGTAACGAACCGCCATCGGGATTGTCCGCGCTGGATGCCTCGGCCGCCGCCGCTTCCACCGTCGTGCGCGGTTACACCGGCACGCAGATTTTCAACACCGCCGGCAGCAGCAGCTCGGCGGCGGAAGACCCGATCTGCGGTGTGCTCGGCGGTTCCTCCGAATGGATCACCTTCGTCGCCGTCGAGAGCGGCGATCTTTTCCTCAACACTGATGGCAGCAGCTACGACACGGTGATGGCCGTCTTCCGCCGCAACCCGACGAACGCCGCGATCCTCACGCAGATTGGTTGCAACAACAACGGCGGGCTCGACGGCCAAGACAGTTCCCTCACCATCCCAGTCACGATCGGCGAAACGAACGCCATCCTGATCGACGGCGTGAACGGCGTCAGCGGCACGTTGAAATTGAATTACAGCCTCGTGCCGAAAACTTCGATCGCGTTTCTCGGCATCACGGGCGACAACAAGAACAGCCTCCGCGTCTCCGGTCGCACGAATTTGAACTTCAACATCCAGCGTTCGACCAATCTCCTCAACTGGGCGACGATCGTGACCACGAATGCGCCGAGTGGCTTGTTCAACTACCTCGATCCCGTCACCGGCCCGAAACAATTCTACCGCGTGCAAGCGCTGCCGTAGCGGCGGCTCGGCAGAGCGCCGCCAATCCAACCGTTCCAAATGCGGCTTTCTGCCGAAAGCCGCTACGCATCACTTCTCCTTCAACTGAATCTCCCCGCCCCAGCCCGCGGGCGCGCCCGCTGCGATGAACTCGCTCACGCGTTCGAGAAAAAACTTCGATGGCCCATCGTCCGGTTTCAGTTCCAACGTCTTTTGGAAACCCATCGCTGCCGCCGCAAAATCCCCGGATTGAAATTGCTTCAATCCGTTCGCGAACACTTCGCGCCACGCCCGCGTCGCCTCCGCTTCCTGCGGCCAGCCGATCAGTTCGTGAACCTCCACCGCCGTCTCGAACCCTTTCAATCGAAACCGCCCCAGCGCGCGCGTGACCAGTTTATCGCCGCCACCGCGCAACGTTTCGCCGCTCATCAGATGGCTCGTGCCGAGATATTTGTTCAAGCCTTCGAGCCGCGACGCCAGATTCACGCTCTCGCCCAGCGCCGTGTAATCCACGCGCTCGACGCTGCCAAAGTTTCCCACGTTCGCCACGCCCGTGTGCAGTCCGATGCGCGTGTGCAACTTCACGCCGCTCACCTCGCGCACGCCCGTGTCGCGAAAATGCAGCACCGCCTCGCACGCGCGCAACGCGTGGTCCGCCTGCGGCTCGGGCGCGTTCCAGAACGCAAAAATGGCGTCCCCGATGTACTTCACCACCGTGCCGTCCGTTTTATGAATGCACTGCGCGACCGCCACCTCGAAATAGTCGTTCATCAAATGCGCGAGCCGGTCGGAATCCATGCCCTCGGACATCTTCGTGAAATCCGCGATGTCGCTGAAGAAAAGCGTCACCGCCTGCTTGCGCGCGCCGGGCTTGAGCAGCGCCGGGTCCGACGCAAACTTTTTCACCAGCTTGGGCGAGAGGTAAAGCGCGAGCGTCTGTTCCGCCAACCGCTTCTGCACGTAAGCTTGCAGCGAGCTGTAAATGATCGTGATGCCGAACGAAGTCAAAATCTGCACGGCCGCGATGAAAGCCACGAACCAGGAGAACCGCGTCGCCGCGAAAATGCACACGCCAAATAACATCGCCAATGCGACCACGACCAAGGCCGTCGCCCGCAGCGGTGGCAAGCGGACGAGCAGAAATCCGATCACCAGTCCGAGCCCCACGATGATGACGCGCTCGCCGGCATCCGGCAGGCGCGACCACCAGTCGCCACGCATCAGATTCAGATAGGCCGTCGCCTGGATTTCCACGCCGGGGACGAACATGGCGCCGCCCGAACGGAAAAATCCAAACGGGTTCCGGTACTCATCCTTCCGCTCGCCCGCGAACTTCGTGAGAATCCGCGAGCCGATGAACACCGTCTTGCCGCGACAGAATTTATCCAGTGCGTCTCCGCCCTTCATTGAGTCGGCGTAGCTCATGCCCTTCACCGTTCCCGGCGGGCCGTAGTAATTCATCCAGCGGTGTTGCGCACGCACCGCCTCGTTGGTGGTCACCGGCGCCCCGACGAATGCCGCAGCCGCCCAACTCAAGCTGGGCAACTCCTCCTCCGGCGTGTGCTCGCGGACGACAAGGTCCGAGCTGGGCCGCGCTTCCGCCGAGCCGATGTCCACCGCATTGCTCCGAAGCAAATCAATCGGCGGAATTACTTGGGCGTCACCGCCGCTAAGTGGCACCAGATCGGCGGCAATGATGACCCGCCCGCTCGCCTTGAACGCCTTCGCCAACGTTTCATCAGCGGCGGGATTGTTCAGCGCGGGGTCGCTGAACACCACGTCGAAGACGATGCACTTCGCGCCCGCCGCCGTGAGCAGGTCAACCAGCCGCGCGTGCAACGCGCGATCCCACGGCGCATTGAGCGGCTGCTTCAACTCCTGATGCGACTTCTCGTCGAGATAAATGATCACCGCCTCGTCCGCCTTGCGTTCGCCGCGCGCGACCTGCAACGCATCGTAGCTCGCGTGAACGAGCCCGCGCCCGATGGGAAAGAAGTGGAGCACGAAACCCAGCGCCGCCGTGAACAATGCACCCGCGACGGCGGCGACGTGTCGTTGTTGGATTTTTCTCAAGGCGCGAGCGGGTTCGGTTGATGGTCCAGCGCGGTCTCAATGTTGAACGTTGAAGCGGGCTGAAGCCCGCGCTCCGGAGCGCGGCGTTCACGCCGCTTCAACTTCCGGCCACCAGCCGCATCCAATTCCACAAGGACACATCCCACACGCGCTCAAAAATAAAACTTGAAGCTGAGCGTCACGGCGCGCTGGCGCGGGAGTTCGTTGTAAAGCGTGAGCGGATTCAGGCGGTAATCCTTGTCGGTGAGATTCACCAGTCCGAGTCGCGCCTCCGCGTGCCGCAGCTTGAAGCGGTAGCCGAGGTAAAGATTCAACTGCCAGAAATCCTCGTCCGCCAGCGCGGGCGCGTACCCGCGACTTTCCTGCCGCGACCAGATGCCCTCGATTTGCCCGAAGAATCCGCAGCGATGTTGAACGTTCGCGTAGAGCCACAACTGATGCAGCGTGGCGGACACGTCCTGGTTCAACGCCCCCACGCCGGCAAGCGCGGGCGACAGGTCGAGCGCGACCGCGTCCAGGTCGGCGTCGGTCAATTTGTAGCGCACTCCGAGCGCGAAATCCCGGCCGACCAACTGGTTCACGGCGATGAGCAGCGAGCGCTCCTCGAATTCGAGCGACTGGCGCGTGCTGGACGGCGAATCCGGCTCGGCAAAAAACAGGTCGCTGTTTGTCAACACTCCCACGGTGCGCGTGCCATCGGACGTGAGCAGTTCCGCCTGGATCGTCAGGTAGGTTCGCGTCGAAAAACTTTGATCGAGGCCGACACCGAAGGTTTCAAACTCCGTTCCCGGCACGAGGCCAGCGATGGATTCCGGCGCGAGACTGCGAAACGCCTGGCTGAAGCCCGCGACCTGCACCGGTTCGAGCCGGATGCTGTTATCGAAAAACACGCCGCCGAGCGAGCGGGTGTAAACGCCGCGCAGATGCGTTCGCTCCGCCGGGGACCAGAGCAGGCCGACCTTGGGCGAAACCTTGTCGCGGCTGGCCTGCGCCTGGCTGATGGGCGCGGTATCCACGTTCGCCGGGAAATAAAGATGATCGTAGCTCAGGCCGGCGGTGAGGAGCAGGTTGTCGCGCAGTTTGAAATTCTCGTAGGCATAGATGCTCGCGCGGCTCAACTCGGGCGACACCCGTTGCACCACCACCGGCACCGGCGCGGGATCGAAGGGGGTTTGCGAGTTGATCACGCTCGTCGTTTCCGGCCAGCCGACTTGCACCCGCCCGCCCGCGACCAGCGTCTGCCGCGACGTCTCCCAGATCTGCTGCGCTTCAAACGAGTAGGCTTCGAGTTTGCTCTTGTAATCCAGTTGCAGGAATTGTGGCGGCAGGAACGACGGGCCGCGCAACTGCGGCGTAAGGGGCAAACAGGTGAACGGGTTGAACGCGATGCGATGCCACAGCGGAACGAACGACGTGTCCGTCAGCGTGAGCGTGTCGTCAAAACGGCTCGCGAGGACCAGCGTGTGATTGCCCGGCGACCACTCGTGATGCCAGCCGAGCAGGAAATTCGGAAGCTGCTTTTCCTCGACGCGCAACGTCTGGCTCGCGGAATTCTGGTTATAATATTGCGCCACGTCGCCCGCTTCCTGCTCGAAATACGCAAGCTGGACGAACAGACTGTCCTTGTCCGTGACGTCCTGCTTGAGGCGCGCGGTGAGGTTGAGTTGTTCGACGTCGTTGTTCGGGCGGTCACCGTTGAGCGTTTGGTAAAAGGCATCGAGGGAATACGCCGTGTGCTCGAACGTGCCGTATTGCGAGCCGCTTTGCCGCCAGTCGCCCTGCGAAGAATATTCCGTGGCGGAGAAGATGCCATGATGCCGGCCCTCGAACAGCCGCGCGTATTCCTGCTGCGAAACATTCTGCGAAAGATTCCCGCCGCCCACCGGCGCGAGCAGGTTCGCGACGAGCAACTCGCTGAACCACGGCGTCTCGTAGCGCAGGTTGATGGACTTGGGATCGCGCAATGCGTCGAAGCTGCTCGAAAGAAAAAGGTGCGAGGAAAAATTCGCGTAGTCGGCGTTCACGGCGCGCGAGGCTTCCTGCACACTGACATCGAACATGCCGGCATCGCGATAGATCGCCGCGAGGTTCGCGCCGCGCACGGCGCGGTCCTGGTCCAGCAACAATCGCGAGCGATAGATGCTGCGGTTGTCGTTCAACGCTTTTGATTTTTCGAGATCGCCGATGGCGTCGTTGACCCGGTTCTGCTGCTCGGCGAGCAACGCGGAGTAAAGCCACGGGGTCGGGTCGTTCGGATCGAGTTGCGCGGCGAGCGCGAGTTCCTTCGCGGCATGTTTGTCATCCCACGTTTGCGCGAACGCCTTGCCGAGATAGCTGCGGAGCACCGAGCGGTTCGGCTCCAACGTGGCCGCGACCTGCAAATCTTCGCGGCCGGAAATCGCGTGGCCGCCGTGGAACTTGAGCAACCCGCGACCGAGCCACGCATTTCCGAGCGCGGGATCAATCGCAATGGCGCGATCAAACTCCGCCATCGCCGCCGCGTGCTTCCCACTCGCCGCGAGCAGGAAACCTTTCAGCGCCAGCCCTTGCGCGTTGCGGGTGAGGCGGACAAACCTTTGTCGAGCGCGTCGAGCGCCGCCGCCGTGTGGCCGAAACTGAATTCCAGTTCCGCCACGCGCACCCACGCGAAACCGAAGTTGGGCGATTTCGCGGTCGCTTCACGCGCGGCCTTGAGCGCCTCGGAAAGTTTCGACTCGGATTGGAAGGTGTACGAACGCGCGAGCCACTCGCTGGCGGTGGTCGGCTGAGCGAGAGGTGAAATCTTTTGCCGCTTCACGACGGCGATCAGTTCGCGAATCGCATTTGCCGCGGGAGATTTCAAGCCTTCGATTTCTTTGGCTGCGGCGTCCGCTTGCCCGACGGAGAGCAGCAGCACCGCGTGGAATGTTTTCTCCTGGTCGGACGATGGCGTATGGTTTTCCGGCCAGCTTGCGAGCGCTTTCAGCAAATCGCCATCGGAATACGGTTGAACCATATCGCGAGACCCTTCCACTTCGGCCTTGCTAAAACCGAAGTCTGCCCCGAATGGCGCTTAGTTAAGGGCATGTGTCGTTGATTTTTTCTGGGTGGCTTCGGCAATGATTTCCTGCCGGGGGCGCATCAACAAGGGAAAGTTTTTCGGCCTCCGTTTCCTCATGCGCGGTTCGGATCGCTCAGGGCGTTCCAGCA
>SIBJ01000088.1 GCA_009695195.1 Pedosphaera sp.
GGGAAGCCGTCGCCGGGCGTGGACATGTTGGCGTTGTTGACCCCGCTGCCGTCCTGCGCGTCGGCCTGCACCGCGTCGCCGCCGACGCCGCCGCGTGCAAAATTGTTCGATTGAAAATTTCCGGCCGCCTCCGTGAAACCGAGCGCGTAAAGTTTGTCGTGGGTCCAGTTGCACAGATAAAACAACTGCACGACCGCCGCCGGGCTGTAATTCGTCGGATCCTGCGTCGTCAGGTCCATCGCAAAATCAAACACGCGGAACGGCGAACCTTGCGGGCGGGGCACGTCCGGCAGGTCGTCGTTGTTGCGATCCGTGTGCGCGTCCACGTTGTTGCCGCGGGTTTCGTTGCCGCCATCATCCAGCCAGCCGGCGGGCGAAGCGTTCGTGTTCAGCGCCGGCAACGTCACCAGCGTACGCGATACCAGCGGCGGCTGCGTGGTCAACGGCGTCGGATGCCCCGGCGAAAACGGCGACGGGCTGTCGCTCGTGAACACGCGATAGCTGGCGTCGCTCAGATAACTGGTGAGACCGCGCCGGACCAACACCTCGCCGGTCTTGGCATCCACCAGCACGCGAAACATCTCGCCGCGCGCGCGACTCGTCAGCGTAACGTCCCAGCACAGCCGCAAAGTGTCCCGGTCCATCGGCAGCCAGATGAGTTGGGCGGTGCCTTCGCCGCGCAGGAACGTCGCCGAGAATTTTTGCCGCCGCTCCGGTGTCGCCGCCGCTTCGGCCACCGGCGTCACCGCCTCCACCGCCGCCGCGTCGCCGACATTCTGCGCGGCCAGCGCAATCGCCTGGCGCGCACTCACCGTTGGATTGGCGAGCACGGCGGCGTGATTCGGCGTGCCGCGATCCGCCGCCGCGTCCACGTCCGGGAGAAACTGGCTGCAAACTTTCACCAGCTCATCGCGCCGGGTCGTGTGCGAACTGAGCACCGCCTCGAACACGGCCACGCCCGCCACCTGCTGCTGCCACACGACGGTTTTCATCCCGTTGTGCGGCGTGACGAATTCACGCGTGATACGCGCCGTCGCCAGCACCTCCGGCCCATGTCCGAACAAAGCCTTGTGCTCGCGTAGGAATCCCTTCGTGAGCCGGTGCGGATCGCTCGCGGCAAACCCCGTGAGACTTCCCGGCCCGAGCGCCCGCCCCGCGCCGTTGGCCCCCGTCAAAAATCCGTCCGCCGATGACACATCTTTCGGCGCGCGCGTGATGGAATCAAAATCCACCTTCAACCCGGGCACATTGTTTCTCAGCCGCATGGCCGCCGCCGCCCGGCTGGCGTCAACGTCTTCTGACACGGCGGCGGATTGGCGTTTGTCAAAATCAGAAAGTTGCGGCGTGGACGGAGCCGTCGCAGCCGAAAGCGTTTGGGTGGAAGCCAAAAGAAGTGAGCCTAGTCCCATGGCTCGGAGCAACGAAGTTTTCATAGCCAGTTTTCATTTGTGGATTTCCGGGTGGTTGCCGGATGTCGCTTTTCTAACGCCACGCATCGCGAACAACAAGAAAAATCTTGCCTCAAGCAAACTGGAAATCGGCGCGCTGTCACCGCTGTGAAAGATACGAACTGCCAGTTCGCCACGCCGGCGGAAGGAGATTGGCTGCTGGTGTTGAAGGCTGGAAAATAATTTCACGACCTCCCTCACCCCGGCCCTCTCCCCCAGGAGAGGGCGTCGCCATCGTCCGTCCTCTGATTACCCGGTGACTCTCCTGCCAACTCCAGCGCACGACATTCCAAAAAACCGGCGAACGATTCACCCTCTCCCCGGTCCCGATTCCGAATCGGGATTTCAGTCCGAGGGCCGGGGTGAGGGCGAGCGTTCAAACAAACTTCACCGCTGCACCCGCGCGCCGCCACCCTTCATCAACTTCTCCACTTCGCCCTTGTCCGCCATTGAAGGCGTCGCTCCAGTTCGTTTGAATTACGTCACGCTTTCGGCGGCAGCGTGGTGGGTTTGCTGCGGGCACGGCGGAATTCGGGATAACGCAATTCAAGCGCCTCAAGCAGAGCATCCCGAGTGATCCCTGGCTGGCGAGCCAAGGCGTCGTTCATCAGTCGTTCAAAGGAAGCCGCGCGTCGCAACTTTTCGCCCGGCGGACAAGTGCGCTTCTCGTAATACGCCTCCAACAGTCGCTGCAAATCAGGACTCATTGAAGCAGGCCTTGAGGATTTGCTTCCGCTGCTTCTCGTCCAACTTCTTTCCGTGCCACATGGTCCGTGTGTCCGCCAGGTCGCGAAGTACCAAGGTGAGCAGTTCCGCGGCGGATTTGTCCGGAAAATCCGTGCTGCCTGTGGCGGAGGCCAGCCAACGTCCGACCCGTTCCAGTTCGTCGAGCAACCTGGCGTGCTCGGCCAATCGCTCCGGCGCTTGGTCGTCCAACAAGTTCTCATCTTCCCATGTTACCAGATAGCGGCACTCGTCGTACCAGTCCTCAACCTGAGTTTTCAGATGGCGCGCGGCGCGAGCCGCAAGACGGCGGGACGACGCACCTGGTTCGACAACAGGTGCTGCCGGAGTTTCAGTAGTCATGGCTGAACTATGCATCGCTCCGGCAAAGCAGGCAAGAACCGTTCGGCCCGCATTCCAACGACGATTCAACGATTCACCGCTGCACCCGCGCGCCGCCGCCTTTCATCAACTTCTCCACTTCGCCCTTGTCGGCCATCGAAGTATCGCCGGGCGTGGTCATGGCCAGCGCGCCGTGGGCGGCGCCGTAGTCCACGGCTTTTTGCGGGTCGCCACCCGTCATAAGGCCGTAGATGAAGCCGGACGCGAAACTGTCGCCGCCGCCGACGCGGTCGAGGATTTCCAGATCGGGATATTTGCGGCTCTCGAAAAACTTGCCGCCCATCCAGGCGATGGCGGCCCAGTCGTTCACGGTCGCGGTCTTCGCGGCGCGCAAGGTCGTGGCGGTGGCTTTGAAGTTCGGGAAGGTTTTCACCGCCGTCTCGATCATCTTCTTGAACGCGGTCACGTCAATGTGCAGCAGGTGTTCGTCCGCGCCTTCGACTTTGAAGCCGAGGCAGGCGGTGAAGTCTTCCTCGTTGCCGATCATCACGTCCACGTATCTGGCGATTTCCTTGTTCACCTCCTGCGCACGTTTCTGGCCACCGATGGATTTCCAGAGTGACGGGCGGTAATTCAAATCGTAGCTGACAATCGTGCCGTGCTTTTTCGCGGCCTTGACGCATTCGATGACGAGCGGCGGCGTGGTGTCACTCAACGCGGCGAAGATGCCGCCCGTGTGCAGCCAGCGCACGCCGAGCTTACCGAAGATGTGATCCCAATCGAAATCGCCGGGCTTCAGTTGGCTGGCTGCCGTGTGGCCGCGATCGGGCGTGCCCACCGCGCCGCGCACGCCGAAGCCGCGCTCGGTGAAGTTCAGCCCGTTGCGCACGTCGCGCCCGATGCCGTCGAACTTCGCCCACTTGATGAACTGCGTGTCCACGCCGCCCTGCAAAATAAAATCTTCGAGCAGCCGGCCCACGTCATTGTCCGCGAAGGCGGTCGCCACGGCGGTCTTCATGCCGAAGCAGCGGCGCAATCCGCGCGCGACGTTGTATTCGCCGCCGCCTTCCCAGACTTTGAATTCGCGCGCCGTGCGCACGCGGCCCTCGCCCGGATCGAGGCGGAGCATGATTTCGCCGAGCGCCAACATGTCGTAGGCGCAAGAGCCGGACGGTTTGACTTCAAGTTTTGCCATAAATTTTCCGGTCGTGAAAACGTGTTCGGATGTGAACGCGGAAAATCTGGAAGGAAACCTGCCACGACTCAATCAATTTCCCCAGAACAAACGTTCGGTATTCTGCAAACCGCGTTGAGAATTCAGCACCGACCGGGAACGATTTTCCCCAGCACGACTGCTTTCCGCGCGCCGGTAACGGACGGCACATTGCTCTGCTGGCCCAACCAAGTCTCATGCGCCATGATGGCAAAGGCCAGCGGTTCTTTGGCGGAACTGTCCATGCCGAAGTCTTCGTGCGTAGGGATTTCAACTGAAACGCCCCGCTCAGCTTCTCTGCGGTCATCGCGCCTCTGCGGTTCATCCGCGTCGGTTTTAACCGCAGAGGCGCGATGGGCGCAGAGTGATTGTCCCAACCTTTGTTCAAGCATTCGAACAAGCGTTGGATTCTTCGCGCCGCCGCCACCGAGGATGATCTGAAGTTTCGGCAACGCGGCTAGTTTGATTTTCGGGAAAACGAATCGGCGGTAAGCGTCCGCGATGCTTTCGGCGGTGAAGGCGGTGGCGGTTGCGACCAGATCATCATCGCCCAACTTCAGTTTTCGCCCGTTCGTCAGAAATTCGCGGAGAAACATTTCGCCGAACTCCTCGCGGCCGGTTGTCTTCGGTGGATTGCGGCGGAGGTAAGGATGCGCCATGCACTGCACCAAAAGCTTTTCCGAGACGCCGCCGCGCGCCGCCCACTTTCCGCCTCGGTCGCAATTCAACTTGCCACGGCTCAGCTTTGTCATGAGCGCGTCCATCACCATGTTGCCCGGGCCGGTGTCGAAGGCGCGCACTTCGGTCAACCTCGCTCGTGGCGGGAGAAACGTGAGATTCCCGATGCCGCCGATATTTTGGACGATGCGCGGACGCGAGTCGTGTGTGAACAGCACCCAATCGGTGTACGGCACCAGCGGCGCGCCCTGCCCGCCCGCAGCCATGTCGCGCACGCGAAAATCTCCGACGGTTGTGATACCCGTACGCTCGGCGATGACGCATGGCTCTCCGATTTGTAGCGTCGAGGGATATTTTGCGTTCGGCAGATGGTGGATGGTTTGCCCGTGCGAGCCGATGGCGGTGATCTGCCCCGGCCTCAGCCCGGCTTTTTGAATCACGGCGAGGGCGGCGTCGGCAAAGCGTTCCCCCAGCGCGAAGTTGAGTTCACAAATCTCGGCGACATGACCGTGTAATCCGACGTTCACCACTTGGGCGCGAAGCGTTGGCGTGAATCTCTGATGATGATGCGCGATGATTTTAGCGCGGAGCGTCCGCCCGCTGCCGGAAATCTTCGCGACGACCGCGTCAATGCCATCCGCCGAAGTGCCGGACATGAGGCCGACGACATAGCGACTGCGGTTCGATGGCGTGCGTGACTGATTCACGCCCCGAGGCTAGGCGAAGACTGGCGTGGCGACAAGCGGTCGTGCGCCGAAGGAAAAGCGCCAGAGGACTGGCGCACTCCAGGAGTGCTCGCGCGACTTCCGGGCGGCGCACGAAAGTTCGCGGGTTTCCCTTTCGGCAGAATTCATTTGAATAACCTCCGCAGGATTCTAGACTAACACCAGTCCCGTTGCGCAGACACGCAGCGTCAAACGTATGACCAGTTCGCCGAGCCATAGATTTTTCTTCGCCGCCACGCTTGCCTTGGCGATGTGGGTTCGCGCCGCCGAGGCCGGCAGCAAGGTGGATTTCAACCGCGACATCCGGCCGATCCTTTCCGATAACTGTTACGCCTGCCACGGCCCGGACGCCGGCAAGCGCAAGGCCGGTTTGCGCTTGGATTTGAAGGAAGGCGCGCTGGCCAAACTCAAGTCGGATAATATCGCCATCATTCCCGGCCATCCGGCGAAGAGCGCGCTCGTCGAACGCATCACGACGAAGAACGAAGAAGACCGGATGCCGCCGCTCAAGACCGGAAAGCATTTGTCACCCGCGCAGATTGATCTGCTGAAACGCTGGATCGCCGGCGGCGCGGAATGGAAAGCGCACTGGTCGTTCATCAAACCGGAGCGGCCGGAATCGCCGGCGGTGAAGAGCACGCGCTGGGCGAACAACCCGATTGACCGGTTCATTCTCGCGCGGCTCGAAAAAGAAAATCTCCGGACGGCGCCCGAAGCGGACAAGGTCACGCTCATCCGCCGCGTCACCTTCGATCTCACCGGCCTGCCGCCGACGCCGACGGAAGTGGATACATTTCTCGCCGACAAAAAATCCGGCGCGTACGAACGGGTGGTGGATCGCTTGCTGCAATCGCCGCGTTACGGCGAGCACGAGGCGCGTTACTGGCTCGATGTCGCGCGCTACGGCGACACGCACGGGCTGCACCTCGACAACGAACGCTCGCTGTGGCCGTATCGCGACTGGGTCGTGGGCGCATTCAATCGCAATCAACCGTTCGATCAGTTCACGGTCGAACAACTCGCCGGCGATCTGTTGCCGGACGCCACGCAGGAGCAAAAAGTTGCGAGCGGTTTCAATCGTTGCAACGTCAGCACGAGCGAAGGCGGAGCGATTGACGAGGAGTTTTATGTTCGCTACGCCGTGGACCGAACCGAGACGACCGGCGTGACGTGGATGGGTCTCACGCTCGGCTGCGCGGTCTGTCACGACCACAAGTTCGATCCCATTTCGCAAAAGGAATTTTATTCGCTCTACGCGTTCTTCAATAACATGAACGAGAAGGCGATGGACGGGAACGCGCTGCTCCCGCCGCCGACAATGCGACTGCCAACTGTCGAGCAACAGAAAAAGATGGCCGAGTTGAACGAGTCCATCGCGCCGGTCGAGAAACTCATCAGCGATGAGGCGGCGAAGATTGACTACAAGGAACCGAATGCGACACCGGCGGCGAAGGAGCGCGGCGATTTCGTCTGGGTGGAGGACGATTTTCCCAAAGGCGCGAAGGCGGAGATCGCGGGCGCGCCGTTGCAATGGATCGAAGGCGAAAAAGTTTTCAGCGGCAAGCGGGCGCTCGCGCGGACGGATACCGGCGTGGCGCAGGATTTTTTCACCGGCGCGAACCAACCGCTCATGATCGGGAGTCAGGACACGCTGTTCGCCTACGTTTATCTGGAGCCGACCAACCTGCCGAAGGCGATCATGCTCCAATTTCACACGAGCGAGTGGCTGCACCGTGCGAACTGGGGTGATGAAGATGCGATTCCGTTCGGCACCAAAGGTTCCACGCAAAAACTTTTGCTCGGACCGCTGCCGAAAGCCGGCGAGTGGGTGCGGTTGGAAGTGGAATGCGCAAAACTCGGCCTGGTCACCGGAATGAAGATTGATGGCTTCGCCTTCGCGCAATCCGGCGGCACGGTTTACTGGGACAAGGCCGGGATTTTCACGCGGACGGAACAGGAGGACCGTTCGGGCGAATCATTCGCCGCCTGGGAACAGCAGCAGGAGGCGAAACCGGCGCCCACGTTGCCGCGCGACGTGCGCGAAACGCTCGACACGAGCCAGCGCACGCGCACCGAGGCGCAGAAGAAACTGGTCCGCAATTATTACATCGCCAACGTCTATCAACCCACGCGCGCGCAATTCGAGCCCTTGATCAAGCAGATCGCCGACATTCGCAAGCAGCGCGACGAACTCGAAAACAAATTTCCCGCCACGATGATCTCGGCGGACATGGACAAGGCCCGCGAGGCGTTCATCCTCAAGCGCGGCCAGTACGATCAACATGGCGACCCGGTGCCACGCGCGGTGCCCGCCGCGCTCCCACCGTTGCCGGCCAACACCACGACCAACCGCCTCGACTTCGCGCGCTGGCTCGTCGGCCCGGAACATCCGCTCACCGCGCGCGTCACGATCAATCGTTTCTGGCAGCAGTTCTTCGGCACCGGACTCGTGAAAACGTCAGGCGACTTCGGGGCGCAAGGCGAATGGCCGTCGCATCCCGAATTGCTCGACTGGCTCGCCTGTGAATTCATGCAGCCCTCCGCCTCTCAACCCTCAACCTTCAACTCTCAACCTCTTCATGGCTGGGATGTGAAACACATGATTCGCTTGATGGTCACGAGTGCGACGTATCGCCAGAGTTCGGTGGTGAATCAAGCGGTGCTGCAAAAGGATCCCGGCAACCGTCTGCTCGCGCGCGGCCCGCGCTTCCGACTCGATGCGGAAGAGATTCGCGACAACGCGCTTTTCGTCAGCGGACTGCTCGTTGAGAAAATGGGCGGGCGCGGCGTGCGGCCATATCAACCGCCGGGAATTTGGGAAGCCGTCGGCTACACCTCGAGCAACACCGCGAAGTTCGAGCAGGATCACGGCGAGGCGCTCTATCGGCGCAGCCTTTACACGTTTTGGAAACGCACCGCTCCCCCGCCCTACCTCACGACCTTCGACGCGCCATCGCGGGAAAAATATTGCACGCAGCGTGAACGCACGGACACGCCGTTGCAGGCGCTCGTGACGATGAACGACCCCGCCTACGTCGAAGCCGCGCGACATCTTGGTGAGCGGATGATTCTTCATGACGCCGACGCGAATGCCCGGCTGGATTTCGCCTTCCGACTTTTGACCGCGCGCCATCCGTCGGCAACGGAGATGATCATCTTGCAAAATGCGTTGAAAAAATATCAGGCCAAATATCAACAAGACGCCGAGGCCGCGAAGAAGCTCCTTGCCGTTGGCGAATCACCCGCGAACGCGAAGTTAAATCCGTCCGAGTTCGCGGCGTACACGATGGTCGCGAGCTTGTTGTTGAATCTGGATGAAACGTTGAACAAAAACTAAGCTCCAAATTCCAAGCTCCAACATCCAGAGAAGCTCCAATGAACAAACTCCAACATCCAAAAGCGGATCCGCAGCGTTCGGTTTGGAGTTTGATGTTTGGAGTTTCTCTGGTGCTTGGATGTTGGAGCTTGGATGTTTTCCCATCATGAACCCCGCCCACGAACATCTCCACCTGCTCAGCCGCCGGCATTTTTTCAAATCCACCGGCCTCGCCGCCGGTCGAATTGCGCTGGGCGGCTTGATGTTTCCTGAACTCCTCCGCGCCGCGACGAAGGACACCGTCCGCGCGCATCCGGCGATGCCCGGCCTGCCGCACTTCGCGCCGAAGGCCAAACGCCTCATTTACCTTTTCATGAACGGCGGGCCGTCGCAGATGGACTTGCTGGATTACAAACCGGGCCTCGAAAAAATCTACGACACCGATCTCCCCGATTCCATCCGCATGGGCCAACGGCTGACCACGATGACGAGCGGGCAGTCACGCTTCCCCATCGCGCCGTCTAAATATTCCTTCAAGCAATACGGCAAGTCCGGCATCTGGTTCAGCGAGTTGCTCCAGCACACGGCGAAAGTTGCGGACGAAATCGCGGTCATCCGGAGCGTTCACACTGAAGCCATCAATCACGATCCCGCCGTCACCTTCATCCAGACCGGCAACCAGATTCCCGGCAAGCCGAGTCTCGGCTCGTGGCTCAGCTACGGCCTCGGCAGCGAGTGCGACAACCTGCCGGCGTTCGTGGTGATGACGCCAAGCTGGTCGGCGAAACGCGACGCCCAGGCGCTCTACCAGCGGCTTTGGGAGGCGGGGTTTTTGGCGACGAAACATTCGGGCGTGGCCCTGCGGGCGAAGGGCGATGCCGTGCTTTATCTCAACGACCCGCCCGGCGTGGACCGCGAAACCCGCCGCGACATGCTCGACGCGCTCGCGCAGCTCAACACCATCGAACATAAAAAACTCGGCGATCCCGAAATCAAAACCCGCATCGCGCAGTACGAGATGGCGTTCCGGATGCAAGCCTCCGTGCCGGAGCTGACGAACCTTTCCAGCGAATCGAAAGCCACGCTCGAACTTTACGGCCCGGAGGTGACGACGCCCGGCACGTTCGCCCACAGCGCGATCATGGCGCGGCGGCTTGCGGAGCGCGGCGTGCGTTGCGTCGAACTGTTCCATCGAGAATGGGACCACCACGGCGATCTGCCGCGCGACCTGCCGTTGCAATGTCGCGACGTGGACCAGGCCTGCTACGGGTTGATCACCGACCTCAAGAATCGCGGCATGTTGGACGACACGCTCGTGGTGTGGGGCGGCGAATTTGGCCGTACGGTTTATTGCCAGGGCAAACTGACCAAAACCGACTACGGGCGCGACCATCACCCGCGCTGCTTCACGATGTGGATGGCCGGCGGCGGAATCAAAGGCGGGACGGTTTACGGCGAGACGGACGACTTCAGCTACAACATCGTGAAAGACCCGGTCCACATCCGCGACATCAACGCGACCATCCTGCACTGCCTCGGCATTGACCATCGCCGGCTCACGTACAAATTCCAAGGGCTCGACCAACGCCTCACCGGCGTGGAGGAAGCCAATCCGGTGCAAGGCATCCTGGCATAAAAAAACGCCGTGGCTTGCGGGCCACGGCGCCGGCGATCAATTCAAACCGTTCAGTTTTTCTTTTCTTCCTTCGCGCCGGCTTTCGCCTTGGCGGCGCACTTATCGCACGACTTGGCGTCCTTCACGGCTTTCGCCGCATCTTTGCAGCACTTGCCCGTGAGGCACTTCTCGCAGGTCTTGCCAGCTTTCGTGTCCTTGGCTGCTTTCGTGCAGCACTCGCCCGCCAGCGCGGTCGTAGCCGTCAGGATTCCCGCCACCACTGCCAACGCCATCCAACGATTCAATGTTTTCATAGTTCTTGTTTTTCGGTCAACCTTCGCATCGAAGGCCGGGGCTTAATATCACGAACGGGCGGCAATACAAGCCGCAACTCGTCGGCGGACCAAAGCGGGGGTGTGATTAAAAACGGGTGAGGGCATTATGGACTGCGGTGGCAAGTCGGACGCGACACCGCTTTGGCACCGACGACGGCGATGGAGATGAGCAACCCGCCCCGTGCGCTCGCAAGCGGTGTCGCGTCCGACTTGCCACCGCAGTCCAAAAATACCGCCAGCACCCGCTCACCTTCACCCGCCTTTAATCGCACCCACCAAAGCGCCGGCTGGCTCACGGCTTCGGCACGAAGCCCAGGTCCGTCAGAATTTTCTGGCCGGCGGCGGAGAGGACGAAATCGGTAAAAGCGCGCGCGTCTTTTGAGGCGGCGGCTTTGTTCACGTAAAAATGCAATGTCCGTGCGTACGGATACTCGCCTTTGTTCACGCTGGCAACCGTGGGTGCGACGCCGCCGATGGCCACGCCCTTGATGCCGGCGGCGGTGGCTTCGGTCAGGCCGCAATAGCCGATGCCGCTCGGGTCCTTGGCGACGGCGGCCACGATGGCTTCGTAGCTGGGCAGCAAGCCGGGCGTCGTCGCATAAGGTTCCTTGTTCATCGCGAGTTCCTGGAAGCCGAGATGCGTGCCGGAAATCGGGTCGCGCGCAAACAAATGAATCGCGGCATCCGCCCCGCCGACTTCTTTCCAGTTTTGAATCTTGCCGGTGAAAATCCCCTGCACCTGCTCCTTGGTGAGGTTGCCGACACCATTGCCGCTGTGGACGATCACCGCCACGCTGTAGGCGCCGATGACGGTATCCTTCAATTCCATCCCGCGCATCGCGGCCAGATCGAGTTCCGGCTTGGAAGCGGGCCGCGACGTGGCGGCGATGTCGCACTTCGAAGCCGTCAGTGCGCCCATGCCGAACGCGCTGCCTTTGAACTCGGTGTCGAAGGCGGCGGCGGGATGGTCCTTTTTGAACGCGGCCAAAAGCCGCGGCGCCAACTCCTCGCCGAAAGTGTTCGAGCCGCGGATGACCAGCTTGCCGCTGGGCGCGCCCGGTTCGGGCGCGGGCGTTTGATTTCCCGCCGGACAGCCGGCGAGCACGATACACAACGGCACGAGCGCGAGGGCGCGGAGGTGCGTGAAGGTTCCCCGGTTCAACGACAGTTTCGGCAGTGAGATTTTCATGGGCTGACTTTCGGTTTTGGAAGTGATGTTGTTCGCATTCTCAGTCTCCGGAACGGGGAATTCAAGCAATAAATCCCGCCGGCCGAAACAAGGTTTGCCATGCGCGTCACGGTATGGTCTATTTTTGCATCGCTGCGCCCGGTCGGTTGACCCGCAGCGCCATCAAAACTATGACGACAATTGAACTGAACGGCAACGCGATCGAGCAAAAAACCCGCGAGCTTTGCGAAGCCCTCGTGACCGCCCCGAACGTGAGCGCCATCCGCCAGCGAATTGACAAATTCATGGCCGACGACAGCGCGCGCCACCAATACGAAACCGTGATGTCCAAGGGCCAGGTATTGCACGAGAAGCAACACCAGTCCCTCCCGCTCAGCGGCGAGGAGATCAGTGATTTTGAAAAGTCCCGCGAAGCCATGCTCAACAATCCCGTCGCACGCGGCTTCCTCGACGCGCAGGAAGAACTGAACGGCATCCAGGAATCCATCCAGTCGCAGGTCGCGAAGACGCTCGAACTCGGTCGCTTGCCGAGTCCCGATGACCTGCAAGGCGAAGGCGGCTCGTGCGGTTCCGGCTGCGGCTGCCATCACTGACGCGCTCTGAAAAGAATCATCCCGCGCGCGATCGGCCGATCACGCGCGGGATTTTCGTTTTCGATTCAACCGCTTATTTCCCGCAACACTGCTTGAATTTCTTCCCGCTGCCGCAAGGGCAAGGATCGTTGCGGCCGACTTTCGGGCCGGTGCGAATCGGTTTTTGTTTCTCCTTATTCAAATCATCGGCCGCACGGCTCACAATGTCGCTGGGTTTCCCTTTGTCTGGTTTCGGTGGATCACCAAAGGCGCTCGTGGGATCGTGCTTAGTTTCTTGCGGCATGTTGCGCAGGAAATTCTCGAACGCCATCAGCGACGATGCGCTGCGGAAGATGTTGTGGCAGATCTCGGATTTGATGTTGACCATCAACTCGTCGAAAATCTTGAACGCCTCGGCCTTGTATTCGATGAGCGGATCGCGCTGGCCGTGCGCACGCAGGCCGATGCTGTAACGCAGGCTGTCCATCTCGTAGAGGTGCTCCTGCCACAGCCGATCAATTGCGCTCAGGATCGTGAACCGCTCCACCGTCGCCAGTTTTTCCGGCTCTTCAAAACTTATCTTGACGTCGTACGCCTTCCGAATTTCTCCACTAAGAAAATTGCAGACCGCAAATTGCGCCGGGCTTAATCCGTCGAAAACTGAACCAGCCACAGGAACATCCGTTCCGGTCCGCCCAGCTTTAAGAAATTCTTCGTCCGGAATTCCGAGTGGAAAATTCACGTTTACCCATTCGGCAAGCTGACGCACTTTCCACTCGCCACCTTCGATCTCGCCTTTCGTATACTCCTCAACCTTTGTAATGACGATTTCCTCCATGATGTCCATGAGGCGGTCGCGCACGTCGTTCGAGTTGATGATCTCGTTGCGGAAGCCGTAGATGACTTCGCGCTGCTTGTTCATCACGTCGTCGTATTCCAGCGTGCGTTTGCGGATCTGAAAGTTGTGCTGCTCAACGCGTTTCTGCGCCTGACCGATGGAACGGTTGAGCAACGGATGCTCCAACTCCTGCCCCTCCTCGAGGCCCATCTTCTCCATGTATTTAACGATGCGATCTGAACCGAACAGCCGCATCAAATCGTCTTCCAAGCCGACGAAGAAATGCGACGAGCCGGGGTCGCCTTGCCGCGCGCAACGACCGCGCAACTGCCGGTCAATGCGCCGCGCCTCGTGACGTTCCGTCGCCAGCACGTGCAAGCCGCCCAAGTCCGCGACACCGGGCCCGAGTTTGATGTCCGTGCCGCGCCCCGCCATGTTCGTCGCGATGGTGATCGAGCCGCGCTGTCCGGCGCGCGTGACGATCTCGGCTTCCTGTTCGTGGAACTTCGCGTTGAGGACGGAATGGATCAATTTCTCCCGGCCCAACATGCGCGACAACTGCTCACTGACGTCCACCGAAATCGTGCCGACCAGAATCGGCCGGCCTTCGCCGTGAACGCGTTTGATCTCGGCGAGCACCGCGTTGAATTTTTCCCGCTTGGTCTTGTAAACGGAATCGTTGGCGTCTTTGCGCACCAAGGGCCGGTTCGGCGGAATGACCAGTACGCCGAGTTTGTAGATGTCAAAAAACTCCGACGCTTCAGTCTCCGCCGTGCCCGTCATGCCCGCGAGCTTCGTGTAGAGCCGGAAATAATTCTGGATCGTGATGGTGGCCAGCGTCTGAGTCTCTCGCTCGATCTCGACGGCTTCTTTCGCTTCGACGGCTTGATGCAAGCCATCACTCCAGCGGCGGCCCGTCATCAAGCGACCGGTGTTCTGGTCCACGATGATGACCTTGTTTTCCTGCACGACGTATTCCACGTCCTTTTGATAAAGCGAATACGCCTTCAGCAGTTGCGCGATCGCGTGGATCTTCTGCGCTTTCGTTTCAAACTCGGCCTGCAACTTCGTCTTTGCCTCCATCCGCTTGCGCGCGTCCGTCTCCGGGCCGACATCAATGTCATGCATCGCGGTGCTCAAGTCCGGCAGCACGAACGCGTCCGGGTCTTTCGGACTCATGAAGGTGCGGCCCTTCTCGGTCAGGTCGGCCTCGTGACTTTTCTCGTCAATCGCGAACAGCAACTGCTCCTTCTCGGCGTAAAGCTCGACCTTCTTTTGGTCAGCGTGAAGGTGAAGCTCCGCGTCGTTCATCAACTTCAAGTTCGCCGGTTCTTCCAAAACCTTCATCAAACCCTCGGAGCGCGGCTGGCCCATCTTCACGCGAAACAGAAGCAGTCCCGCTTCCCGCTCCATCGCCTCGGGATTTTGCGGATTGGAACTGTCCTCGGGTCGAAGTTTTTTCAGCAACGTCTCGGCTTCGGTTAGGAACCGGGCGCACAAACGCTCCTGCGCGCGGACGAGCGATTCAACCAGCGGTTTCCACTGGCCATATTGTTCGTCGTGGGTGTGAACCGCCGGGCCGCTGATGATGAGCGGCGTGCGCGCTTCATCAATCAAGATGGAATCCACTTCGTCCACAATGGCGTAGTAATGCCCGCGCTGCACCTGTTCCTCTTTGCGCGTGGCCATGCCGTTGTCGCGCAGATAATCGAAGCCGAACTCCGCGTTCGTGCCGTAGGTGATGTCGCAGTTGTATTGCTCTCGGCGTTCCTCCGGGCGCTGGTCATGCAGGATGCAACCGACCGTGAGGCCGAGAAATTTATAGACCGCACCCATCCACTCGCCGTCGCGCGCGGCGAGGTAATCATTCACCGTCACAACGTGGACTCCGCGCCCGGAAAGCGCGTTGAGATAAACCGGCGCCGTCGCCACGAGCGTCTTGCCTTCGCCCGTCGCCATTTCCGCAATTGTCCCTTTGTGCAGCGCCATGCCGCCGATCAACTGCACGTCGAACGGCACCATCTCCCACTTGATGGGATGATCACGCACCATGATGTCCTGCCCGCACAACCGGCGGCAGGCCGTCTTCACCACCGCGAACGCCTCGGGCAGGATCTCGTTCAGCTTGGCGGCGAGTTCCGCGTTGTCCGTGATGTCGGCAAGCTGCGCCTTCCAGTCCGCGGTCTTCTTACGAAGCTCCTCGTCGGAAAGTTTTTGCAGCCCGGCCTCGAGTTCTTTGATCTGGCTGACAATCGGCCAGAATTTCTTCAACTCGCGGTCGTTTCTCGTCCCAAAAATTTTCTTAAAAAATCCAAACATGATGGTATCGCTTGAAACAGCGCGGGGAAGCTACGGGAACGGGTTCAAACCGTCAATTTTTAACGGGTTTTCGCAACGAATTCGCGAAGGCAGAACGGGCGATGAATCAGTCAATCGCCTCGGCGACCCGCCGGATCGCCACCGCCCGCCCGCTCGCCGGATCAATCTCGACGATCGCGCCGTGCAACACGACGCGGTTCTTCGCCACGTCAAATTTCTGCGGCATGTTCGTGAGGAACCGACGGATGACCGGCTCGATCTCGCGACCGAGCACGCTTTCCTGCGGGCCGGTGCAGCCCGCATCGCACAGGAACGCCGTGCCGCCGGGAAAGATTTGTTCGTCCGCCGTCTGCACGTGCGTGTGCGTGCCGATGACCGCGCTCACCCGGCCGTCCATCATCCGCGCGAACGCAATTTTTTCGGACGTCGCTTCGGCGTGGAAATCCACGAAAATGATTTTGGTTTGCTGACGCAGCCGCTCCACTTCCTCGCGCCCAAGCAGGAAGGGATTTTCCAAGGCCGGCATAAAAGTGCGGCCTTGCAGGTTGAGCACGGCCACGGCCGAGCGGCCCGGTGGCGTGACCACCACGCTCCCCTGCCCCGGCGTGCCGGGCGGATAATTCAGCGGGCGAACAAAGCGCGCCTCTTTGTCCAACAATTCCACGACCTCCTTCTGATCGAACAAATGGTCGCCGCTGGTGATGACGTCCACGCCGGCGGTGAATATTTCCGCCGCGGTCCGCGGCGTGATGCCCGAGCCGCCGGCGGAGTTCTCGCCGTTGGCAATGACGAGATCGAGTTGATGCTGCTCGCGAAGTTTCGGCACCAAAATCTTGACCGCCCGCCGGCCGGGTTCGCCCACGATGTCGCCGATGAAAAGAATCTTCACGCCGAAAGGCTAACCACGGAACCCACGAAATGGCACGAAAGAAAACCGGCGTCACTTCACAACTTGAACCCGATAATGCCGCGCGCCGTTCGGCGACGCTCCGCCGGTGAGTGTCCAATCGTCGGTGAAACTTCGCGCCGAAACCGTGCCCGGCGGCAGCGGATCCATTTCCAAGGTCACATGCTGAGTGACGGCGGAGAACAAGCCGTTCACGCCACCGTTCACGTCGCCATTGCTGAATTGCACCCGGTAGCGTGTGCCGCCGATGGAAGCCCAAGTCATCTGGAAATGCCCGCTGCCATCTTGCGCGGCGCTCGTGATGCGCAACGCGGAGGCGGCGTTCGTCGGGTTCGTGTTCGCGAGATACTCCTGCAAGTTCGTCAAGCCATCGCCGTCAGGGTCCGCGTCCGGGTCGCTCACGCCGTAGGTGGTTTCCCACGCGTCCGGCAAACCGTCGCCGTCGAGATCGGGCGGCGACTGCACATTGATCGTCACGCTGGCGGGCGAACTGTTCGTCAAACCGTCGGAAGCCGAAACGTTGAAACTGCCGCCGCCGCTGAACCCGTGCGCCGGGGTGTAAACAAACGCGCCGCTCGTGGGGTTGAAATTCGAGATCAATCCACGACCGGGAAGTGAATTGGTGGTGAATGTGATCGGGTTGCGATTGATGTCGCTGCCCGCGAGCGCCAACGCGGTGGAAATATCCGCCGCGACGTTGAACGTCAGTTTGCTCGCCACGGGCGCGTAATTGAGTTTGAGGATCGTGAAGTAATCGTTCGTCGTTCCGTCTTCCCGGATGAATTTTGCGTCCAGCCGGTTGCTCGAAATGTCGAGCACCATCGAGCCAAGATTATTCAACGAAAGATACATCGCCGGATGATTCAACGCGCCGCCCGTCGCCTGGCCGGAACTGCCAACGACGGAGTAAACCGTTCCCTGATGCGAAATCAGACCGCCCTCCGGTTTCTCGTACGCGCTCGTGCCGTTCTCTCGCCCGCTGCCGGCGTTGAGTTTGTTGGTCGCGTTCATGCCGGCGGACACGCTGTAATGTCGGTCGAGGAGGAACGTGCGTTCGTAACAATGGCTGTGCCCGGCGAAAACGAGATCAACCCCGGCATTCTCCAACACCGGCAGAAAGACCTGGCGCATCTCGACCAACTCGGTCTCGGTGTCGGAGTCGTGCGAGCCTTTGGTGTACGGCGGGTGATGCCAGAAGGCGATGGTCCAGTCCGCCGTCACGTTCGCGAGATTGTTCGTGAGCCAGATGAACATCGCGCTGTTCGTCGCGCGCGTGGATTCCATCGAGTCGAGGCAGATGAAGTGGATGTTCGCGTAGTCGAAGGAATAATAGTGCTCGGTCGTCGAGGCGAATCCGCCCGCCTCGCCGTTCTTCGGCAGCGTGAAAATATCGAAGTAAGCGTGATTGCCGTTCGGGTTCACGGAATAAGTTTCGTGGTTGCCCAGCGTGGACCAGAGCACGGATTTCCGCAGCAGGTTCGTGTAAACGTTGAACACCTTGGCCTGGTATTCGGCGTCCGTGCCGCTGCTGTAGGCATTATCCCCGAGCATGAGCCACAGGTCCGTGTGCCGTGCGCCGGTGAACGTTTCATACGCGTTGCGCACCGCGATCTGATTGGCCGTCCCGGTGCCGGCATCGCCGATCAGCCAGAGACGCGTGGCTTTGCGCGTTCCCGGAATGGGAGCGGTCAAAAAAAAGTGATTTGCGTTGCTGCCGGCCAGCGTCGTCGCCGCCGTCCCGACGGAATAAAAATACTTCGTGTCCGGCAGCAGGTTGACGAGGCGGACTTCGTGTTCGTTCGTGCTCGTGAGTTCGTCCTTTGAGAGATCAAGGCTGGCGAGGTTCGTGCCATAACTCACGCGCCCGACGACGTTCGCATCCGTCCGCCAACGCACCGTCGTGTTCGTGTGGTAACCATTTTGCAGATACGGCCCGCGGGTCAGGCTCACGCCGGTCGAACCGATCAACGCCGACCCGAACACGATGTCCGAACTCGTCGCCGCCGCCTGATGGACCTCGGCGGCGAGGACGTTGTTGCCCGTGACCAGATTCGTCAACACGTCGCCCGAGATGAAAAAGATCTCAAACGTTGTCGCATCACTCACGGTCCGGTTCGCCAGGCTCGTGTAGGTGACGTTGGTGTTGGACACGCCCACGCGTTGAATCTCCACCCCGTTGAGATAAAAGATCGCGCCGTCATCAATCAGGTTTGAGAACGTCAGCGAGCTGATGGCGGCGGCGTTGGCGACATTGAACGTGGTGCGAAAATAATACGTCAACATCGGCCCCCCACCGGCGCGCGCGGGCAACGGCGTGTTCTTCGGCGCGGGCAACGCGGCGCCTTCGATGTAAAGCAACGCGGGCGCCAGGTTGGACCAGCCGGTTTCAGCATACCCGACCGCTTTCCAGTTCACGCCATCGAGATTGTTCGTGGAGTAACGCCAGCTTTGCGTGATCGGCATCAGCGAAGTTGTCTGGCTGGCCGCGGAACCGAGGAAAAGTAGCCATGTCGCGAAGGGAATCCACCCCCAGCAACACCGGCGAAACAAATGATCAGTGACAACTTTCATTCACAGCGACGCCCGCAGTTTAGCACGGTCGCGCGAACGTGTCATCGCGATTCGGCGATTGACGCGAATTCGCCCACGCCCGCCGCCCGCGCCAACGCAGGTTCGCAACCAAAATTCGTCAGCAGACGCTCCAACTGACACCCGAAACTGCGGGTGTGATTAAAAACGGGTGAGGGGAATGGCGCTTAGATAAGGAAAAACGCGTCAGCAATTGTACGCGAATATAACTGGATCCTTGGAGCGAGTTGTTTCAAAGTGGCGCATGAAACAAACGACTCCATTCCTCGCTGGATTTTCA
>SIBJ01000011.1 GCA_009695195.1 Pedosphaera sp.
TTATGGACTGCGGTGGCAAGTCGGACGCGACACCGCTTTGGCACCGACGACGGCGAGGGCAATGAGCCACCCGCCCCGTTCGCTCGAAAGCGGTGTCGCGTCCGACTTGCCACCGCAGTCCAAAAATACCGCCAGCACCCGCTCACCCTTCCCCGCCTTTAATCGCACCCTCCGGCGGCGCAGACTTGCTTTCACCACGCCGGCGCGCTAGCGTGGGCACGTTCGCAGAACCAGTATGACGAGTCGTTCGCAATTCTTTTCATGAAGTCCCGCCGCATCGTCATTCTGCTCCTGTTACTGGCGTTAACGTCCTTCGCCGCACCGCCGGCGCTGGTGCCGCTCCCGCTGCAAATGGTGACCAACGCCGGCACTTTCACGCTCTGTCCGGCGCCGGTGATCCCCGGCGCGCCCGCCCCCGCGCCGACGCGCATCCTCGTGGACGGCGCGGCGCGCGAGACCGGCGAATATCTGGCCCTCGCCTTGTTCAAGTCCACCGGCTTCCGGTTTCAAATCGCGTCGAATTCCGGAGTCGCGGCGGTCACGAACGCAATTCTGCTCACGACCAACAGCGCGCTCGCCAGCCTCGGCGCGGAAGGCTACGAGTTGACGGTGGCGACGAACTCCGTGGTCATCCGCGCGCCGGCGACGGCGGGACTTTTCTACGGCGTGCAAAGTTTGCTCCAGTTGTTGCCGCCAGAGATTTATTCGGCGCTGCCCGTCACGAATGTGGCGTGGACCGCGCCGTGCGTTTACATCCAGGACAAGCCGCGTTTTTCGTGGCGCGGCTGGATGATGGACAGCGTGCGGCATTTTTTCACCAAGGACGAGGTGAAACAGATGATTGATGCGATGGTGATCCACAAACTGAACACGTTGCACTGGCATTTGGACGACGATTCGGGTTGGCGCATCGAAATCAAGAGTTGGCCGCTACTCACCCAGCTCGGCGCGTGGCGCTCATACACGAACAGTCTGGGGACTAACTTGTGGGGACTTAACCCGCGCGCCATGACACCGGCGAACGACAATGGTCTTTACGGCGGTTATTATTCCCAGGACGAAGCCCGCGAAATCGTGGCCTACGCCGCGCAGCGGCACGTGACCGTCGTGCCTGAAATCGAGATGCCCGGCCATTCGACCGCGGCGTTGACGTCTTATCCGCAGTTCTCGTGCAACGGCACGAACAACAACTGTCTGAGTTGCTCCAACGTGCCGTACAGTCTCAGCGTCACGGCTTATGTCGGCGGCGTGTTCTGCGCTGCGCGCCCCGAGACGATGTCGTTTTTGCAGGACGTGTTGACCGAGGTAATGGACATCTTTCCCGGTCAGTTCATCCACATCGGCGGCGACGAAGTGAATTTCGGCAACTGGAACAAGCACTCGCTCGATCAGGCGCTGACCAACGCCATCGGCACGGCCTCGATGCAGGTTTATCAGGGCCACTTCACCCAGCAGATTGCCAATTGGCTCAAGAACAATGGCCGGCAGATGATTGGCTGGAGCGAAATCTTCAATGGCGGCACGCTCACCAATGCTGCGGTGATGGATTGGTTGAACACCCGCGCAGCGCAGGCGGCGACCAACAGCGAATTCGCCGTCATGGCCCCGAGTTCGACGCTCTACATCAACAAATGGGAGACCGCCACCAACGCCAGCGGCGGCGGCGTGGTCTGGTCCAACGAACCGCCGGGCCAATCCGGCCTCTGTACGCTCACCAATGTTTATGGCTTCGAGCCGATCCCCACCGGACTGCCGGCGGCGTACACGAATTTCATCCTCGGCTGCGAAGGCCCCGCATGGTCGGAATGGATTCCGTCGCTGCAAAATCTACAATTCCGCGTGTTCCCCCGCCTCTGCGCCATCTCCGAAGTGGACTGGCTGCCAGCCGCGCAGAAAAACTGGACCGACTTCACCAATCGTCTCGAATTCCACAAACAACGCCTCACGCGCATGGGCGTGAATTTCAATCCGTACGGCGCGCCGCCGCCGCTCGGTCAATGGAAACCCGCGCAGATGTCCACAAACTACATCGCCCTCGACTGGACCATCACCTCCAGCGTCACAAACTTCGGCAAGTTGGACGTTTCCTTCTGCTACAAATCGGGCGCGAACGGAATGGACATCGCGTGGGCCGCGTTGTTGGAGAATGGCATCGAGCTGGATCGCGATACGCACGCGGGATTCACCGGGGTCACGCCGGTGAGGCCGGTTTACATTTTGCGCCTGCCGGCGCTGCGGCCCGGCGCGACGTACACGTTGCGCGCGTCCATCGCGAGTCGCGGCGGAACGGATTCCACCGGCGTCATTTATCGCCCGAACTGGGATTGAAACGCATGAATAATATTCTTTTCAATCCGACCGGTGCCAGAGCGCAGCCGGAGCGCGGCGTTTACGCCGCGTCAGTGTTCGACCGGATGGGTGGGTGGGTTTTGATTTCGACGCGATCAAGCGTTGGTGCGATGAAGCGGCGTGATCGTCGCGCTCCGCTCGCCATCGTCTGCGGTTTGTTGCTCGTCGTCGCCCTGACTGCGCATTCGCAGCCGGTCGGGATCAACACGCTGGCAGGCAACACCGGTCAAGGTTCGACGAACGGTTTCGGCAGCAGCGCGCGGTTCAATCATCCGCGTGGCGTGGCGGCGGACAGCGCGGGCAATGTCTTCGTGGCCGACACGGAGAACGGCACGATCCGGAAGATGACGACGAACGGATTCGCGGGCAGCTTCGCCGGGTTGGCCGGAGTTTTCGGCAGCGCCAACGGCACGGGAACGAACGCGCAGTTCTACGGCCCGCAAGGCATCGCCGCGGACAGCGCGGGCAATGTTTACGTCGCCGACACCGCGAACGCGACCATCCGCAAGATTTCTTCGAGCGGAACCGTCAGCGCATTCGCGGGCGCGGTGGGAAATTTCAACAGCTACGACGGCACGGGCGTGAACGCGCAGTTCTACCAACCGGAGGCCGTGGCGGTGGACGGCGCCGGGAATGTTTACGTCGCGGATACTTTCAATCACACGATCCGCAAAGTCTCACCGGCGGGCGCGGTGAGCACGCTGGCCGGACTCGCGGGGAATCCCGGCAGCGCCGACGGCACGAACAGCAAGGCGCGGTTCAATCGTCCGGCGGGCCTCGCGCTCGACACGGCGACGAATCTTTTCGTGACCGATTCGCTCAATCACACGATCCGCAAGATCACACCGGGCGGCAACGTGAGCACCATCGCGGGGATGGCCGGTGTCTGGGGCAGCGCCGACGGCACGAACAGCGCCGGGCGGTTTTTCCAGCCGCAGGGAATTTTCTCGCTCAACGCGAGCAACTTGTTTGTCGTGGATTCCGGCAATCAGACCTTGCGAAAGATTTCCGTCAGCGGGACGAACTGGGTGGTGAGCGCCGTCGCGGGTTTGCCGGGCAGCGCCGGCTATGCCGACGGGACGGGCAGCGCCGCGCAGTTTTATTTTCCCGCCGGCCTCACGGCGGATGGCGCGGGCTACCTTTACGTGGCGGATTCCGCGAACAACATCATCCGCACGACGCGCGTCGTGCCGCCGACGTTGCAGCTCGCTTCGGCGGGAAATCAACTCGTCCTCTCGTGGCTGACTTCGGCGGGGGGATTTGTTTTGGAGACAAGTCCGACGCTCGCCACGGGCGCGGTGTGGTCGCCCGTGACGAATGGCATCGTGACGCTCGGGGATAATTTCGTTCGCACGAACAACGCGAGCGGCGCGGCGGCCTTCTATCGGCTGCACAAGCCGTAACGCTACGGCTGCTTCGCTTCCAAGGAGTTCGACAATGCACCCAATCGTTGCGCCCAAAACGCGAGGTCGAAATTCTGCGGGTCGTCGTGCGCGTCGGGGATGCCGGCGTCCACGGCGGCGTGATAGCCGGGAATCAACCACGAACCGTGTTGCGCGCTGGCCGAAACGTAGAGCAACGCGAGCCGGTCATACTGCGCTTCGGTGAAGCCGGGGTCGGCGGCGATGGCGTCGTTTCGCGGGCCGCCGCTCGGATCGCGTCGGCGCGGCTGGATGAGTTCGGTGTGGACGAAGAGGCCGCGGCCTGTCTCGCGAAGGATTCGGACTTCGAGCTTCGTCGCGCGCCACGGCGTGGTGAATGAGTGCGGCGTGATGGATTGGCCGAGGCGGTTCACGAAGGCGTGGGCGACGGGGCGATTGGTCCAGCGGTTCAAATTATTTCCCGACCAGGCGGCGGTGTTGATGTTTGTCGGAATCATTTCGTCGCCGTAGTTCGGCGTGCTGGTGTCATGGATGACAAAATATTTCGCGGCGCAATGGTTTGTGAGCGGCCCGCCGATGTCGGTTTCGGCGATGTCATGGGCTTTCAGGAAACTTTGCAGCGCGGCGAGATTCACTTTCACCGGCTGGCCGATGAGATTTTCCAGCGGCGCGGGGAGCGCGGTGAGCGGCGCGCTCAATTCACCATAGCGTTTGACGGGACGTAGAAGGCAACGGGCCTGTTCGAGCGGCGTGCCGGCGAAGGAGAGCGTGTTGGTGTCGAAGTGGCAGGAGGAGTTCTCGGCGCGGATGGTTGAACAACAAAGCAGGAGAGAAACAAAGGCGGCGAAGATGGTTTTCATCTTACGCGGCGGTTGCCGGCTTGCGGTCAAGTGGATCGTTCGCCCGCGTCACGAGGTATCGCCATCCGACGAAGCCGGTGGCGATCGCGATGCCGGCGCAGACCAGATACGGCAGGCCCGGATGCGCAGAGAAAAATGCGCCGGCGAACATCGGCCCGGTGATGCGGGCCAGACTGCCCGCTCCCTGCGCGATGCCGATGGTGGCACCTTGCTCGTTGGCGGGCGTGAGGTTGGAGAGCAATCCGAACAGCGGCGGGCGCGTCAGGCCCGTGCCGATCGCCAGCAAAGCCAGCACGCCGAGCAACGCCCACCAAGCGCCGCCGTTGCCGCTGAAAAGCAACTTCCACGACAATTCGCCGTGCAAATGAATGTCACCATGCACGAATGGCATGAGGGCGAGACTCGCGCCGGTCACGAACAAACTCCCGACGATCAATTTTCTTTCGCCAAATTTTTTCACCAGCTTGCCGATGGGGCCGCCTTGAACAAACGCCCCGACGATACCGCAATACATGAACAAAGTTCCGGCGATGTGCCGGGCGATGTGCAGGTCGCCGTCATTCTGCAAGTCCAGCCCGAAGTTTCGCGAAATGATGAGGCCGAGCGTCAACTCGAAGGTGGTGAAACAAAACGTGGCGAGAAAGAAAATCACCACCAGCGTACCGACCGTTGGTTGCTGGAGCGTGTGCTTCCATTGCGCGAACCGGGCACGACGCGGGACATGTTCGGCGGAGGGCGTCCAGCTTTCCTTCAGGATGAAGCACGCGAGGATCAGATTGATTGCGCACAGCGCGCTGGCCACCCAGCCCGGCCCACCTTCACCGAACCAGTCCGCGCTCCGTCCGCCGATCCACGGGCCAAAGATGAACCCCAGGCCGAACGCCATGCCGATCAGCCCCATTCGTTTTGAGCGCTGGTCGGGCGGCGTGATGTCCGCGATGTAAGCCTGCGCCACCGTGATGTTCGCGCCGCAGAAACCGGCAAACGTCCGCGAGGCGATGATCATCCACAACGCGGTGGCCCCGGTGAATCGCGTCGCGAGCGCGAACCAGGCATAAGCCACCACGGACCCGGCGATGCTGATGAGCAGCACCGGTCGTCGCCCCATCCGATCCGACAATTGTCCCCACCACGGCGCAAAGATGAATTGCATCGCGGAGAAGGAAGCCATGAGCAAACCCAGTTCGAAGCCATTGGCGTGATAGCTCTTCGCGTAAAGCGGAAGTTGCGGCAGCACGATGCCGAAGCCGATGAGGTCAATGAAGACCGTGAGAAAAATGACGAGGACGGACGGTTTTCTCATGCGCGAACGCGGGCCGTGGCTGGCCCGGGGCGAAAGTGGACTTCAAAAAACATGGGCGGAGTCTATGGCCGGTTCGCGTCGAGTCAAGCGGGGCGGGTTTGGGGACTCTTCTTGATCTCAATCTTCATCGTATCCCTGTTCTCGTCGGGCAGGGATTAAGAGCAAGATTATGATTGCGATTAAGAAGAGGGATTGCGCTAACGCTTGCGGCGGAGGACGGATTGAGGCACGATTGCGTCGGGTCAAACAGCGACACATGGCACAAAAAAAACAAACTCCCTCGAACCCGGCGCCGCCCGCACCGCCGAAAGACACCCGCAAACGCGTCCTGCTGGTGGACGACCACGCGGTCGTGCGCTTCGGCATCGCGCAACTCATCAACCGCCAGCCCGACCTCGTCGTTTGCGGCGAGGAGGAGGACGCGTCGAAGGCGTTGACGGCCATCGAGAAGTTGAAGCCCGATCTGGTCATCGCCGACATTTCGCTCAAGGACAGCAGCGGGCTGGAGTTGATGCGCAACATCAAGGCGCAGTCGCCGGGTTTGCCCGTGCTCGTCGTGAGCGCGCACGAAGAAACGATCTACGCAGAAATCGCGTTCCGCGCCGGCGCGCTCGGCTACCTGATGAAGGAAGCCGTGCTCGACAAAATCCCGACGGCCATCCGTCGGGTGCTGGCGGGGAATATTTACGTCAGCGACGAACAAGCCGCGCGCATGTTGCAGCAGCAGGTTCGCGGGCAGACGGACGTGAACGAATCCCCGGTGAAAGGTCTCAGTGATCGCGAGCTGGAAGTTTTCCAATTGATCGGCCGCTGGAAAAAGACGAAGGAGATCGCGGCGGAACTGCACTTGAGCGTCAAGACCATCGAATATTACCGCGAGCAGATCAAACGGAAGCTCAACCTCAAGGACGCCGGCGAACTGACCCAATACGCCACCGCCTGGGTGCAGCGCGAAACGCCGTCCTGACCGCACCCGACCGCCGCTGCCCATTTCCGTTCCCACGTTTCTGGTCTCCGCGCCCGGGTTTCCCCCGGTGCATTCACAAGCCCCGTGCCGGGTCAATCTCCCTCAGCCGCCCCGATTGTGACCGACGACCCTTGCCCTTACGGTTTTCGCAGTGAAGGAAAACAATTGTTCGGACAAGGAAGTTATGAAAACGCGCAACGGTGCAAATTGCTGGCGCGGCCTGTTCGCGATGGTCGTGCTGTTGGCGACGGTCAAGGCGGCATCAGCCGCCGCCTACACCCTCGAAGGTCAGAACAAGGGCGACACCAACACGTGGTCGGCCGTCAACCTTCAGAACTGGCAGGAGCTCGATTTCATCCCCGTGCGCGTGCGCATCACCGGCGGCCCGATCGCCAGCCAGACTTTCACGATCACCTTCCCGCACCTGACCGGCACCACGCCCGGCTTTGAAAACTTTTACAGCTTCGCCGCCTCGTCCAACGTGGTTTTCCTTTCGCCACCGGCGCTCGCCGCCCCGACGACCGGCGACTGGTCTTACACCTTCACCGTGAAGGTCACCAACAGCACCACCGCCACCGTCCAATTCTTCGCGCGACTCGCGGCCGGCGCGCACTTAAACACCGGCAGCTCGCTGGCGCTCAGCGGCAGCCCCTCCGCGATGGGCAATCTGCAAGTCCACAAACCCGCCGCCGGCGCCGGAGCGCCCAACCTCGCGATCACCAAGACCGGTCCTGCCACCGCCGCGCAGGGCGCGACCATCTCCTACACGCTGGCTTACACCAACAAAGCCAACACCAGCACTGCCGTCGGCGCGCAGATCAGCGACGTCATTCCTGCCGGCATCACCGTGCTGACCAATTCACTCGGCGCCAACGCGCATTTCGCCGGCAACACCATTTTCTGGGACCTCACCAACGTCGCTGCGCACGCGGCCGGCCAGATCACCTTCCAGGCGCAGGTCAAACTCACCACCCCGGTCGGCACCGTCATCACCAACTTCTCGCAGATTCTCAGTTCGGAAAACGACGCCGCCTACGCGGACAACACTTCGACCTGGCTCACCACCGTGACCGCCGGCTGTCAGAACCCGCCGCTCGTCTGCATCACGAACAAATCCGTCGAATGCGGCGCAGCCTGGAGTTTCGATGCGCCGGCCCCGAGCGACACCGCGGCGGCCAGTTCACTCGCGGTCGTCAGCACCGTGACGAATTTGATTTGCGGAAACACCTTCAACGCCACGCGCACCTGGACGGCGACGGATGCTTGCGGCAACACCGCGCAATGCTCCCAGACCGTCACCGTGGTGGACACCACCGCGCCCACGATCACTTGCGTCGGAAACAAAACGGTCGAAGCGGGTGCGGCCTGGAACTTCGATCCACCGACGGCGGCGGACACTTGCGGCGCGAGCGACGTCACGATCTTGAGCACGACGACCAATGCTGCGTGCGGAAACACTTTCAGCGCCACGCGCACGTGGCGGGCGACCGACGCGTGCGGCAACACGGCGCAATGCAGCCAGACGGTGACGGTGGTGGACACGACCGCGCCGGTGATCACCTGCGCTGCGAACAAGACCGTGGAAGCAGGCGCGGCGTGGACTTTTGACGCGCCGGCGATTGGCGACGGCGCGCTGAGCATCGTGAGCACGCTCACGAATGCGGCCTGTGGCAACACCTTCACCGCCACGCGTACCTGGCGCGCGACCGACCCCTGCGGCAACGCGGCGCAATGTTCGCAGACTGTGACCGTGGTCGACACCACCGCCCCGGCGATCACCTGCGTCGCGAACAAGACGGTCGAGTGCGGCAGTGCGTGGAACTTCGACGCGCCGAACGCGACAGACATCGGCGGGACGAACAGCATCACCATTCTCAGCACGACGACCAACGCAACGTGTGGCAACACTTTCACCGCGACGCGGACGTGGCGAGCCACCGACGCTTGCGGCAACGTGTCGCAATGCTCGCAGACCGTCACCGTCGCGGACACGACCGCGCCGACGATTTCTTGCAGCAGCAACAAAGTTGTGGAAGCCGGTGCGACGTGGACGTTCGACGCGCCGACGGCGACCGACGGTTGCGGGACGAACACAATCACGGTTTCGAGCACGGTCACGAATGCGGCCAGCGCCTGCGGCAACACTTTCACCACCACCCGGACTTGGACGGCGACCGATGCCTGCGGCAACACGGCTCCGTGCTCGCAAACCGTCACGGTGGTTGACACCACCGCGCCCACGATCACTTGCACGGCGAACAAGACCGTCGAGTGCGGTGCGGTGTGGACGTTCGATGCGCCGGGCGCCACCGACATCGGCGGGACGAACAGCATCACGATTTTGAGCACCGTCACGAACGCCGCCTGCGGGAACACGTTCAGCGCCACCCGCACGTGGGAGGCGACCGATGCCTGTGGCAACACGGCCCAATGTTCGCAGACGGTGACAATTGTTGATACCACCGCGCCGACGATCTCGTGCGCCGGCAACAAGACGATCGAAGCGGGTGCGGCGTGGAACTTTGACGCGCCGTCGGCCACCGATATTTGCGGCACGAACGCCATCGCGATTGTCAGCACGGTCACGAACGCGATCGGCGCTTGCGGCAACACCTTCACCGCGACGCGCACCTGGGCCGCGACCGACGCCTGCGGCAACACCGCGCAATGCTCGCAAACCGTCACCGTCAATGACACGACAGCCCCGACACTGACCTGCGTCGCCAACAAGACGGTGGAGTGCGGCAGCGTCTGGACCTTCGATGCGCCCACGGCGACGGATATCGGCGGGACGAACAGCATCACAGTTCTCAACACGACGACCAACGCCGCGTGCGGCAATGGGTTTGCGGCGACGCGGACGTGGAAAGCGACCGACGCCTGCGGCAACGTCGCGCAGTGCGCGCAGACGGTGACGGTCGTTGACACGACTGCGCCGGTCATCACCTGCGCGGCCAACAAGACGAATGAAGCGGGCGCGGCGTGGACGTTCGACGCGCCGACAGCGACGGATGTCTGCGGCACGAACGCGATCACGATTTCGAGCACGATCACCAACACCGCCGGCGCTTGTGGCAACACCTTCACGGCAACGCGCACGTGGACGGCGACCGACGCGTGCGGCAATTCTGCTCAATGCTCGCAAACAGTGATCATCGCCGACACCACGGCGCCGACAATCACTTGCGTCGCGAACAAGACTGTGGAGTGCGGCAGCGTCTGGACCTTCGACGCGCCGAGCGCGACCGACATCGGCGGCACGAACAGCATCACAATCTTGAGCACCGTCACGAACGCGGCTTGTGGCAACACATTCAACGCGACGCGAACGTGGAAAGCGACGGACGCTTGCGGGAACATTTCGCAATGCAGTCAGGCGGTGACGGTCGTGGATACGACGGCGCCGGTCATCACCTGCGCGGCCAACAAGACGATGGAAGCCGGCGCGGCCTGGAATTTTGATCAGCCGACGGCCACGGATATCTGCGGCACGAACGCGATCACGATTTCGAGCACGACGACCAACGCGACCTGCGGCAACACCTTCACCGCCACGCGCACGTGGCAGGCGACGGATGCGTGCGGCAATTCTTCTCAATGCGCGCAAACGGTGACGGTCAACGACACGACGGCGCCGACGCTGACCTGCGTTGCGAACAAGACCGTCGAATGCGGCAGCGCGTGGACGTTCGACGCGCCGAGTGCGACGGATATCGGCGGGACGAACAGCATTGTGATCGTGGGCACGACGACCAATGCGACCTGCGGCAACACCTTCAGCGCGACGCGGACGTGGAAAGCGACGGACGCCTGCGGCAATGTTTCGCAGTGCTCGCAGACCGTCAGCGTGGTGGACACGACGGCGCCGGTGATCACGTGCGCGAACAACAAAGTTGTGGAAGCGGGCGCGGCGTGGACGTTCGACGCGCCGACGGCCACGGATGTCTGCGGCACGAATGCGATCACCATCGTGAGTACGATCACCAACGCGGCCTGCGGCAATACCTTCACCGCGACCCGCACGTGGCAAGCGACGGACGCTTGCGGCAATTCTGCTCAATGCGCGCAAACCGTGACGGTCAACGACACGACCGCGCCGACACTGATTTGTGCGGCCAACAAGACCGTCGAGTGCGGCGGCGCGTGGACGTTCGATGCCCCGAGCGCGACGGATATCGGCGGTACGAACAACATCACGATCGTCGGCACGACGACCAACGCGACCTGCGGCAACACCTTCAGCGCGACGCGCACCTGGAAAGCCACCGACGCGTGCGGCAACAACGTTCAATGCAGCCAGACGGTGACGGTGGTGGACACGACCGCGCCGGTCATCACCTGCGCCGCGAACAAGACGATCGAAGCCGGGACGGCGTGGGCGTTCGATGCGCCGACGGCCACGGACATTTGCGGGACGAACGCCATCACCACGGTGAGCACGACGACCAACGCTGCGTGCGGCGACACCTTTAGCGCCACGCGGACGTGGAATGCGACCGACGCCTGCGGCAACTCGGCGCAATGCAGTCAGACGGTAACGGTCAACGACACGACTGCGCCGGCGATTGTTTGCGTGGCGAATAAGACCATTGAATGTGGCAGTGCGTGGACGTTCGACGCGCCGAGCGCGACGGACATCGGCGGAACGAATGCGATTGCGATTTTGAGCACGGTCACCAACGCGACCTGCGGCAATACGTTCACCGCCACGCGCACGTGGACGGCGACGGACGCGTGCGGCAACAGCGCGCAATGCTCGCAGACCGTGACGGTCGTGGACACCACCGCGCCGGTCATCACCTGCGTGGCGAACAAGACCATCGAGACCGGGGCGGCCTGGTCGTTCGATGAACCGACCGCCAGCGACATTTGCGGCACGAACGCCATCAGCATCGTCAGCACAGTGACGAATACGCTGTGCGGCAATACCTTCACCGCCACGCGCACGTGGCAGGCGACGGACGCTTGCGGCAACACCGCGCAATGTTCGCAAACCGTCACCGTCAATGACACCACCGCGCCGACCCTGACGTGCGTGGCGAACAAGTCGGTTGAGTGCGGCAGCGCGTGGACCTTTGACGCGCCGGGCGCGACCGACATCGGCGGGACGAACAGCATCACGATTTCCGGCACGATCACGAACGCGGCCTGCGGCAATGGTTTCAGTGCCACGCGCACGTGGTCGGCAACGGATGCCTGCGGCAATGTTGCGCAATGCTCGCAGACGGTGACGGTGATTGACACCACGGCACCGGCCATCACTTGCGTCGCGAACAAGACGATTGAAGCCGGCGCGACGTGGACGTTCGATGCGCCGACGGCCACGGATGTTTGCGGCACGAACGCGATCACGATCCTGAGCACGACCACCAACGCGGGCTGCGGTTACACGTTGACCGCGACGCGCACCTGGATTGCGACCGATGCGTGCGGCAACACGGCGCAATGTAGTCAGACGGTGACGGTGATGGATACGACCGCGCCGACCATCACCTGTGTCGCGAACAAGACGGTGGAATGTGGCAGCGCGTGGAACTTCGATGCGCCGGCCGCGACGGATATCGGTGGAACGAACAGCATCGCCATCTTGAGCACGGCGACGAATGCGACGTGTGGCAATACCTTTTCTGCGACGCGCACCTGGAGTGCAACTGACGCGTGCGGCAACAGCGCGCAATGCTCGCAGACCGTGACGGTCGTTGACACCACGGCACCGGTCATCACCTGCGCCGCGGCCAAGACGATTGAAGCCGGGGCGGCGTGGACGTTCGATGCGCCGACGGCCACGGATGTTTGCGGCACGAACGCGATCACAATTCTCAGCACGACGACCAACACCGCTTGCGGCAACACCTTCACCGCCACCCGCACGTGGAAGGCGACGGATGCGTGCGGCAATTCCAGCCAGTGCAGCCAGGTCGTGACGGTCGTGGACACGACGGCGCCGACGTTCACGTGCAGCGCCAACAAGACAAGCGAAGCCGGCACGCCGTGGAATTTTGACGAACCGGTCGCCTCGGACGGGACGGTGACGGTGGTGAGCACGGTGACGAGCACCAACGGTTGCAGTTCCAGCCAGACGCGCACCTGGCGGGCGGTGGATGCCTGCGGCAATATTGCGACGTGCAGCCAGACGGTGTCGTTCGTGGATACGACCGCGCCGACCGTCACGATTTTAAGCCCGACCAACGGCACGACCTACATCGCGCCCGGCACCATCACGATGGTCGCCGACGTGTTCGATCTGGCCGGGACGATTCAATCGGTGGCGTTCTACTTCGGCACGAACTTTGTCGGCGAAGTGACCAATGGCGCGCCGTATGTGTTGACGCTCACCAACGTGGCGACGGGAAATTACGCCCTCCGCGCGGTGGCGGTGGATGCCTGCGGCAACGGCGGTTCTTCGACCGCGGTCAACCTCACCGTCATGCCGCGCCCGCCGCTCACCATCATCGCTTCCATGCACTTCAATCCGCAGACCGGTTTGCTGGAGCAAAAAGTGCGCGTGAACAATCCCACCGGCTCGGATTATCAAGGCGTCCGCGTCTATGCCGCCAACCTCACCAACGGCACCACGCTCTGGAACAAATCCGGCATCACCAACGGCGTGCCTTACGTCCAGTCCAGCGCCCGCGTCGTGCCCGGCAGTTACGTGGATTTCGTCCTCGAATATTACGTCCCGACGCCGACCGTCCCGAATCCGCAACTCCGCGCCGAACTCGTCGAGCCGTCGGGCGGCGGCGTCATCACCGCCGGCACGGTCGGCCAGCACATCGCCTTCGCCCGGATGTTGTCCAATCGCACCTTCCTCCTCGAATTCGATTCCGTCGCGGGCCGCATCTACTACGTCCAATACTCCTGCGATTTGCAGACGTGGAAATACGCGCAACCGGCCCTCACCGGCACGGGCACGCGCGTCCAGTGGGTGGACAACGGCCAGCCCAAGACGGAGAGCGCGCCCAGCGATCAGAAAATGCGTTACTACCGGTTGATCGCGTTGCCGTGATTTCCGACGACAAAATAAATTTATGAAAACAAAAATCACCTGCTCGCGATCTATCGGAGCTCACTTCACGGCCCTCGGCCTGGCGGCGGTGTCGATTTGCGCGGCGAACGCTGCGACGAATGAAACTGTGTTGCCCGTCGGCATGAAAGAGGTCGCGAAGAACCGTCTCAGCCTCAGCTATCGCCTCGGCCTTAACATCACCGCGGACTTCCGCCGGCTCGGCGGCTTCCCGGCGGCCACCGATCCCGGCGCGGATTCCGGCGCGGCGGTGGACCGCAATTACGACAACGGCTACAACCGCGTGGACATCACCGGCAACGACCATGAACCCGGCTTCCCGGACACGACGTGGAACTGGGGCTTCCAAGGCGGCAGTTCCGTGCAAGGCGGCGGCATCGTTTTGCAAAGTTCCTCCTCGCCGGCCAACGCCGTCTCCAAAAACAACGACGACGGCGTCAATCACGGCTTCGAGCTTTCCCATCAACGCGAACTGAAACGCGGCGAGAAATGGCGCGGCGGACTCGAAGTCGCGTTCGGCTTCACCACGCTGACGATCAGCGATTCGCGTGTGTTGCAAAATGAAGTCAATCTCATCACCGACACCTTCACGGTGCCCGGCGGCGTCGAGGCCGTCCCGGGTTATCCCTTCGGTCCGAACGACAGCTACTCCGGTTCGTATGCCGCGCCGGGCGCGTTGATGGATTCCTCGCTCGATCCCGGCCAGCGTGTGCGCTCCACCGTCACTTCCGTCACCACCATCACCGGCGCGCGCAAACTCGACGCGATCATTTATCTCATCCGCCTCGGACCGTATGTGGAATTTCCGCTGACGGAAAAAATCGCGCTGTTCGTCAACGCCGGGCTGAACCTCGCCATCGGCGACACCACGTTCACCTACACCGAGACCGTCGCTTACAACGGCGCCACGCGCGCCGTGCGGTCCGCGTCTGGCTCACAACTCGACGTGCTCGTCGGTGCGTATGCGGGCGGCGGATTGTCTTATGCGATCAATGAAAAGTGGGGCGTGTTCGCCGGCGCGCAGTTTCAGACGGCGGGTCGTTCGTTCAACAACCAGGGCGGCAAAGAATCCGTCCTCGACATGGGCGCGACCGTCGTCGTGACCGTGGGCGTTTCGCGTTCGTGGTGAACGGGAAGTAATTCAGAGTCGTAACCAGAAAATCTGTTCGGGAAACAAACAAGGAGCACAAGTAACATGAAGAATCGTATCAAACTGTTGGTCGTGGATGATCATCCGATCGTGCGCAAAGGCATCAGCCAATGCCTCGCCAAACACGAGCACCTCGAAATCATCGGCGAAGCCGGCGACGGCCGCGAAGCCGTCCGCAAAGCGCGCGAGTTGCAGCCGGACCTGCTGCTCATGGACATCAACATGCCGCAGATGAGCGGCTTGGCCGTGACCGAACTGCTGCGCCGGGAAATGCCCAAGATCAAGGTCTTGATCCTTTCCATGCACGGCAATACCGACTACGTGCTCCGCATCCTGCAATCCGGCGCGCGCGGCTACGTGCTCAAGGACGCCGCCCCGGAGGAACTCGTGCGCGCCATCGAATTGGTGCAATCCGGCGAAGCCTACTTCAGCAACGACGTCGCCCGCACCGCGCTCAACCAGTTCGTGCGCGGCAATGCCGCCGCCGCCAACTCGCCCCAGCTCACCAACCGCGAGCGCGAAGTCCTCACGCACATCGCCGACGGCCTGAGCAACAAGGAGATCGCCAACGTCCTCGGCGTGGGCGTGCGCACTGTCGAGACCCATCGCGAACGCATCATGCGCAAGCTCGACATCCACAACGTCGCGGGCCTGACCAAGTTCGCCATTCAAAAAGGCCTCGTCACGCTCGGCGAAATGGTGATGGCCTGAACAACTTCCCCGAGGAGCGGGGCAACCAACCCAAAGGCGGGCGGCGCGCAGGCGTCGTCCGTCTTTTGTTTTAGTAATCCGCCCGGGCGCAGAATTGGTAGCCGCGCCGATTGTGCTCCCCGGCTTCGCCTTTAGAGTGCTCACCAGCCGGGCGCACACTGCACCACGCAGTTCGCGTCTGGTCATTGGGAGAAACTCAAACAACAAAAACCAAACATGCAAAACGAATCCACCCTCATCCGAAAACTTAAACAGCTCGCCGGCGCCGTGGCGTGCGGCCTTCTGGTCAGCACCGCCGGCGCGACGCACTTCTCCGGCAAAGTCGTCTGCGGCGACACCTCTCCCGCCACGCCCCTCGTCGGCGTCGTGGTCACGGCGATCGGCGCGAACGGCACCTTCACCGGCAACACCGACACGAACGGGAATTATTTGATCCCCGTCGTGAACGCCAATGACACCTACACCCTCACCATCACCGTCCCGAACGGCCTCAGCCTTGTCACCCCCGTGGGCGGCAGTTATGTGTTGCCGATCAGCACGTATTGCGGCACCGGCACCGGCCAGGGCATTTGCTTCTGGGACGGCGTGGACTTCGTTCTCACCGGATGCGCACCCGTCGGCCCCGGCACGGGCACGCCCGGCTACTGGAAAAATCATCCCGGCGCCTGGCCGGTCAACGCCATCCAGCTTGGCTGCCACACTTACACCAAGGCCCAGGCCATCACGCTGATGAGCCTGCCGGACGCTGGTGACAAGACCCGCACCGTGTTCCGTCATCTGGTTTGCGCGAAGTTGAATGTCATTATCGGCAACGTCTCCGCCTGCATTGACGGGGACATCGTGCAGGCCGACCTCTGGCTCTGCGCGCATCCAATCAACAGCCACGTGGCCGGTTCGAGCGCGGCGTGGGAGCAGATCACCGGCACCGCCACCAAGCTGGACCAATATAACAACGGCCTCCTCTGCGCGCCGCATCGCGACTGAGCTTGTCCGGTAGCAATGCACCCAGCGGCCCGCTTCGGCGGGCCGCTTTTTTGTTTCCCAAACTTACTCACAGCGCGGCGTGAACAGATTGTTCAGAAGAAGCGTTTGCTTCCTCCGCCGAAATCGGTTCCTCTGGCCGCGTGATTGATTCCGTTTCTGAAAGTGCCGGGGGCGTGGCCGATTTGAAAAAGGCCCGTCGCCGGAAAGCCGCCGAGGGCGCCGTCGCGCTCCGGACGGACCGGTTGCCGCCGCACGCGCCCGAGGCGGAGCAGGGCGTGCTCGGTTGCGTGCTGCTCTCGCCCAACGATTGCATGGGCCAGTGCATCGAGAAGCTCAAGGCGGGCGCGGACGTGTTTTACGATTTGCGCCACCAGACGATCTACGCCGAACTGGTGGAGATGTACGATTCGCGCGCGGCGATTGATGTCATCACCTTGCAGCAACGGCTCAAGGACAAGAAACTCCTCGATCAGATCGGCGGCATCCCCTATCTCAACGCGTTGCAGGACGCGGTGCCGTCGGCGGCGAACGTGACGTATTATGCGGACATCGTGCAGGAGAAATATCTGCTGCGGAAAATGATCGCGGCCTGCACGGGGGTGGTGGCCAAGGTGTATGAGTTCGAGGGTGAAGTGGAC
This sequence comes from Pedosphaera sp., assembly GCA_009695195.1. Classification (GTDB taxonomy): domain Bacteria; phylum Verrucomicrobiota; class Verrucomicrobiia; order Limisphaerales; family JADLHS01; genus CAIKLQ01. The sequence goes on from SIBJ01000011.1 coordinate 17,369, forward strand.
GTGCTCATGGACGAAGTGGAGCGCGACATTCTCGCCATCAGCGAATCGCGGGTGCAAGGCGGCGCGGTGGCGGCGAAGCAACTCGTGACGAAAGCCATCGGGACGATCGAGAATTATTTTGGCCGACAGGGCACGCTCGGCGGGATCGCCACGGGCTTTCAGGATCTGGACAAGATCACGGACGGATTGCACGGCGGGGAAATGATCGTGATCGCGGCACGGCCTTCGATGGGAAAAACTTCACTCGCGATGAACATCGCCGAGCACGTCGCCGTGAATCAGAAACTGGCGGTGGGGGTGTTCAGTCTGGAGATGACGGCGGAGTCGCTCATGTTGCGCATGTTGTGCTCGAACGCGCGGGTGAACCTGCGCGGCATCCGCGAGGGCTTCATGTCGGAGTCGGATTTTCCGAAGCTGACGAGTTCGGCGGGGCGGCTCTCGAACGCGCCGCTGTTCATTGACGACACGCCGGCGCTTTCGATTTTGCAGATGCGGGCGCGGGCGCGGCGCATGTCGCAGCAGCATGGCATCAAGCTTTTCGTCGTTGACTACCTGCAACTGCTCCATTCTACTTCGCGCCGCGCGCAGGACAACCGGCAGCAGGAAATCTCGGAAATCTCCAGCGGCATCAAGGCGCTGGCGAAGGAATTGAAAGTGCCGGTGATCGTGTTGAGCCAGTTGAACCGCGAACTGGAGAAGGACAAGAGCCGCAAGCCGCGGTTGTCGGACTTGCGCGAGTCGGGCGCGATTGAACAGGATGCGGACCTCGTGGGTCTGTTATACAAACCGAGCGCCGGCGATGATGACGAGACCGCGCCGGCGGAAGAGGTGGACGGCATCCCGGTGAACCTGCTGATCGCCAAGCAACGCAACGGCCCGACGGGCGACATAAATTTAACGTTTTTGAAATCGTACACCCGCTTTGAAAGCGCAGCCAAAGTCAGCGACGAAGACGTGCCCCGCGAGTAAGCGACGATGAAATCCCTGACTCGCCTAGGCGGCCTTTGCGCGTTGGTCCTGCTGCTCTCTGGAGTCGCACGGGGACAGACCGACGGGCCCAAGGTTGTGCGCGTGGACATCAAACACGCCGGCCCCACCACCGTCAGCGACGATCTCATCCACGCCAACATCCACGTCAAGGCCGGCGACGTTTACCAACCCGCCGTCGTGGACGAGGACATCCGCAATCTTTACGCGACGGGTTTGTTCTACAACATCCGCGTCGCCGCCGAGCGCGCAGGCGACGGCCTCGTGCTGGTGTACGTCGTGCAGGCCAAGCTGCGGCTCACCGACATCAAGTTCACCGGCAACAAGAAATTCAACGACCTCAAGCTGAAGAAAAAAGTCACGTCGAAGGTCGGCGATCCGCTGGACGAACAAAAACTTTTCAGCGACGGCCAGGCGATCGAGGAATTGTACCAAAAGTCGGGTTACCCCGGCACCCAGGCGCGGTATGCGGTCGTGCCGGACGAGAACGCCGGGCGCGGCAGCGTGACGTTCGAGATCAAGGAGAGCCACAAGATCAAGATCGCGGGCGTGCAATTCGTCGGCGCGCAGGCGTTCAGCGAGCGCAAGTTGCGCGGAGAGATCAAGACGCGGCGGCACTGGATGTTTTCGTGGCTGACCGGCAGCGGCGTGTTCAAGGAGGACCAGTTCAAGGAAGACCGCGAAAAGCTCGCCGAGTTTTACCGCGAGAAAGGCCACATTGATTTCGAGATCAAAGAAGTGCAGACGAATTATCCGACGCCGGCCGCAATGGTGTTGCGTCTCGTCATTTACGAGGGCCAGCCGTACAAAGTCGGCGCGGTGACGTTCGAGGGCACGACGCTGTTGCCGACCAACGCGGTCAGTCCGGCATTCAAAGCGGGGCCGCTGCCGGCGGCGGCCGCGGACCGGCGCGGGTGGTTCGACCAGCGCGACCTGAATCGCGTCTTCGTCATGAAAGCGGGTGACACGTTCACCGGCAAGGGCATGACCAAGGACATCGAGACGGTGGAGAATTTCTACGGCGCGAAAGGGCACATTGACGTGGACCGCGCCAGCGGCGACCTGCGCGTCAGCCGCATCGCCAACACGGAGAAGAACACCATGGACCTCAAGTTCAAGGTGAACGAAGGCCAGAAATCCTTCGTGGAAAAAATTGACATCCGCGGCAACACCATTACCAAGGACAAGGTCATCCGCCGCGAACTGACCGTCTCGCCCGGCGACGTCTTCAACATGGTCGGCGTCAAGCGCAGCAAGGCGCGGCTCGAGGGCTTGCAGTATTTTGAGAAGGTGGACGCGCGGCCCGAGGACATGGACCCGCCGATTCCCGGCCGCAAAAATCTCATCATCGGCGTCGAGGAAAAGAACACCGGCAACTTCTCGCTCGGCGCGGGTTTCAGTTCGGTGGATTCCATCGTCGGCTTCGTCGAAGTGAGCCAGGGCAATTTTGATCTGTTCCACGCGCCCACGTTCACCGGCGGCGGCCAGAAATTCCGCCTCCGCCTCCAGCTCGGCACGCGGCGGCAGGATTACGTCCTCACGTTCGTCGAACCTTTCTTCCTCGACCGCAAACTCGCGCTCGGCGTCGAGCTGTATCATCGCGACCTGAACTTCCAGAGCATCGGCAATCTCTACGATGAAATCCGCGCGGGCATGAAGTTGAGCCTCACGCGCGCGTTGTGGAGCGATTATCTGATGGCCAGCGTGAACTATACGATCGAGAGCGTCGGCATCCGGCTCAACGACGGTTTGCACGACGACCGGCCGATCCGCATTGACCCGGGCAGCGGTCGCGACGTGGACATCTTTGTGGACCCGCGCAACGTCCCGCAGGCGATCCTGGACGAGAAAGGTTATTCCCTGGTTTCCAAAGTCGGCCTCTCGCTCGCCTACGACACGCGTAACAGCGTGTTGTTGCCGGACGCCGGCCAGCGGTCCGAAATCACCGTGGACTTCGCGGGCGGGCCGCTCGGCGGCGGCAAGGAATATTACCGGCTCGAACTCAAATCCGCGTGGTACTTCCGCGGCTTCTTCAAGGGCCACGTCCTCGAGCTCGCGGGCCGCACCGGCGTGGCCGACGGTTTCAACGGCCACACCGTGCCGTTCTACGACCGCTACTATCTCGGCGGCCTCTACTCGCTGCGCGGTTTTCGCTATCGCGGCATCAGCCCGCGCGAACCCGGCTTCGACGAGCCGGTCGGCGGCAACACCTACTGGTTCGGCACCGCCGAATACAGCATTCCCATCATTCAAAAGGAAAAGACCGGCGGCGTGCGGTTCGCCTTTTTTTATGACATCGGCAGTGTCACCAAGGCCAGCTACGATTACAATCTGGGCCGCTACAGCGACAACTGGGGCCTGGGCCTGCGGTTGAATCTGCCGATCGGTCCGCTGCGGCTGGACTACGGCATCCCGATCAAGCACGACTCGTTCAGCGGCAGCGGCGGCAAATTCCAGTTTGGCGTCGGCTACACGCGTGAATTCTGAACATGACCCGTTTCGCCCAAAGCATTTCGTCCGCGCCCGCGAAAAAAATCCGCGGCGCGCTGGCCCTCGTGTCGCTGGCGCTCGCCGTCCGCGCCGCGCAACCGGCCGCGGCCCCCGCGGCGCTCGCCGCGCTCGGAAATCTTCCGCTCCACTTCGAAGCCAATCGCGGCCAGGCCGAAGCGCCCTTTGCTTTCATCGCCCGCGGGCGGAACTGCAATTTCTTCGTCGCCCCCAACGAAGCCATTCTCACGTTGACCCGATCCGAAACCGTGGCGCCCACGTCGCGCGCCGACCGCGGGCAGGCCGGCCCGGGACGGCACGCGGTCACGCGCCGGTTGCGGTTTGAATTTCTCGGCGCTTCCGCCGAGGCGATGGTGAGCGGTGCGGACGGGCTGGCGACGCGGGCGAATTATTTCATCGGGAACGATCCCGCCCAATGGCAGGCCGGCGTGCCGCTCTTCGCGCAGGTGCGCGTCGGCCAGCTTTATCCCGGCGTGGACCTGGTTTATTACGGCAACGAGCGCCGGCTCGAATATGATTTTGTCGTCGCGCCGAAAGTTGACCCGAAGAAAATCTCCCTCCGCTTTACCGGCGCGGACAAAATCCGCATCAGCCCGGCGGGTGAACTCGTCTTCACGTTCGGTCGCGAGGAAATGGTTCAGCCGAAGCCGGTGATTTATCAGTCCATCGCCGGCGTGCGGCGGGAGATCGTGGGCGGCTACCAGTTCACCGATGCGCGGACGGTTTCGTTCCGCATCGGCGAGTACGACCGGAATCTGCCGCTGGTGATTGATCCGATCCTGAGTTACTCGCGCTATTTCGGCGGCGCGGCGGCGGACACGGGCTGGGATATCGCGCTGAGCAAGACCGAGTCGAATGTGATTTACGTGGCGGGCGAAACCATGTCCGCCGGGCTGGCCATCACCACGGGCACGAATTTCGGCGGCGGCACGCAATTCGGCGGTGACGCGTTCGTGGCGAAGTTCGATCTCAACTCGTCGAGCGCGGACCCGGTTTATTTCACCTACCTCGGCGGCTCGGGTGACGACGCGGCGCTCGGCCTCGCGGTGGACGCCGGGGGCAACGCCTACCTCACGGGCTTCACCACCTCAACCAATTTCCCGCATCCCGGCGGCGTCTTCACCAATTTGAGCGGCGCGACCAATGGCGCGTTCGGCCTGCGACCGCAGGACGCGTTCATGGCCAGGCTCGGGACGAATGGCGCGCTGCTTTACGCGACCTATCTCGGCGGCAGCACGAATGACATCGGCGTGGGCGTCGCGGTGGATGCGTCGAACCGCGTTTACGTGACGGGTTACACCGGCTCGAAGGATTTCCCGACGAACAATCCGTTGCCAAACCTCGGCACGTATCAAGGCGGCGAGGACGCGTTCGTGACGAAGTTCAACAGCGACGGCACGCTGGTATATTCGACGTATCTCGGCGGCACGAACAAAGACCATGGCGAAGGCATCGTGGCGGACGACGCGGGCAACGCCTACATCACCGGTTACACGGCTTCCACGAATTTCCCGATCACGGCGGGCCTTGCCCAGCAGATTTACCTCAACAATCCGGGCCCCAACGCCACCAACCATGTGACTGTGTCGCATGATGCTTTTGTCACCAAGCTCTCGCCCAATGGTCAGACGAACCTTTTCTCCACCTTCCTCGGCGGCAGCTTTGACGACGAAGGGTTTCGCATCGCGCTGAATCTGAGCCAGGACAGCGTGTTCGTGTGCGGCTCGGCCAGTTACACCAATTTCCCGGTCACGGCCACGAACCTTTATCATGACGGGAGAAGCACGACGTTGGCCGATGCGTTCGTGGCGAAGTACCGGGCCGACGGGAGCACGAACGATTACATCGTCAAGTTCGGCGGCACTAACGTGGACCAGGCGTGGGATGTTTCCGTGGACGCCGGCGGCAACGCGCACGTTGTGGGCGTGACCCTCTCGACGGATTTCCCGACCGCCGCCACTTCCGACCTGCTGCGCGCGACCAACGCCGGCGGCCGGGATGTCTTCGTGACCGTGCTCGACGCGAGCGCGAACCTCGTCCGCTCCGCGTACCTCGGCGGCAGCGGTTACGATTACGGCTACGCGCTCAAGACCGATCTCGCGGGCAACGACTATCTCGTCGGTCGTACGTTCTCGACGGACTTTCCGGTTGTGGCGCCGTTCGCCTCCGCCTCCGCCGGATCGAATGATGTCTTCATCGCCGTGATCGGCAGCGAACCCGCGCTGAACATCGCGCCATCGGGCACCAATGTCCTCGTCTCGTGGCACGGTTACGGATTCCAACTCCAGTCCAAGGGAAATCTGTTGGCGGCGAACGCGTGGGCGGACGTGACCAACGCCGCGGCCCTGCTCAACGGCAACTACGTGGTCACGCTCCCGCCGACCAACAGCCCGCTTTACTTCCGCCTGCGGCGATAATCGCCGCGGCGGCTGAACATTTCCCCCCTCCCCGATGTCTCACACCCGCAGTCGCCGCCGATTTCGACGAGGCCCGGCCCGGTGCCGGGTGAAATTCGAGTTGGCGCGCGGCCCCGGATTTGGTTTCATAAACAGATGAATAAATTGATTTCGAAAATAATTGTGGCCGTCGTGCTCGCGGGCTTTTGCGCGCCGGCCTGGGGACAGACCAGCACCGCGACGGTGGACTTGAAAAAACTGTTCGAGAGCTACTGGCGCACGAAGGTGGCGGACGCCGCCATCAAGGAACGCGCCGCGGACCTCGACAAGGAATTGAAGGGATTGGGGGACGATTACGACAAGGCCAAGGTCGAATACCAGAAACTCCTCAACGACGCCAATGACCAGGCCGTCTCCGCCGCCGAACGCGACAAACGGAAGTCGGTCGCCGAAGCCAAACTCAAGGCCATCCGCGAAACCGAGGACACCATCGTCACCTTCCGCCGCAATGCCAAGACCACGCTCGATGAATTGACCCGCCGGATGCGCGACGAGGTGCTCAAGAAAATCCGCGAGGCCATCAACGCCAAGGCGAAGTCCGCCGGCTTCGGCCTGGTGTTCGACGCCGCCGCCGAAACCGTCAACGGCACGCCCACCATCGTTTATTCCTCCGGCGACAACGATCTCACCCAGCCCGTCCTCGACCAGCTCAACGCGGACGCGCCGCCGGAACTGGTCAAGCCAACGGAAAATAAAACCTTGCTGCCGGCGAAGGAAGAAAAGAAGGACGGGAAGAAATAGTTTTGGCGGAATCCTTCCGGGCCGGAGCCGGCGAACGCGCCGCGCCTTCGGCCCGTTTTGTTTTTTGCGCGAGCGCCGCGCTCAGCTTTCGCTCAGGCGCTTCACCGGTTTCTCGAAGAACAGCCGGTGCGCTTCCTCAAGGATTTCCGGGATGCGGTTTGCGAACGGACTTTTTTGCACCGCGGCGGCGAGATCGAATTCGCGCGCTTTCGCCGCGTTCTCGCCGGGAAACCAATGGTCCGCCTGGCCGAGCAGATTGTAGCGCATCTTGCCCCAGCCGGTGATGTCGAGCGACTTCGCGTACGTCCACAGCCGCAGGATTTCCATCACGTTGATCTGGCCCGGCACAGCCACGTAATGCGGCAGGCCATCGCACCACCGCGCGCACCAGTCCGCGCCCAGCGCGCGTTCCATTTCGGCGCGCAATTTTTTTTCAATGGGCGCGACGACTTCCGCCGCGCGGTCGTAATGCGCCAGCGCCGCGACGTGCGGGTCGAAGTCCGACGGCCGCGCGACGCCGCAACTCAGCGTGTGGACCTGCGGTCGCGCGAGGCAGTAAAGATCGTTGAACTGCATCGGCGTGAGCGGCGCGCACAACTCGAGGAGCTTGCGCGGCGGGTCGTAAAGTTTTCCGCCCTTGTCGTTCGGGCTGATGATGAAGACGCCCATGTCCCGCGCCGCCGCCGCCTCGATGCACGACCAGTTCAGGTCGTTCACGAAATACCAGTGGAGGTTGATGAAATCGAACTCCCCGCCGGCGATGGTTTCGTGAATGATATCCGTCGTGGCGTGGGTCGTGAAGCCGACGAACCGGCAACGGCCTTCGCGCTGAAGTTTCCGCGCGGCTTCGAGGCAACCGCCCGGCTTCAGCGCCCAGTCGAGGAGTTGGCGGTTGTTGATGCCGTGCAACGTGAACAGGTCCACGTGATCGAGCCGCAGATATTTCAGCGAGGTTTCAAACGTGTTCACAAATTCCGCCGCCGTCGCCTTCGGGCCGACCTTCGTCTGCACGATGATTTTTTCGCGCGGCAATTTCGGGAGGACATTGCCGAGTTGCATCTCGGAGGTGCCGTAGCCGCGCGCGGTCTCGATGTGATTGATGCCGAGTTCCACCGCGCGGTGGATGCAGGCTTCGAGATTGGCCTGGTTGGCGGGCGGGATTTCCGCCGGGGCCACGTCCTGCCACTTGTGCTGGTAACGCATCCCGCCGCAGGAAATGACGGGCATCTGGATTTCGGTGCGGCCGAAGCGGCGATATTTCATCGCGCGCAGGATAGGCGCGGGCGGCGGACGTGGCAAGTTGGCGGCGGGAGAATGAAATTATTCCTGGAACCAGATTCTGGCGCGTCACTCCCACGTTCAGTCAACTGAACGATCCCATGAATGCCCGCACCCGCATCGCCTGCCTCATCACTTTGTGCGCCATCGCGGCGACGCATCCCCCGCGTGCGCGGGCCGATTTGTTTGCCAACCTGCCGCCGGTGGCGGACACCACCCTTTTCGAAACCGCACCGGACAATAATCTGGGCGCCACCGACCGGCTGATCGTCGGAACGACGGCCGGCGGGTATAAGAACCGCAGCTTGTTCAAGTTCGATTTGAGCGCTTTGCCCGCCACCGCCACCATCACGTCCGCAGCCTTCACCTTTACGATCATGAAGTCTGGGGCCGGCTCGGGGTCGGATACTTTTACGATCTATCGCGTCTTGCGCAATTGGGGCGAAGGCGCAGGAGCGGGACCTCAGGGCGCGCCGGCTAATGCGGGGGAGGCCACCTGGACCAATCGTTTTCATCCGGACACGCCTTGGAATACCCCGGGCGGGGCCGCGGGCCTGGATTTCAGTAGTGGCGTGAGTGGCTCGGTCGCGGTCACCGGGGCAGCCAGTTACACGATTGGTTCGACGCCCGACCTCGTGGCTGACGTCCAGCGTTGGGTGGGCAATCCCGGCACCAACTTTGGCTGGATTTTAATATCCGGCGCCGAGGCCAGCGCGGCCACGGCCCGGCGGATCCCTTCACGCGAAAATTTGTTTGAGCCGCAACCGGTGCTGGCCTTGCAATACACCATCCCTGCCGCCCCAACGCTCTTCAACCTTGCACTGATTGGTAATCTCCTCCGGTTCTCCTTCAACGCGGAGTCGAATCGCCCGTACGCCGTGGAATATCGCGACGCGCTCACCAACGGAAATTGGAGCGTGCTCACGAACATTCCCGCTCTCCCGGCTGCGGCCACGCTGCACATCACGAATGTGACCTCCGGCACGCAACGATTCTTCCGCGCGCGCACGCCATAGCCGCGCGGCCTGGACCAACGCCCGCGCAGCCTGTCTTGCCCGGGCGTTTGGTTTTCGCAAAACGGAACTCAACGCGGAGACAAAGAGCGGCTCAGCCGCAACCACAGGAGCGCGGATCGCCGAGTCTGCGGGTTTCGAGGGTGCGGACAGGAACTCGCGGACTCGGCGGTCCGCGCTCCGGGAAAATCTTCGCACGCCGCGGCGAAGTTGGGAGATAGCAGTGCAGAGGTCGCGGAGGTCCGGTGGGAAGAAAGCGAATGGAACCGTGCGTTTCTTCGGTTGGGCCCCAGCCGGCGGCCTTCTGCGTTTCTCCGCGTTCTCCGGGTCTCTGCGTTCAACGGACGGCCCCGGGCGGAAAGATTTATTGCGTCTGCGCGCGGAGGCGGAGGAACACCGGATTGCCAGCCGGTTTGCCGCAGATGATTTCATTCGTGCCGTTGAGGAACTTGTTCGACTGCACCGTCAACGCCGACCAGTTGGTCGTGGTGAGATTAGTGTTGAACTCGGGCGTGAGCGTGAGGCCATTGGTGGACGCGAGCGTGGAAGTCACCGTGAGATTCGTGCCGACCTTCAGATTGACGATGCGGATCGTCGGCGGGGCCGGCGGATCAATCATCACGATGCTGCCGTTGAAAAAGTGGACGCTGCAAAAGTAGGCGCAGTTCGCCGCGTTCGTCGGTACCACGAAGGTGACGGTGCCGGAGGACGTGGGCGAACCCGACACACCCGGCGGCGGCGGCCCGCCGACGGACGTTCCGATGTTGAAGGGATGAAAACTGGCGGTGCTCACCGCGAAGGTGTAGGTGCGGCCCCGCACCAGCGTCAGCGTGGGATTTCCGCTGGAGTTGGTGCCGTTGATCGAGAAAAAAGAGGCGGGCGTGGTGATGTTGAAATCCGCGGCCTTGGCTTCGCCCCCCGCCATCATCATCGCCGCTGCCAGGCCAAGGGCCGCGAGACATTTTCCTCTGGTAAGATCGCAGGACTATTTGAGGGTTGGGAAAACATTCATAGTCGTCGGGTTCTTGTTCGATATTAGGATGGCCGGAAGCTAACACAAGTTCCCGGATGACTCAACCATTCCGCGTCATTCCGCGCCGGGACGGGACGAAGACCCGGTCGGGTCCGGACCCGCGGGGTTGTTCACGGCTGCCGGAGGCGAAAGAATTGTGCCGTGCCGGCAGTGGTAATACTCAAAGCGAAGTTGGTGCCGGTAAAGCCGGGGACATTGATGACGGATTCCCAATTCGCCGCCGTCACGGTGGTGGCTGACTGCAACTGCCAACCGACCGCGTTGGTGGCCCACAAAAGCGTGGCGTGCTGCGTGTCCACTGGTTTGAGGTCGAGCCGGTAGCGAACTTGAACCGGCGTGAAACTCAACACAAACGGCCCGCTCTCCGGATAAACGCCGTTCACATCCCGCACTTTAATCGTCAACGAATACGCGTTGCCCGGCGTGCCGTTCACAATGTTCCAGATCGGATGCGTATCAAACGGAGCCGGGCCGATGAAGAACATGTCATTGGTCGCCATGAAACCGGAGCCGGTGTCGTTCCACACCTCCATCCCCGGATCTTTCGCCACGAGCACGAATCGAAAATCGGCCGCGGTCGACAATTGGAAAAAGTCGTTGGTCGGATCGTCATAGACGGCGGAGTGGATGCCGACCGCGCCGGTCGCGTAGCCGGAAATTCCCGGAAAGACTGACGCCTCGAGCGGCAGCGGCTGCGCAATGTCGAGTTGCACCTTGAGCTGTCCCCCGGCGCTACGCCCGATCATGATCTCCTCTTCCGCCGAGGCCAGCGACATGCCCGCCGCAATGACCATTGCGACGGTCAGGCAGACGAGGCTTCGCAAGGCACGCATGAAAGGAATCTGGCCGTTGATCTTGCGCGAGTGAAGTCGAATCAGCCATTGGCCCGCTTAGCTCGCGGCGAACAAAAAAGCGCAAAGCCAGAAACGGACTTTACGCTTTCGCGCGCGAAATATCGGCGAAGGTTTACGCCTTGCGCGCGCGTCTGTTTTTCCAGACACGCACGGCCATTCCGATGGCGCCCAATCCCGCTAAAGCGAAGGTGCCCGGCTCGGGCACTGCCACCAGGAAGCCGCGGATCTCCCCGCCGCCAAAGGTCGTCGAGTGGATGTTCCAGTAGGCCTTGCCCGCCGCCATGGCGGCGGTCAGATCCAGCTCGGCTTGCGTCGTTGTCCCACCGTGGGCGGTGACATACGACGGGTTGTAACTCGAAGCCAAAGTCAGATTCAAGATATTGTTGTACGTGCCGCTGGTGACGCCGAGCGGGAAGCCGGCAAAAGTTGGCGTCGTCGTGGCGACGCCCGCGTTGCCGGTGAAGGCAACCGCAGTGGCCGCGTGGATGTGGGAGGCGGTTGTGGTGCCCGTCAGGCCGCTGAAGGACGCTTGGAGTGTCAGCAAGTGAGTGATGGGGTCGTAGCTCACGGTGCCGTTGCCGGTGCCGGGTGACGCGTTGGGTGGACTTTCGCTCGGGCCGTCGAAGATCACGGAATAAAATACACTTTGACCTTGAACTGAGATCAGGCCGGACGCGAGGAGGGCTGCAAGCAGGATTTTTTTCATAAACGGCGCTTCGGTTTCGTTGTTTTGACTTGTTGGAACAATTGTTCTGACTGTCCAGAATGTTGCCCTGGCAGGTGGAAAGCGTTTTCTACACAACCGGTTCGACGATGTGCGGCGCTACCCAACCATCAAGTTCCGCTCCTGAACGAGGTTATGAGGAAGGATTGGCGATTTGGTTCCAAAAAATATTTTGCACCCGGTTCGGCCGTCCCGACGTGGGCTAATCCGGGGTTCAGAACATCAACTCCACCATTGCCCGCGCCCGCCGCTTTCCGCAATATCTGCCGCTCTATGGCTGGCAGCCGACGACAATATCCGTTTCACCTGATCGAACCCAAGTGGCAACAAGCCTGGGACGAACAGCAGGCCTTTCGCGCCTTCAATCCCGGCGACGAAATTCCCGCGAACCACCCGTTCGCCGCGCGCCACAAAGTCTCCGGCAAGGTTTCCGCCGCGCAACTGCCGCCGAAGTTTTACATCCTCGACATGTTCCCGTATCCGAGTGGCGCGGGCTTGCACGTCGGGCATCCCGAGGGTTACACCGCCACGGATATTCTCGCCCGTTACCGTCGCGCGTGCGGCTTCAACGTCCTGCATCCGATGGGCTGGGATTCGTTTGGATTGCCCGCCGAGCAATACGCCGTCAAGACCGGCCAGCACCCGCGCGTCACCACCGAGGCGAACATCGCCAACTTCACGCGCCAGATCAAAAGCCTCGGCTTCAGCTACGACTGGTCGCGCGAACTCGCCACGACCGACCCGGATTATTTCAAGTGGACGCAGTGGATTTTTCTCAAGCTTTACAACTGCTATTTTGACGCGGAGAAAAACTGTGCCCGTCCGATCTCGGAGTTAATCGGCAATCGGCAATCGGCAATCGGCAATGAATCCGAAGCCGATCGCCGCGCTTACATTGATTCGCGCCGGCTCGCCTACGTCAGCGAACAACCCGTTTGGTGGTGCGAACAACTCGGCACGGTTCTCGCCAATGAAGAAGTCGTGGACGGCAAGAGCGAAGTCGGCGGCTTTCCGGTCGTTCGCAAGCCGATGCGCCAATGGATGCTCCGCATCACCGCCTTCGCCGAGAAACTTCTCGCCGACCTCGACACAATTGACTGGAGCGATTCGCTCAAGGAAATGCAGCGGAACTGGATTGGGCGGAGCGAAGGGGCGGAAGTGGACTTTGCAATTGCCGATTGCCAATTGCCGATTGCCGATTCCAAGATTCGCGTGTTCACGACGCGCCCCGACACTTTGTTCGGCGCGACTTACATGGTGCTGTCGCCGGAACACAAACTCGTGGACCAGATCACCACGCCGGAACAACGCGCCACGATTGCGAAATACAAAACGGAAGTCGCGAAGAAGTCCGATCTCGAGCGCACCGAGTTGGCGAAAGATAAAACCGGGGTATTCACTGGCGCTTGCGCCATCAATCCCGTCAACGGCGAGAGTATTCCAATCTGGATCGCCGATTACGTTCTCGCCAGCTACGGCACGGGAGCAATCATGGCCGTGCCGGCGCATGACGAACGAGACTTTGCTTTCGCTCGACGATTCAAACTTCCAATCAAGGCCGTTGTTCAGCCGCCACTCGAATGGTTTTCAGACAAGGTTTACGAAAAAGAGCCGGGCTATCCGCCGCTTTCACCTGACGAACAAAAGAAGGCGCTGAAAAGTGTTCAATCACTTTATGCCCGCGACCCCGGAATGATTCCCGTGGCTTTCTGTGGTGACGGCGTTGCAATCAATTCACCGCTGTTTGAGAATTTGCCCACCGCCGAAGCCAAAAAGACAATCACCGACTGGCTCGAAGCCAAAGAACTTGGCAAGCGCACCATCAACTACAAACTCCGCGACTGGCTCTTCAGCCGGCAGCGTTACTGGGGCGAGCCGTTCCCGATTGTTTGGAAGCGCGACGCCAGCGGGCAGCTTAATCACGAAGCGTTGCCGGAATCCGCGTTGCCGCTGCTGCCGCCGTCGCTCACGGATTACAAGCCTACTGCCACTGGCGAACCGCCGCTCGCCCGCGCGAAGGATTGGGTGAACCTACCCGACGGCTCGACGCGCGAGACAAACACCATGCCGCAATGGGCCGGCTCGTGCTGGTATTATCTCCGTTATCTCGACACGAAGAACGCCGCCGCCTTTGTGGGTCGCGAAGTGGAAGCGTATTGGATGGGGACGGCGGCGAGTCTAAAGTCCAAAGCCCAAAGTCTAACGTCTGACGTTGAACCTGAGACTTTGGACTCTGGACTTAAATCAACGACGCCAGGAGTTGATTTGTATGTCGGCGGCACTGAGCACGCCGTCCTGCACCTGCTCTACGCCCGCTTCTGGCACAAGGTTTTGTTCGACCTCGGCTACGTCTCGACGCCTGAACCTTTTTTCAAACTCGTCAATCAAGGCCTCATCCTCGGCGAAGACGGGCAGAAGATGTCCAAGTCCCGCGGCAACGTCGTGAACCCCGACGACGTGATGAAAGAATTCGGCGCGGACGCGTTCCGGCTTTACGAGATGTTCATGGGCCCGTTGCAGGACACGAAGCCGTGGAACACGCGGGGCGTCGAAGGCGTGTATCGTTTCCTCGGTCGCGTGTGGCGCTTGTTCGTGGACGAGAAATCCGAAACCGCCTTCGAGCAGGCGGAAACATTGACCGCAGAGAACGCAGAGAAACGCAAAGAACTGCTGGATTTGATTTTGCTCGACGGCGCGATCACCGACCTCGCCGCCGCGCCCGCGCAGCTCAAGACGCTCCACGCCTGCATCAAGAAAGTCACCGAAGACCTGGACGGGATGCGGTTCAACACCGCCATCTCCGCGATGATGGTGTTCGTGAACGAAGCGAACACGTGGCAAACGAAGCCGCTGTCGGTCATGAGGACCTTTTTGCAACTTCTCGCGCCCTTCGCGCCGCATCTTGCGGAGGAACTTTGGGCGCGGTTGCACGGCACGTTTGGAAAAGTCGCGCCGTCCCTGCCTTACGCCGCATGGCCGAAGTTCGATCCCGCGTTGCTCGTCGAAAGCGAGATTGAAATCCCCGTGTCCGTGAACGGCAAGATGCGCGACGTGATCAAGGTCGCTGCGGACGCCGACAACGCCACGCTGGAAGCCGCCGCGAAAGCATCCGAGAAGGTAAAGGCGTTCCTGGATGGCAAGACGGTGAAGAAAGTCATCGTCGTGCCGAAGAAGATGGTGAACATCGTGGTGGCGTAGCGGCTTTCGGTAGAAAGCCGCCATTGAAGACAGGAGGAAGTTTGCGGCGGTCTGCCGACGCGCCGCTACGGTTCACGGCATCGCCACCGCCAGCGAAAACTCCGTCTGCCCGTGGCCGTTCTCCACGCGGTAGAAGATGCGGTTCACGCCGCGTTGGAAATGCACTTTGCGGAAGCCTTCGTCCACGCGCCACTTTTTCTGCTGCTTGCCGCTGGCCCAGATCAACTGGTCGTTCACCCACACCATTGAGAAATCATCGCTGCCGATGGCCACCCACAAATCGCAGTCGTCGTCGAACCGCAATTCGGTGCAGGCGTAATAGATGATGTATTCGAGTCCGCCCTTGCGCGCGGCGGTGAAGGCGAGGAATGGCGGAACAATCTTCGGCTCGGCGGCTTGATGAAACTCCCAGCGCAGTTTGCTGCCGGATTTGCCTTCGTAAACTGCGTCCAAATCCACCACCGTCTCCGGCGGAAATTTTTTCTCAAGGTTCACGGGCCCCGCGTTGTCGAATGGGCCGAGCAGATACCAACCGTCCACGAACAACCATTTCGGCGACGCACCGCTCGCTGCAACCATGCGACCGGGCAACGCGCCGATGATGAAGAGATCGGGCGGCTGCTCGACGCGCAACGCGGCGGCGGGGGCGGTGCGCTTTCAATCACGCGCACCTTCGGCGCGGGTTCGAATATTGTCGTGGACGGTTCGAACTCCGTGGCCAGTGTATTCTGCCAGATTCTTGGCTCGACGGATGTCGGGTCGGCGGCAACGAACTGGATTCTGGTCAACTACGGCAACTGTGACGTCAGTGGCGGCATCTCCTTCACCGTCACAGCCACCGGGCCGTTGCTGCAATACCTCTGGCTCTTCAACGGCAATCCCATCGCGGGCGGGACGACTTCGGCGATCACCATCCCCAACGCGCAGGCTGGCAACGTGGGGAATTACCAGGTGATCGTCGCCAATCCGGCGGGCAATGTGATAAGTCCCATCGCGACGCTCGGCGTCGGCAACACCAAGGGCGCGGATTTCATCACCGTTTCGTGGTGTAAATTTTCGTATGCCTTCGTCCCGATCGGCACGGTGGACCACGAATTCGTCAATCTCATCGGCTCGAGCGATTCAGATAGTGGCACGTCGTTCCACGTCACGTTCCATCACAACTGGTGGGGCGCATATTGCCGCGAGCGCATGCCCTCGGTGCGCTTCGGGCGCGTCCACGTCTTCAACAATTACTACGACTGCGTGAACAACAACTACTGCGTCCGCACGCGCATCAACGCCGAAGTGCTCGTCGAGAACAACTATTTCATTGGCGGGCAAAACCCGTGGGAGCGCTACGTCACGAGCGGCACAGCGGGCAAACTTTTCGCCAGCGGCAACATCACGAATAACTGCACCTTCGTAAACGGCTGGGTCACCGGCGCGGCCGTGATCCCGGGCACGGACACCTTGGGCGCGGATTTGAATCCGCCGCCGTATGCTTATCCGCTCGAGACCGCGCTGAAAGTGCCGTATTACGTGCAGACCTCTTCCGGCAACGGCAAGTATCCTTACGTGCCGTGATGAGTGGCCGAATGGGATCAAACCCCGCCGCGCAGCGTAAAACTGCGCGGCGGGGCTTCGTTTTTTACCCGCTTTGACCGTTGACACCCGCCGGGGCGCGAAACTACCCTCCAACCTCGATTTTTGCCGGACCGGCGGGGAACCCCGCCATGCGACCGGCCTCCCGGAAGGAAGTGAATACCGTTGACTGAGATTAAACTCAAAAAAGGCGAGCCAGTGGAAAAAGCCCTGCGCCGCCTCAAGAAGAAGATTGATCGCGAAGGCACTCTGCGCGTGGTGCGCAGCCATCGCCATTACGAGAAGCCCAGCGAGAAACGCCGCCGCAAGGAAAAGGCCGCGCGCTTCTCCGCCATGCTGACGGCCCGTTACGCCGATCTGTAAGTTGTGAACGCCGGGCTGTGGTTCACACCGCAGCCCGGTTTTCGTTTCGAGGAGTTGGTTCGTTGAACGCTCCGCCGTTTTAACGGTTTAACGTTGTAACGTTTCAACGCCGAACCATGTATTCATTCTCCACCTGCTGGAACTCGCATCGCCACACGGATGGCCGCACGATGTTGCGCGAAATCCGCGACCTCGGCTTCGAATTCGCCGAGTTGAGCCACGGCACGCGCATCAGTCTGCTGCCGGGGATTCTCGAAGCGGTGGACGCGGGCGAGATGAAAATCTCCAGCCTCCATAATTTCTGCCCGCTGCCGATGGGCGTGAACTATTCCGCACCGAATCTTTACCAGTTCACCGCCGAGCGCGAACGCGAACGCGAACTGGCGCTCCGCTACACGCTCAAGACGCTGGAATTCGCCGAGCGCGTCAAAGCGCCGATGGTCGTCCTCCACCTCGGCAGCGTTGAGATGAAGGACTACTCCGGCAAGCTCAAGGAAATGCTCGGGCGCGGCGAAAAAGATTCCCCCAAGTACGAAAAACTCGCCGCCGAAGCCGCCGAGAAGCGCGAGGCGAAGAAGGAAAAATCCGTGGAGCGGCTTTACGAAATGCTCCACAAGATCGTGCCGCAAGCCGAATCGCGCGGGCTGAAACTCGGCTGTGAAAACCGCGAGGTGCTGGAAGAAATCCCGTTCGAGGCCGACTTCAGCTTTCTCTTCCGCGAATTCCCCAGCCCCGCCGTCACCTACTGGCACGACACCGGCCACGCGCAGATCAAGGAGAACCTCGGCTTCATCCGTCACGCGATGCACCTCGAATCCCTCGCGCACCGGCTCGCGGGATTTCACATCCACGACGTGCAGCCGCCCGCGCGCGATCATTGCGCGCCCGGCACCGGCTCGGTGGATTTCACCGCGCTCAAATTCTTCGTAAAGCCGCAACACCTCAAGGTCTTTGAGTTCAGTCCCGCGATGCCGGTCGAGGAACTCCAGCGCGGCGTAGCACTCGTGAAAAAAGTCTGGGGTGACGCATAACGTCCTATGCGACCCATGAGCCCCATGCGGGATGAGGCGCGGGTGAAATCTTCCCCGCGCGAACTCGCCACCGGAATCGTCCGCCGCCTGCAAGCCGCGGGTTTCGCCGCGTATTGGGTCGGTGGTTGCGTGCGGGATTTTTTGCTGGGCCGTGAACCCGGCGATTACGACATCGCGACCGACGCCGTCCCCGAACAGATTGAGAAACTTTTCCCGCACACCATCGCCGTCGGGCGCAAGTTCGGCGTCATGGTCGTGGTCGAGGCGAAACAACAATTTCAAGTTGCCACGTTCCGTGCCGAGTCGGATTACCGCGATGGCCGCCGGCCGGAAACGGTTTCCTTCGGCGACGCGCGGGCCGATGCACTGCGGCGCGACTTCACGATCAACGGGCTGTTCTTCGACCCGGTCGCCGGCAAATCGCACGATTGGGTGGGTGGCGAGGCGGACTTGCGGGCGGGGATCATCCGCACCATCGGCGCGCCGGAGGAACGGTTCGCCGAGGATCATTTGCGGATGCTCCGCGCCGTGCGCTTCGCCGCGCGATTGGGTTTCGAGATCCAGACGCAGACTTTCGCGGCGGTAAAAACTCACGCGGCGAAAATCAAACTCATCAGCGCCGAACGGATTCGCGACGAGTTGAACAAACTGTTCGCGCCGCCGTTCGGAGTTCCGCCTTCAGGCGGTTCCCCGTTGCCACCGTCCGGACCGCCTGAAGGCGGAACTCCGAACGCTCCGGCCGCGCGCGGACTTGAATTGCTCCGCGCCAGCGGCCTGCTCGAACACATTCTCCCCGAACTCGCCGCCACCGTGACGTGCGAGCAGTCACCGGACTATCATCCCGAGGGGAACGTGTTCACGCACCTGCGGCTGATGTTGGAAAAAATGCCGCCGGATTCTGATCCGCTGCTGCCGTGGGCTGTGTTGATGCACGACATCGCCAAGCCGCTCACGGCGAGCCGCGATGAACAGTCCGGCAGCATCCATTTCTACGAACACGAAAAAATCGGCGCGCGAATGGCGGAAGAAATCCTGGAGCGCCTGCGCTTTCCGCGAAAACAAATCGAACAGGTTTCCGAAACCGTTTTGCATCACATGCAGTTCAAGGACGCGCCGAACATGCGCAAGTCCACGTTGCGACGGATGCTGTTGCGCGAGACGTTCCCGCTCGAACTCCAGCTCCACCGCCTCGATTGCCTCGGCTCGCACGGGAAGCTGGACGTTTACGATTTCCTCGTCGCGCAATCCGCCGAACTCGCGCAGCAGCCGGAAATCCGCCCGCCGCTATTGACGGGTGCGGAGTTGATCGAACTTGGCGTGAAGCCCCGCCCCGCGATGGGCAAACTGCTGGCGGAGATTCGGGAGAAACAGCTCGCTGATGAGTTGAAAACCAAAGCGGCGGCGCGCGCCTGGGTGAAGGCCAAAATGGCGGAGGCCTCCGGAAATTGATTCAAGTCCGCCGGCATTCCTGCGGGGAAGCTCCAAGCACCAACCCGCCGGTCGCGCGGCCTTGAAGTTTGGAGTTTGGAATTTCTATGGTGCTTGGAGGTTGGTGCTTGGTGCTTCCCTGGTGCTGCCAAGAATCCGCTATCGGTCGCGCCGCGTTCCGCTAATCTGTCGGCGACTTTTATTTTCCGCCCATGAGCAAGCTGCTGTTAATTGATGACGATCAGGACGTGTTGTATTCGATCCGGCGCAATCTCGATTCGCCGGACCTCGAACTGACCACCGCGTCCAGCGGCGAGGAGGGACTCAAGTTGATTCCCCAACTCAAGCCCGACCTCGTGCTCATGGACATTCGTATGGGCGGCATGAACGGCCTCGAAACTTTGCGCCGCATCCGCCTGCTCGACGGCAAACTGCTCGTCATCCTCATGACGGCTTACGGCACGACGCAGATGGCCATCGAAGCGATGAAGCTCGGCGCGTACGATTATCTGCTCAAGCCGTTCGAAGTGCCGAAGCTCAAGGAAATCCTCGGCAACGCGCTCAAGGCCGCGCGCGACATGAAGCAGGTCGTGTCGTATCAGCCGTTGCTTGAATCGGAGGATTACGAACTCGGCATCGTGGGCCGCAGCGAGCCGATGCAGCAGGTCTTCAAACTCATCGGCCAGCTCGCCGTCTCGGACGCCACCGCGCTCATCACTGGCGAAAGCGGCACGGGCAAGGAACTCGTCGCCCACGCGATCTATCATCACGGCCACCGCAGTACGCAACCGTTCCTCGCCGTGAACTGCGCGGCGATTCCCGAGCAACTGCTGGAAAGCGAACTCTTCGGCCACGAACGCGGCTCGTTCACTGGCGCCACGATGCAACGCGTCGGCAAGTTCGAGCAATGCCACAACGGCACGCTGTTCCTCGACGAGATCGGCGACATGACGCCCGCCACGCAGACGAAAATTTTGCGTGTGCTCCAGTGCGGCACCTTCGAACGCGTCGGCGGAAACGCACCGATCAAGGTGGACGTGCGGATAATCGCCGCCACGAACAAGCCGCTGGAGCAGGCGGTGGCGGCGCGGCAGTTCCGCGAGGATTTGTTTTACCGGCTCAACGTCGTGCGGATTCATCTGCCGGCGTTGCGCGACCGGCGCGAGGATATTCCGCTGCTGGTGAATTATTTTCTGAAAACCATCGCGCGCGAGCAGAAGCGCGAACCCAAATCCATCGCCGCCGCCGCCGTGAAGGCGCTGGAGAAATATCACTGGCCCGGCAACGTGCGCGAACTCGAGAACGTCATCCGCCGCGCGCACGTCATGGCCAAGGGGGACGCGATTCTCCCCGGTGATCTGCCGCCCGAAGTCACCGGCACCGGCGCCGCCACGGCATCGGCGGCCGCCCTCACGACCGAAGGCGCGACGGGCGACATGGCCACGCTGGCGCGGCAGTTGTTCCAACTCGCGAAGCGGAATCCGAAGTTGAAAGTGATCCCAGCGGTCGAGCGCGAACTGGTGATCCAGGCGCTCAAGGAAACGGACGACAACCAGGTCCAGGCCGCGAAGCTGCTCGGCATCACGCGCGCGACCTTGCGGAAGCGGATTGACAAGTTTGGGATTCAGCGAGCGATGAGGATTGAGTGAGAAAAATTCCAAGCACCAACATCCAAGCTCCAGAGAAGCACCAAACATCAAGCTCCAATGACCGCCTCGCGCAGTTGGTTTGGTTTGTTTGGTGATTGAGCTTTGGAATTTCTCTGGAGCTTGGAGCTTGGAATTTGGAGCTTTCATTGTTAATTGATTCCCCGTGACCGCGCCCAGCCTCTTGCTGCTCATTCCAGCGTACAACGAGGAGCGCCGCATCGAACCGGTGCTGCGCGACTACCAGCATTACTTTCAGAAAAATTACGCGGGTAGATTTCAACTCATCGTCGTGCTCAACGGCTGTCGCGACAACACCCGCGGCGTGGTTGAGCGGGTGGCGAAAGAGTTCCCCGCCATCAGCCACCTGGAATTTCGCGACCCCATCGGCAAGGGCGGCGCGCTCATCGAAGGTCTTAAACTTGCGCCGCTCGCCGACGTGATCGGCTACGTGGACGCCGACGGCGCCACGCCGCCCGCCGCGTTGCACGATCTGGTCAAGCGGCTCGGCGAAGCGGATTGCGTGATCGGCTCGCGCTGGTTGCCCGGCGCGGTGCTGCATGTCGAGCAGAGCGGCCAGCGCCAGTTTGCCAGCCGCGTGTTTCATGTCATCGTGGATGTCCTGTTCCGGATGGGGATCAAGGACACGCAATGCGGCGCAAAAGTCATGAAGCGCGAGGCCGTCGAAAAAATCCATTCGCGCCTGCTCACGGCGGACATGGCGTTCGACATCAACCTGCTTTACTCGCTCAAACGCGCGGGCTATCGCGTCCTCGAAGTGCCGACCGAGTGGACGGACAAGCTCGGCTCGAAGGTCGCGCTCTTTCGCACTTCGCTGACGATGTTTCTCTCGGTCGTCCGCATCCGGTTGATTTACTGGCCGTGGCTATACAAAGGCCTGCGCGCGCTCGGTCCGCTCGAAGGCTGGATTTACAAAAAACTCCGCGCGCCACTTCCGCTCTCCGCCGCGCATACGCTCGCAACGCCCGAACCAAACGCCGCCGACTCGTCGCGCGCCAACCCATGAATCTGCACGGCCAAAGCCTTGTCGCGGGAAAAACTGTTTCCGGCTCGGGCGAAACTTTCACGGCCACCAATCCGGCGACCGGCGAAATGTTGCCGGTGCCATTTCACAAAGCCACCGCGGACGATGTGAACGCTGCAATGTCAGCGGCGGAAACGGCTTTCGCGGAGGCGCGCAAACTTCCCGGCGAACGCTTCGCGGTACTGCTCGAAAAGATCGCGGAAGAAATTCTCGCGCTCGGCCCGGACTTGATCGCTCGCGGAATGGCGGAAACCGGCTTGCCCGAGGCGCGGTTGGTCGGTGAGCGCGCGCGTACCGTCGGGCAGTTGAAAATGTTTGCGGCACTGGTTCGCGAAGGCTCGTGGGTGGACGCGGTGATTGAAACGGCGGACCCGAACCGCCAGCCGCTGCCCAAGCCCGATGTGCGGCGGATGCTGCGGCCGCTCGGCCCGATCGTGGTTTTTGGCGCGGGAAATTTTCCCTTCGCGTTCGGCGCGTGCGGTGGCGACACCGCGTCCGCGCTCGCGGCGGGAAATCCCGTGGTCGTCAAGTCGCACACCGGCCATCCGGGCACGAACGAACTGTTCGCCCACGCCGTCGTTGCCGCGCTGAAGACATGTGATTTGCCGGCGGGACTTTTCAGTTTGCTCCAAGGTCCGGGCGCGACGGTCGGCCAGGCGCTCGTGAAACATCCGGCGACGCAAGCCGTCGGCTTCACCGGCTCGAAGCGCGCGGGGCGGATTCTTTTTGATCTCGCCGCCGCGCGGCCCGTGCCGATTCCGGTGTACGCCGAGATGGGAAGCTTGAATCCACTCGTGATTCTTCCTGGCGCGCTGTCGGAGCGGAGCGAAAAGATCGCCACCGGTCTCGCGCAATCCATCACACTCGGCGTCGGGCAATTTTGCACCAAGCCCGGATTGGTTTTTGTTTTGGAGACCACGGCTGCCGGAGAATTTGTCGAGCGACTGGCGAAACAACTTTCCGCCACGCCCGCCGCGACGATGCTCGATCTCGGCATCCGGAAAAGTTTTTGCGAAGCGACGGCGGGATTCGCAAAAATTCCCGGGGTGAAACGCGTGGTCGCCAACGAACCGAGCGGGTTTGCGGGCGCGTCGCCGCTTTTGTTTGAAACCGATTCGGCGACATGGCGACGTGAAGCGGCGTTGCGCGAGGAGGCGTTTGGCCCGGCGGCGATGGTCATCCGCTGCCGCGACGTGGAGGATTTGAAAACGACGCTCCGGTTCGCGGGCGGGAATCTCACGGCGACGATCCATCACGGCGCGAGCGACAACGCCGCCGATGTGCGCTCGCTCGCCGATTTGCTCGAACAACAATCCGGCCGTGTCATCTTCGACGGTTTCCCGACGGGCGTGGAAGTTTGTCACGCGATGGTCCACGGCGGGCCGTATCCGGCGACGAGCGCGCCGCTGACGACTTCCGTCGGCACGCTGGCGATCCGGCGCTTCGCGCGACCAGTATGTTTTCAAAACGTGCCGCAGGATTTTCTGCCGGTTGAATTGCGCAACGCGAACGAGCGGAAAATCTGGCGGATCGTGAACGGACAACTGACGAAGGAGAACGCGTGATGCCGGAAATTCCCATTGAGAAGTTTGAAGTTTTCGCGCGCGATGTGGACCATTCGGAGTGCGTGGCGTTCGACCGCGAGGGAAATCTCTGGGCCGGCGGCGAGGGCGGGCAGATTTATCGCATCACGCCCGACGGCAAGCCGCAGCAGATCGCGAACCTCGGCAGCTACTCGGCGGGCGTGGCGTTTTCGCCGGTCGAGGAAGATTTGTTCGTCTGCAATCCGGCGCTTGGCGTGGTGCGCGTGCGGAAAAGCGGCAAGTGGGACGTGTTCGCGTCGCATTGCGGCGAGCACAAACTCATCTGCCCAAATTACGGATTGTTTGATTCACGCGGCAATTACTACGTCACGGATTCCGGGCTGTGGAAGGAGCGCAACGGCTTGCTGCTTAGCTTCACGCCGGACGGTCGCGGGGAAATTCTCGCCGGGCCGTTCAGCTACACGAACGGACTTGCGTTGAGCGCCGACGAAAAATCTATCTTCATGATTGAAAGCAAAACGGATTCGGTCCACCGCTTCGAGATTCGTGCGAATGGCTCAGCCGGTCCGGCGGAGCTTTACGCGAGCGAAGTTGGGCGTTTCCCGGATGGTCTCGCGCTGGATGCAGAGGGAAATCTTTACGCGAGTTGCTACGCTTCGGACGAAATCTGGCGCATCAGTCCGCAGCGGGGAAAAACCTTGTTCGCGTGGGATCGCTGGGCCGTGTTGCTCGGTAGTCCGACGAACATGGCCTTCGGCGGAAAAGATTTTGATGAGATGTATTTTGCCAACCTCGCGCGCACGACCATCACGCGCGCGAAGGTCGGCCGCAAAGGCCAGCCGCTTGCCAATCAAAAGTTCCAACCCAAATGAAACGTCTCGCGAACAAAATTGCCATCGTCACCGGCGCGGGGCACGGTATCGGCCGCGCCATCTCGCAGATTTATTCCGAGGAAGGCGCGGCGGTTTTTATGTGTTCGATGAATGTCGAGGCGGGGGAGGGCGCGGCGGCGGAGTTCCGTCAAGCCGGCGGCGATGCGACGTTTATCCAGTGTGATGTTTCGCAGTCCGATCAGGTTTCCCGCGTGGTCGCAGCGGCGGCCAAAAAAAACGGCCGCATTGACGTGCTTTGCAACAACGCGGCCTACATCACGAGTCCGTGGCACGCGGCGGGCGATGCGCCGGACGAGGAGTGGGAGAAATCTTTTCGCGTTTCGTTGATGGGGACGCAGTGGTTCACGAAGGCAGTGCTGCCGTTCATGCTGAAACAAAAGAGCGGCGCCATCGTGAACATCGGCTCGGTGCAAAGTCTCGTCGGCGGGCGCGACTCGGCGGCGTACACTTCGATCAAGACGGCGATCGTGGGTTTCACGCGCAGCGTCGCGTACGATTACGGCCCGCAAAATATTCGCTGCAATATCATCTGCGCCGGCGCGATCAAGACGCGCATCTCGCCTGAGCCGGGATCGGAATTACACCAACGCCAGATCAGCAAAACGATGCTCGGTCGCATTGGCGAGCCACGCGAAGTCGCGGCGGCAGCGTTGTTCCTCGCTTCGGATGAATCCAGTTACATCACGGGCGCGGCGATTCCGGTGGATGGTGGTTGGACGGCGATCTGATTGTTGGATTTGGTGACATTGGGCTGTGCCTGGTGTCTGATTCTTTGACTCCACCGCTTCCAGCTTCGGCCAAAAGTGAGGTTTTTCAGGATTCTTCTCCGTTGTTAGGCTTTGTCTGAAGGCTTTGTCAGAGTTTCTCGGACAGGGCACGTCGTCTGCTTAAAGACACACATCCGAAGCCGTACCAAGGCCCCATGTGTTCGCGTGGTCAAGTCACTTGGGCCTTTTGTGTCGTTATTCGAGAAAGTCAGAAGTTGAAAATTGTTATGAAGACAAACGAACGATCATTCATTGGATCGGCCAACCGCAGGTCAGGTTCAGCGCCCAACGCGCCTAGCCGGGCTCAGTGCGAGCCGCGTGAAGCGTCCGGGCGGCTGCTGTTCGCACGCTTGGCGACCAACCTGTCGCTCGGCAAGGGGCGGTTTGGTTTGTTGGTTGCACTGGTGGTGTTGACCGTGATGGCGATGGGTCAAGGAGTCGCCTCCGCCCAAACGATCCGACTCATCAGTGCTCCCGGAAAGTTTTACGTGGACGACAAATCGGGCAACGGCATCGTTTACAACTACGCCGGCTACACGGTTTCCAACAACACAGCTGGCACCCTGCCGAGCGTGTACGTCGCCATCACCAATATCGTCAGTACGAACCGGATCACGCTCTCCAGCATCGACTCGGGCGCGCGCGCACTGGGTGCGCTGGCGCCGGGCGAAGTCAAGATGGTGGCGTTTTATCTTAAGGGACCGGGCTTCACCGGCAATTCCGACACCTTGACGGGCCTCACCAACGAAATCCACACCATCCGCGTGCTCAACGGCCCGCCTAGCGTGGGTTCGGTGCTAACTTTCGCGAACTTCAGTTACACCAACATCATCTACGTCCAGGAGGCGCTGGCGAACAAGGTGACGATCATCACCAACCTGAACCCCTACGCGGTGTTAGGGTCGCAGGTGGCCTTGGTCATCGCCGGTGACACGGGGACCATTGGCGGCGAAAACAGCCTGCTCTTTTCACCGGCGGTGCTCGGCTCCTGGCGCCCGGATTGTTATGAGATGAATGGCGCCCTCATGAACTTCACCGAGAATCCGTCCTATACCAATCGGTTGTATTTTGATCCTTCGATTTCGGGCTTCACGAATTTCAGCGGCCAATCCTACACCAACACCTTTTACTTCCGCGCCGTCAAACCCACGGGCACCAACATCGCCATCAGTCCCTTCGCGTTCATTGACAGCGGTTCGGGAACGAAGCACACCGCGTTCACCTCCCTGGCCACTTCGGGTGGCAGCAACGTCATTTACTCCGCCACCAACGTCGTGAACATCGTCAACCAGACCGTGACCCCCAACTCTTATTTCGCGCCCGGTGGCATCGTCACTTACTCGATCACGTTCACGAACTTCTCGCTCAATTCCTCCAACATCACCTTGGACGAGATTATTGACGTGCTGCCCGGCACGCCGGCCAACGCAACGTACATTCCCGGCAGCGCCACGTTCAATTCATCGCCCCTGGCCGATCCCACCATCGTCGGGCAGGCACTTCATTGGGCGATGCCGTTCACGATTGTCACCAACAGCGCCGCTGTCCTGACCTTTCAAGCGACCATCCCGGCGCCGGGCGGGCAATACACCAACAGCGTCACCGCGCTGATCGGCTCGACGCAGATTGACTCGACCGCCGATACGACGGATTACAGCCCGTCGCGCTCCGTCGTTACGATCGTTCCCGTCGCCGACCTCGCGCTTGGCAAGACCGGCCCCGCCGCCGTGGTCGCCGCCGCCAATTTCAACTACACGCTCACCGTCACCAACCTCGGCCCGTCGCCGCTCACCGGTTTATCGGTCACGGACAGTCTGCCCGCTAGCGTGACGTTTGTCAGTGCCAGCAGCGGCGGCTTCCTCAGCGGCGGCCAGGTCATCTGGACCAACCTCGCTACCGTCGCTTCGAACGCCACCTCCACGCTCACGGTCACCGTCACCGCGCCGGCCAACGCCGCGAACCTCACCAACACGGCCGCCGCCGGCAGTCCGATCAGCGATCCGAATCCGACGAATAATACCGCGCCGCCAGTTTTCACCGCCGTCACCGCTTCCGCCGACTTGCGCGCAACCAAGACCGGCCCGACCTCGATCAGCGCCGGCGCGAATTTCAATTACACCATCACCATCACGAACTTCGGCCCGTCCCTCGCCACGAGTTTGTCCGTGACCGACAGTTTGCCGGCCGGCGTGACCTTCGTCAGCGCAACGCCCACGGCCACGGTCAACGGCAGTGAAGTCGTCTGGTCGCTCGCCAGTCTCGCCGCCAACACCGGCACCAATCTCACGCTCACCGTCACCGCGCCGGTCGCCGCCGCGAGCCTTACCAACTTCGCCACCGTCGGCGGCCCCGTCAGCGATCCCAATCCCACCAACAACACCAGCACCCCCGTGACGACCGGCGTGACGCCGTCCGCCGATGTCGTCGTCGCCAAGACCGCGCCCGCCAACGTGAACCTCGGCGAAAACATCCCTTACACCGTTTCCGTCACCAACCTCGGCCCCTCGACAGCCTCGAGTTTGTCCGTCACCGACATGTTGCCCGCCAGCGTTACATTCGTCAGCGCCAGTGGCGGCGGCGTCTTCAGCGGCGGCGCGGTGCGCTGGACGAATTTCAGTCTCGCCGCCGGCGCGTCCACCAACTTCACGCTTGATGTCACCGCGCCGGGAGCTGTCTCGACTTTGACGAACGTCGCCAGCGGCGGCGGCCCGGTCAGCGATCCGAATCCGACCAACAACACCACCCCGCCCGTCCTCACCGGTGTCGGGACCTCGGCGGATTTGGCCGTGAGCAAGACCAGTCCCGCCAGCGTGAATGCCGGCGCGAATTTCGATTACACGATCACCGTCACCAACCTCGGCCCCACTGCCGCCAACAGCGTGACCGTAACGGATGCTTTGCCCGCGAGCGTCACGTTCGTCAGTGCCAGCGCGGGCGGCGCGTTGAGCGGATCGCAAGTCGTTTGGTCTGACATCGGCAGCCTGGCCGCCGGCGGCACCACCAATCTCACGCTCACCGTCACCGCGCCGGCCAACGGCGCCAGTCTCACCAACACCGCCAGCGTCGGCAGCCCCACACCCGATCCGACCGCGACGAACAATACCACGCCGCCCGTCTTCACGACCGTCACGGCTGTCGCTGACCTGTCCGTGAGCAAGACCGGCCCGGCGGCGAGTCCGTTGCCCGGCGCGAATTTCAATTACACGATCACCGTCGCCAACGCCGGCCCGTCCCTCGCCGCCAGCGTGACCGTAACCGATGCGTTGCCCGCCAACCTCACGTTTGTCAGCGCCAGCGGCGGCGGCGTGTTGAGCGGCAGCGATGTCATCTGGAGCAATCTCGGCAGCCTCGCCGCCGGCGCGAGCACCAACCTCACGCTCACCGTCACCGCGCCGTTGAGCGGCAGCGTCACCAACTCCGCCAGCGTCGGCGGCCCGACGAGCGATCCGAATCCGACCAACAACGTCACGCCGCCCGTCACCTTGACGGTCAGCAACCTTCCGCCCGTCGCCGTGGACAACTCCGCCTCCACTCCCAAAAATGTCGCGATTTCCGTCCCCGTGCTGGCCAATGACTCCGACCCCAACGGCGATCCGCTCACCATCATTGCCGTCAACCCGACCAACGGCACCGCGATCATCAGCGGCACGAACGTCGTCTTCACGCCCGCCACGAACTTCTCCGGCACGGCCACGGTCGGCTACACGATCAGTGACGGCAACGGCGGCACGGCCAGCGCCCTCATCACCGTGACGGTCAACAACGCGACGCCGGTGGCGAACGGCGACACGTTCACCACGCTCGAAGACACAACGCTCACCATTCCGGCGGCGGGCATTTTGACGAACGACGTGGACGCGGACGGCGACGCGCTTTCGGCCCTGCTCGTGGCGAACGTGGCCAGTGGCACGCTCACCTTGAACGCGAACGGTTCGTTCACCTACACGCCGGACACGAATTTCAGCGGCAGCGATTTCTTCACGTATCGCGCCACGGACGGCACCGCGACGAGCGGCGTCGCGACCGTGACGATCAACATCACGCCGGTCAACGACGCGCCGTTGGCGGTGAATGACACCACGTCCACACCGGAAGATGTGCCGGTCACGATTCCGGTGCTCGCCAACGACAGTGATCCCGAAGGCACGCCGCTGACCATCACCGGTACTTCGACCACGAACGGTACCGCGATTGTCAGCGGGACGAATGTGGTCTTCACGCCGAGCACAAACTTCAACGGCACGGTGGTGTTCAGCTACACCATCAGCGACGGCACGAACACGGCGACTGCCAACGTCACCGTCACGGTGGCGCCGGTGAACGATGCGCCGATTGCGGTGAACGACTCCGCCTCCACGCCGGAAGACGTGCCGGTGACGATTCCCGTGCTCGCGAACGATTCCGATCCTGAAGGCACGCCGCTGACCATCACTGGCACCTCCACCACAAACGGCACCGCCGTCATCAGCGGCACGAACGTCGTCTTCACACCCGGCACGAACTTCAACGGCACGGCCATCTTCAGCTACACGATCAGCGATGGCACGAACACGGCGACGGCGAACGTGACGGTCACGGTCAACGCCGTGGACGATGCGCCCGTCAGCGTGAACGACAGCTACAGCACGCTGAAAAACATTGCGTTGAACATCGCCGCGCCCGGCGTGCTCGGCAACGACACCGACGTGGAGACCAACGCGCTGTCCGCGTTGCTCGTCAACAATCCCACGAACGGCTCGTTGACCTTGAACGCCAACGGTTCGTTCCTCTACACCCCGGCCAGCAACTATGTCGGCAGTGACGTGTTCACCTATCGCGCTTACGACGCCGGCGCGACCGGCAATGTCGCGACGGTGACGATCAACATCACCGCCACTAACACCGCGCCGGTGGCGAACAACGACAGTTACACGACGCTCGAAGACACGACGCTTAACATCCCGGTGGCGGGCATTCTGACGAATGACACGGACATTGACGGCGATGCGCTGACCGCGTTGCTCGTGGCGAACGTAACCAGCGGCACGCTGAACCTGAACGCCAACGGTTCGTTCAGCTACACGCCGAGCACGAATTTCAACGGCAGCGATTTCTTCACGTATCGCGCTCGCGACGGCCAGGCGACCGGCAACGTGGCGACGGTGACGATGAACATCACGCCGGTCAACGACGCGCCGATTGCGGTGAACGATTCGACGAACACACTGGAAGACGTGAGCGTGACGATCAGCGTGCTGGTCAACGATAGCGATCCGGAAGGCACACCTTTGACGATCACCGGCACGAGCACGACCAACGGCACGGCGGTCATCTCCGGCACGAACGTGGTGTTCACCCCGAGCACGAACTTCAACGGCACGGTAGTCTTCACTTACACGATCAGCGACGGCACAAACTCCGCCACGGCCAACGTCACGGTCACGGTCACGCCGGTGAACGACGCGCCGATTGCCGTGAACGACACGGCTTCGACGCCGGAAGATGTGCCGGTGACGATTCCGGTGCTGACCAACGACAGCGATCCCGAAGGCACGCCGCTCACCATCACCGGCACGACCACGACCAACGGCACAGCGGTCGTCAGCGGGACGAACGTGGTGTTTACGCCGAGCACCAACTTCAACGGCACGGTGGTCTTCAGCTACACCATCAGCGACGGCACGAACACGGCGACGGCGAACGTCACCATCACGATTACGCCAGTGAACGACTCACCGATTGCGGTGAACGACACGGCTTCCACGCCGGAAGATGTGCCGGTCACAATTCCAGTGCTCGCGAACGATTCCGATCCCGAAGGCACGCCGCTGACCATCACCGGCACGAGCACGACCAACGGCACCGCCATCGTCAGCGGGACGAACGTGGTGTTCACACCGAGCACGAACTTCAACGGCACCGTGGTGTTCACTTACACGATCAGCGACGGCACGAACACCGCCACGGCGAACGTCACCGTCACGGTCAATGCCGTGAATGACGCGCCCGTGACGGTGAATGACAGTTACAGCACGCTGAAGAACATCGCGTTGAACATCAGCGCACCCGGCGTGCTCGGCAACGACACCGATGTCGAAACCAACACGCTCTCCGCGTTGCTCGTCAACAATCCGACCAACGGCACGCTCACGCTGAACGCGAACGGCTCGTTCCTCTACACGCCGGCTAGCAATTACGTCGGCAGTGATGTGTTCACTTACCGCGCCTACGACAGCGGCGCGACCGGCAACACCGCGACCGTGACGATCACCGTCCTGGCGACGAATACTCCGCCGACCGCCAACGCCCAGAGCGTGAGCACGCCGCAGAACACGGCAAAGGCGATCACGCTCACCGGCAGCGATCCGGACGGCAATCCTCTCACCTTCGCCACCGTGACTTCTCCGGCCAACGGTACGTTGAGCGGCCTCAACACGAACACCGGTGCGATCACTTACACGCCGAACGCGAGTTTCATCGGCACGGACAGTTTCACGTTCCGCGTGAACGACGGTACGACCAACAGCGCCCCGGCCACGGTCACGATCAATGTCGGCGCGCAGGCGGATCTCGCGGTGTTCAAGACCGGCAGCGCGACCGGCGGCGCCGGAACGAATCTGAGTTTCAGCATCACGGTGACGAACTTCGGCCCGTCCACGGCGAGCAACGTCATGGTGTTCGACCAATTGCCCGCGAGCTACACGTTCGTCAGCGCGGTGCCCGCGGCGGCGACCGTGACGAACGGACTCGTGACCTGGCCCGCGTTCAATCTCGCGAGCCTCGGCAGCAGCAACTTCTCGCTCACCGTCACACCCGGCAGCGGCGGCGTGTTCACCAACATCGCTTTCGCCACGAACAACACGCCCGATCCGAACCCGACGAACAACAACGGAACCGCGACGAACTCGAAAGTGACGACGTTCGTGCAACCGCTCGCTGACGTGGCGGTGTTGAAGTCCGGCCCGGCCAGCGTGTACTCGGGCAGCAATGTGACTTACGCGATCACCGTCACGAACCGCGGCCCGTCCACGGCGACGAACACCGTCGCGGCGGACACGTTGCCCGCGGGCGCGACGTTCTCGACCGCGTCCGGCAGCTTTACGTTGAGCAACAATGTCGTGCGCTGGGCGGCCGTGGATCTCGCCGGCGGCGCGAGCACGAACTACACGATCACCGTCATCGCGCCGCTCACCGGCAACCTGACGAACATCGCCTCCGCGACTTCGAGCACGCCCGATCCGGACCCGGCGAACAACAACGGAACGTCCGGCACCTCGCGCTCAAGCACGAGCATCACACCGATCGCCGACGTGGCGGTGGGCAAATCCGGCCCGGCCAGCGTCACGCCCGGCCAGAGCTTCGCCTACACGATCAGCGTCACGAACCTCGGCCCGGTCGTGGCGTCCGGCGTCGCGGTGCAAGACTTGTTGCCGACGAACCTGACCTTCGTCAGCGCTTCCGGCGGCGGCGTGCTCGCGAGCAATGTCGTGACGTGGCCGACCATCGCGTCGCTCGCGAACGGCGCGACGACCAACTTCACGCTCACCGTGAGCGCGCCCGCGACCGGAAGCTTCACTAACATCGCGCTCGCCGTTTCGACCACGTCGGACCCGAATCCGACGAACAACAACGGCACGGCCAGCGGCTCGCGCGTTCCGAGTACGGTGGTGCCGGCGCCGTTCGGCGTGTTGCAAGGCACGAATTGGTTGAATCCGCAGACCGGTCTCTTCGAGCAACGCGTGACCGTGACGAACACCGGCGCCTCCACCGTGGCCGCGTTCCGTTTGCTCGTCGGAAACATCAACGGCACGAACGGCGTGCCGCGCACCAACGTCACGCTCATCAACGCCACCGGCACGAACGTGGACTTGCGGCCGTACGTGCAATACAACTCCGCGCTCAATCCAGGTAGCAACGTGACGTTGATCCTCGAGTTCTTCGTGCCCGACCGCAAACCGTTCACGAACTCGCTCGAAGTCATCGCGGTGTTGCCCAGCGGCGCCGGCACGAACGCGGGCGCGGGTGTGTTCATTGATCGCGCGTTCACCGATGCGCGCTTCTCGCCGGTGCGGTTCGTCCTCGAATGGACCAGCATTCCGGGCAAGACCTACACGATCATTTACAGCGACGTCGGCCCGTCCGGCCCGTGGCTCGTGGCCACGCCGACCGTCACCGCGCCCGCCAATCGCGTGCAATGGTATGACGACGGCCCGCCCAAGACGGTCAGCGTGCCTCTCTCCGTCACGAACCGGTTCTACCGGGTCATCACCAACCCGTAACCGAAAGAAAGAATTACGAACATGAAAACGACACGTTTCATCTGGGTTGCCCTCGCCGCCGCGACGTTCGCCACCGCCGCGCGCGCCGGGGAAACCGTCACCAACCGCCTCACCGCGTCGCTGCGGTTCGGGCTGAACATCTCGGCGCGCTTCACGGGCAGTTCCGCTTCGCTCGGCGCGTTCGGCGTGACGCGCACGACGCCGCGCGGCGACACTTACAACTATGACGACGGTTACGTCCTCACCGACGTGAGCGGCAACGAAGGCGACCAGACCTGGTATTGGGGTTACGACAACAGCGCGACGCATCCGGCGGGACAGATTTCCGACGGCGTCGCGTTTCCGGCGAACACGATTCTCTTCAGCCGCTCGACGCCGAACGGAACGTTCACCTCGCCTTCGATGGATCACGATCCGCAGCCCGGCGTGGAAGTGACTTACGACCGCCACCTCGGGACGACGCACGGCGTCAATTACGGCGTCGAAGTCGCCGGGAATTTCATGGCGATTTTTCTGCGCGACAACCGCCCGTACTCCGGCACGGTGACGCGCACGACCGACGCGTATCCCTTCACGCCCGGCACCACGCCGCCCGGCGCGACTCCCGGCGATCCGTATCAAGGCAGCTACGATGGTTTCGGCTTTTTGCTCGGCGCCACGCCGGTCCCCGGCGCTTCCACCACGGCCATTGTGCCCGGCGGTTTCACGATTTCCGGCACGCGAAAGCTCGCTGCCGACCTCTGGGGTATGCGCCTCGGCCCGTATCTCGACGCGCCGCTCGGCACGAATTGGAATCTTTGGATCTCCGGCGGCGTCGCGGTGGGTTTGCTGTCCGCCGAAGCGACGTGGTCGGAAACCATCACGCTGCCCGGCCCGACCTCGCTCCCGAGCGCCGGTCGCGGCCGCGATCACGATCTGCTGTGGGGCTGGTACGTTTCCGCGAATCTCTCGTGGGACTTCAACGACCGCTGGAGCGCCGTCGTGGGCGTGCAGTTTCAAGACCTCGGCAAGTACCGTCACGACTTCGGCGGCCGCACGGCGGAACTGGATTTGAGCGAATCCATTTTCGTGACCATCGGCCTGAGCCGCCGGTTTTGACACGCGCCCGCGAATCGCTACGATGCGGGCGTGAAATCAAACCGCCGCCAGATCCGCCTCTCGTTCCCCGCCACCGGCGAATCCATCCTCGCCGAACTGCTTGACGACGAAGCGCCGAATGTCTGCCAGCTCGTCTGGGAAATGTTGCCGGTGGAAACCAAGGCCATCCACGGCATGTACTCCGGCGCGGAAGTTTTCGCGATGGTGGACAAGCCGCAACCCGCGCCCGCCGAGAACCTGGTTCAACTTCCGCTGCCCGGTGAAATTCTTTATTTCTACGACCCGAGCACCGGCGCTGTCGGCGCGAAAAAGCCAGTGGGCGAAATCGTGGTGGTCTATGGCCGGGGCGTGACGTTGCGCGCCCACGAAGGCGTGCCGACGCACTGCGCCCTCTTCGCCCGCATCCCCGGCGATTGGAAATATGCCTGGCCGAAGTTCGTCGCCGAATGTCGCAAGTGCCGCTGGGAAGGCCCGCAGGTATTGAGAATCGAAAGAATGGAGTAGCCACGAAAAAGCACAAAAGGCACAAGAGAAAAACTTTTTGTGCCTCTTGTGCCTTTTCGTGGCTGGAATTATTTCACCCGGTAGCGCTCGACTTTCTCCTCGTCCAACTCCACGCCCAGCCCCGGTTTGTCATTCGCCCGCGCCTCACCCGGCTTGATCGGCAACGGTTCGCGCACGATGTCGTCCTCGTAAAACAGCGGGCCAATGATGTCGCACGGAAATTCCTCCGCCGTGATGCCGCGCGACGCCAGCGCGAGATGCACCATCGCCGCGCTGCCGACGCCGAGTTCGAGATTGCTGCCGAGCGTGCATTTCAAACCGACCGATTCCGCGAAGCCCGCGATCTTCCGCGCCGGGCCGAGGCCGCCCGCCTTGCCGACGTAAATCGAGATCACATCCGCCGCGCCCAGCACCGCCAGCGTCTTCGCGTCCTGCAACGTGTAGATGCTCTCGTCCGCGATGAGCGGCACGCGGCTTTTCTTGCGCACGCCGGCCATGAGCGCGATGTCTTCCGGCGGCACGGGCTGCTCGGCGAAGCAGATGCCGAACGCGCACAACCGCTCGATGGTGTTCACCGCCGCCTCCGGCGTCCAGCCGCCGTTGGCGTCCACGCCGAGCTTGATGCCCGCGCCGACGGCCTGCCGCACCGCTTGCACGCGCTCCACGTCGCCGTCCGGCTCGATGCCGACCTTCACCTTCATTGCCTTGAACCCTTGTGCGACGGCCCACTTGGCAATGCCCGCCGCTTTCTCCGGCTCAAGTCCCGAAACCGACCATTTCGTCGGCACGAACTCGCGCACCTTGCCGCCGAACAATTCATAAACCGGCTTGCCCGCCGCCTTGCCCGCGATGTCCCACAGCGCCATCTCCACGGCGGCCTTGGTGAAATAATTCTCCGCAAACGCGAGGCGGAACTTCTTCGTGAGTTCTTCCACCATGGTCGGGTCCTCGCCGACGAGCAGCGGCTCAAGATAGGTATGGATGAGGTGCGCGCCGGTGACCTGATCCTCGCCGCTCCAGCGCGGCGTGCACGAGGCCTCGCCAATCCCGACGATGCCCTCATCCGTGTGAACTTTGACCAGCAAAAACGGCGAGACGATGTGCGACCCACCGCGACCGGCGCGAATGGCGAACTCCGCCTTCAGCGGCACACGAACGGGAATGGTTTCAATGCGGGTGATTTTCATTTCGAACTTTCAAGAGCCGCATTTTGAAACCATAGAATGCTCGCGCCCAACACAAGGCATGCGCAGGCATCGCCATAAAATGGAAAGGGACGCAGGCCAAGGCGAAATCCATGAAGGGCAAGAATTACTCCCTCGAACAGCATCAGCCAGCCAAAGAGAGGAATAATGGCTGCGAAGCGCCGGGGGAAAACAGCAAGCGCAAGGAAGAGGAGGCCAAT
Source organism: Pedosphaera sp. (assembly GCA_009695195.1). Classification (GTDB taxonomy): domain Bacteria; phylum Verrucomicrobiota; class Verrucomicrobiia; order Limisphaerales; family JADLHS01; genus CAIKLQ01. The sequence goes on from SIBJ01000011.1 coordinate 53,727, forward strand.
CATCGTGAATGCGCCGGCTGCCATACGCAGCCAGTAATCCAGCATCGGGTCGTGTGGAATCGGGTTGGCACCCAGGCCTTGAAGCAATTCCTCAGCGTTCGACCACGGGACGAACACGCCTACGAGTGAAACTCCCCACACTACTGCCGCTGCCGCCAGACTCAGTTTCAGTAGTCGTAGTCGCATGCGAGGCTTTTCATTCACCACTTCACAAAACCGTCCACAAAGGTCGTGACATCTTTCACAACGGCATCAAGAAACCGTTTCCCCTTTTCAGCCGTCGCCAAATCCGGGTGGCCAATCGTCCCGGTCTTGGTCACTTCCTGAAACTCATTCACGAAATAAACCGGCCGGCCATACTGCATGTCCGACTTGCGATACGCGTCTTTGTGCTTCGGCCCGTCGCGCTTGGCCAGGCGCAGCTTCACGCGGTCGGGATGCAGATGCAGCATGACGGACGTTTCCATTTCGCAGGCGTGACCAAGGCCGCCCAATTCCGATTCGCGCACGTTCTTGATGCTTTGCGCCGCCAGCGACCAGTAGCTGGCGAAAACAAACTTCACCTTCGGAAACTCCGTCTTCAGTTCCCGCAACGCGGCGCGAACCGGCACATCATTTCCACCGTGGCCGTTCAGCAGAAAAACTTTCTTCGCGCCGAACTTCACGATGGAGCGGCAAAGCTCGATGACGAGTTGAATGTAAGGCATCTGGCTCACGCTCAACGTGCCGGGGAAAAACAGGTGATGCGTCGAGTGCCCCGGCCACAGCGTCGGCAGGCAGAGGATTTGTTTGGGCCGCTTCCGTTCGATGCCGCGCGCGACCGCGGTGACGAGATCTGTGTCCGTCGTCAGCGGCAGATGCGGCCCGTGTTGCTCGAACGAGCCGAGCGGCAGCACGACAACTTTGTTCGCCAGCTTGAGCTTCTTCACTTCGGGCCAGGTCAGATTTTCGAGGAGCATGGTTAGGAGTTGTCGCGCAAGCCGCGAAGCGTGGCAAGAATATCCCGCTGCAAAACTTCCGCCGCGTTTTGGCCGAATGGCGAGTTCTCCACTTCGTAGCCGCCCTTCGTCCATTCATCCGCCGTGGGCAGGTAGGCCATGCGACCGTTCGTGTAGCCGCAGAGGAACGTGACGGGAAACGGCGACTGCTTCTTGATCGCCATGCCGATCTCGCAGAACGGCTCGATGTTGCAGCCCACGAGCGCCACGTCGCCGAACGTGATGAAATGTGTTCGCACACCCGCGCTCGTTTTGCCGCCGAAGTCGTCGGCCATTCGCAGTTGGATGTCCGCGCGGCGGGCCATGTAAATCGCTTCGGTGATGGCGGCTTCGTCGTTCTGCTCGCGTCCGGCTTTGAGTTTGGCTTTCCAGAGATCGAGTTTCTCGGTCGCAGCTTTTTTTTCCGGCAGACCGTCGCAGAGCGGTACCATGATTTCCTTTTCCAGCACGCGCAGCGGCAGCCCGAGTCGCGCGGCAAACTCGGGGTCATATTTGCCCAACGGCGCTCCGGAGGGAATGACTTCGCGAAACGTCATGGACGACGGAATGGCTTTCAAACTCAGCGCGACTTTCGCGACCTCGTGACCGAGTACGGCGCCGAGCGAGCGATAAACTTTCGGGTCCGCCTGAAAACCCTGCACCGGCCCGACGTTGCCCGCCGAGCCGAGCAGGAAAACACATCTGCCGCCGACTGCTTCTTCCACGACGCGCTTCATTGCCCCCGCGTAGTCTGGCGTGATGAGCCGGTTGCCCGGGCCCATCACCGTGCCGTGGCAGGCGTAGTTGACAAGCGTGGTAGTGGCACGGGCATCTTGCCCGTTCGATTCTGAGCCGGGTCGAACAGGCGAGACGCCCGTGCCACTATCAAACCGCACGACAAGGACTTCGTGGTCGCACGGGCCGTCGGCATTCACGCCGAGAAATCGCTCGCCGCTTGGCGTGACGCAACGGCGGTTCGAGTTGATATGACACTCGCCACGGCCAACGCGGATTTCCACGGGTTGCAGGTTTGTGATTGCCTCGCTCGCGGCTTCACTACACCAGCGCGCGAGGTTGTCGAACCACGGCCCGACCATTTCGTAGCCCTTCTCAATCCAGCTTTTATACGGCACCGGCCCGGAGTGTGTGTGTGTGGCGCAGGCGCTGATGTTTTGCTTGGGAACGCCGGTTGCCTGGCTCACCGCGGCACGAATCTGGTCGGCGCGTTCGTTCGTGAGGATTTGGATGTCAATGTCGAGAATGATGGCCGTCGTCGTGCCATCGGAAAGCGCGAGCGCGGTCGCCCACAAATCCATGTCAATGCCCTCGGCCTGTTCGTGCTTCTGCGCGCCCCAGCCGCCGTGCGCGATGTTCGGCGGCGGGTTCGTGCAGCGGCGACCGGTGCCGGCGAGCAAAGTTGGCGTTGGTGAATTCATCTCACATTTCTGGCTCAAACTTCATGCGCGACAGTGTAAAAGCTCCAAGCACCAACATCCAAGCTCCAGAGAAGCTCCAACCTCCAAATCCGCACCCGCACGCGCCGGGTTGATGTTTGGTGCTTGAAGTTTCTCTGGAGCTTGGTGCCTGGAATTTGGAGCTTTCATCACCACGGATGTTGCAAGCGATACCACAGGAAAAATCCGTAAATCGAAAGCACAATCGCCACGAACAATCCCCACCAGATGCGCCAGTCCTGCCAGCCGCGATGCCGCGCTTGTTCCTCCGGGGGCAGCATCAGGTAGGACTTGTTCCAAATGATGCCGTCGGTTTTTTCCTTCGGCGGCGGCGCGGTCAGGAGCGAGGTGACGATCATCGTCACCATGCAAAATATCCACGTGGCGAGCGCGCGATGGTTGAAAGTGTTGAACGGATCGAGGAGATGGCGCTCGTTTTGTGCATCGCCCCAGTTGTGGAAGAGCGTCCAACTGCAAACGAAGCCAAGAATCATCGTGGTCACGGCGGCGGTGCCGTTGGCGCGGCGCCAGAGAATGCCGAGCGTGAACACCACGGCGAACGGCGGCGCGATGAAGAACAGCACGGTCTGGATTTTCTCGAAGAGCGTCGTGTCGGGCTGCTGCGTGAAGACGACCGCGATCCAGATGCTCGCCAGCAACACGGCCACGCCGCTCCAACGACCGAAGCGGACCTGCTCCTTTTCCGTCACGTTGCGCAGGGTGATCTTTTTGTAGAGGTCGAGCGTGATGATGGTGGAGGCGGAATTGAGCACGGTGGCGACGTGGCCCATCAACGCTGCCGCCATACCCGCGAGCAGCAGGCCCTTCAATCCGGTCGGGATGAGTTCGCGCACGAGCAAGAGATACGCCTGGTCAGGATGCGGTAACGTGGGAAACATTTTCAGCGCGATGATGCCGGGCACGATGAAAAAGAACGGCATGATGACGTGCAAGAATCCCGCGCACACCACGCCGACGCGCGCGTGCCATTCGTCCTTGGCGGCGAGAACGCGCTGGACCATGTGCTGGCTCGTGCAGGTGTACCAGAGGCCGACGGAGAGAAACCCGGTGAACACGCCCGTGACTGGAAATGGCTTGTGCGTTGGCGGCTTGAACATCTGGAAGTGTTCGTTGTGCGCGGCGATAAATGGGCCGAGGTCGCCCGCGTGACGCAGCGCCAGCACGGGCACGAGGAATCCGGCGAAGAGCAGAATGATGACTTGCATCAAGTCCGTCCACGCCGCCGATTTCAGCCCGCCGTAGATCGTGTAAACACCCGTCGTGACGGCGAAGAAAACGATGTAGAGCACGACCGGCGAGATCACGGTGCCGAACAAGGAAATCTTCGGCAGCACGCGCGCGAGGTCTTCGCCAAAAAAACTGTCCAGCATGATGCCGCCGGAATAGAGCGCGCCGGCGTTGATGGCCGCGATGAAACCGACGACCGACGCGATGGCGAAGATATAGCGGCAGGTGGAGTTGTAGCGACGTTCGAGAAACTCCGGCATCGTCGAGACGCCGGTGCGGACGTAATACGGCAGGAACACGAGGATGAAGAGCGAGTAAATGATCCACGCGTTCCAATCGCCGGCGGCGAGGACGATGCCGTGTTTGTAGGCGCCGCCGACGTTGGAGATAAATTGCTCGCTGCTGATGTCCGCCGCGACCATCGAAGCGCCGATGACGAACCACGGGAGGGTTTTGTTGCCGAGGAAATAGCCCGCCGCCGTGTCGCGTCCGCGGCGCGCGACCCAGAATCCCAGCGCGATGGTCGCCACCATGTAGAGCGCGAAGACGCCGAGGTCAATGAGGTTGAGCGTGACGTGGTTGTTCATTCAGCGGCGACGCGCGCATCATCGGTTCACAGTGAAGACTGGCAAGAAAATTTTCTCCGCATTGGAATCCCGGTGTGTGATTAAGAGCGATGTGGGGTCGCCCGCAGGCCATTTTGGACTGCGGCGGGAAGTCCGACGCCACGCCGCTTTTCGGATGGGGGTGAGGGGTTCGTATGACTTTGCGCTCACGAACCAAAAAGCGGTGTCGCGTCGGACTTGCCACCGCAGTCCAAGACGCGCCCGGTTTGCCGGTGACATTTGCAAGGGCGATCGGCCCTTCATTGGCAACCCTTCATCCGCTTTAATCACCCCCCGCACCAAGGGAGCAGAATTGGAGTTTTGACAATAGTCCCGGAATCGTGACATGAAGGGCGAGGTGCAAATCGCAACGCATGACCAAGCCTGACCAATACGTCGCCGAACTCGAAGACCGGCTTAGCGAACCGACGGAAGGCGTCATCGAAGTCATCCGGCGATTGGAAGGTGACATTCTGTTGCTCGGGGTGGCGGGCAAAATGGGGCCGAGCCTCGCGCGGATGGCCCGGCGGGCGTCTGACATGGCGGGCGTGAAACGGCGCGTGATCGGCGTCGCGCGGTTTTCGGCGTCGCCGGTTGAAACCGAATTGCGACGGCACGGCATCGAAACGATTCGCTGCGATCTGCTCGATGAGGCCGCCGTGGAGCGACTGCCGGAAGTTCGCAACGTGGTTTTTCTGGCCGGCATGAAATTCGGCGCGACCGGTCTGGAATCGCTGACGTGGGCGATGAACACTGACGTGCCGGCGGTCGTGTGCCGGAAATTTTGTCAGAGCCGGATCGTGGCGCTGTCCACGGGAAATATTTACGGCCTCGTGCCAGTTGGCAGCGGCGGGTCGTGGGAAAACGACGCGCCCGCACCGGTTGGCGAATACGCGATGAGTTGTCTCGGTCGCGAACGCATCTTTGAACATTTCGGACGGGCGTTGAAAATTCCCACGGCGCTCGTCCGGCTCAATTACGCGTGCGACCTGCGTTACGGCGTGCTGGTGGACCTGGCGCGGCGGATTCTGGCGGGCGAACCGGTGGACTTGCGCATGGGCTGGTTCAACACGATCTGGCAGGGCGACGCCAATGCGATGATCCTCCAATGTCTCGGGCATGTCGCTTCGCCGCCCTTCATTCTCAACGTCACCGGATCCGAATCTCTCAACGTCCGCGAAACCAGCGAACGGCTGGCCGCATTACTCGGTCTGACGGTCTCCTTCGCCGGCGTGGAAGCGGCCACGGCGCTCTTGAGCAACGGGCAAAAGGCTTTTGATTTGTTCGGCCCGCCGCGCGTGTCCGCGCCGCAGTTGATCGAGTCGGTCGCCGACTGGGTGAAACGTGGCGGACCGACGCTCGGCAAACCCACGCATTTTGATTCGCGCGATGGAAAATTTTGAGCTCCGGAAATCTTTGCAGCGCGGCCTGGTCATCCCGGCCTGTCCGCTGGCGTTGAATGTGAATCGCAAGCTCGACGAGCGCCGCCAGCGCGCATTGTTCCGCTACTACCTCGCCGCCGGCGCGGGCGGTCTCGCCGTGGGCGTGCATACGACGCAGTTCGCCATTCGCGATCCCAAGTTCGCCTTGTTCCGGCCGGTGCTGCAAATCGCGGCCGAGGAAATCTCGCGCGCCGACGCATCGGGCCGCGCGCCGTGCGTGCGGGTCGCCGGCATTTGCGGTCGGACGGCGCAGGCGGTGGACGAGGCCGCCCTCGCCGCGGAGTTGGGTTTTCACACGGGCCTCGTGAGTCTCGGCGCGATGTCAGGCGCGAGTGACGACGAACTCGTCGCCCACTGCCGGGCCGTGGCGGAAATCATTCCCGTGTTCGGTTTTTATTTGCAGCCGTCCGTCGGTGGACGGGTGTTGCCCCATTCCTTCTGGCGGAAATTTGCGGAGATTGAAAATGTCGTGGCCATCAAGATTGCGCCGTTCAATCGCTATCAAACCCTCGAGGTCGTGCGGGCGGTGGCCGAGGCCGGGCGCGACGACATCGCGCTCTACACCGGCAACGACGACAACATCGTGCTTGATCTGCTCACGCCGTATCGTTTCCAGGTCGGTGGCGCGATGGTCGAGCGGCGCATCGTCGGCGGGTTGCTTGGGCATTGGGCGGTCTGGACGCGCAAGGCGGTGGCGCTGCTGGACGAGTGCCACGCCGTGGCGCGGGACGGGCGGGCGATCCCGCCGGAATTGCTGCGCCGCGCCATCGCCGTCACGGATTGCAACGCGGCGTTTTTCGACGCGGCGAATAATTTTTCGGGCTGCGTTCCCGGCCTGCATGAAGTATTGCGCCGGCAGGGATTGCTCGAAGGCCTCTGGTGTCTCGACCCGCGGGAAACCTTGAGCCCCGGCCAGCGGGATGAAATTGACCGCGTCTATCGCGCCTACCCGGAGTTGAACGACGACGAGTTCGTGGCCGCGCACCGCGACGAGTGGCTGCGCGATTGAACGGTGAGAAGGTTCTGCTGGCCATTTTCCCCCGGTGAAGTCATTTCTATTCCATGAAAATGCGCACGGCTGGTGTTCTCGTTCTTAAAACATTCCTCCTGGTGACGTTCGCCGCCGCGCCGCTCACCGTGGCCGCCGCGCGTCCGCCGAACATCGTCATCATCCTCGCGGACGATCTCGGCTACGGCGACCTCGGTTGCTACGGCCATCCGACGATCCGCACGCCGAACCTGGATCGAATGGCGGGCGAGGGAATGAGGTTCACGGATTTTTACGTCGCCGCGTGCGTGTGTACGCCAAGTCGCGCGGCGTTGTTGACCGGACGGCTGCCGATTCGCACCGGCATGGCGGGGAGCGAACAACACCGCGTGATTTATTCCAAAGACACGGGCGGCTTGCCGGCGGAAGAGATCACCATCGCGCAGGCGCTCAAGGCGCAAGGCTACGCGACGGCGTGCGTCGGCAAATGGCATCTGGCGGGCGAGACCTCCGACGCGTGGCCGACGCGGCGCGGGTTCGATCAATGGTTCGGCTTGCGCTGGTCCAACGACATGGAGCCGGCGGGGAAAATTCAGAAGCCGGGTTCCATGAGCCTCGACCCCGACCCCGCGTGGTGGAGTCTGACGCTAATGCGGAACGAAAAAGTTCTCGAGACGAACGCGAACCCGCACACGCTCACGCGACGGTACACGGACGAAGCCGTTCAATTCATCCAGGCGAACAAAAGGAAACCATTCTTCCTCTACTTCGCGCACACGTATCCGCACGTGCCGCTGTTCGCGTCGGAAAAGTTCAAGGGGAAAAGTCCGCGCGGACTTTTTGGTGACGTGGTGGCGGAGCTGGACGCGAGCGTGGGGCAGGTGTTGGAAACATTGCGCAAAGAAAAGCTGACGGAGAACACGCTGGTGTTTTTCACGAGCGACAATGGGCCGTGGCTGGTGAAGGAACTGGCGGGCGGCTCGGCGGGGCCGTTGCGCGAGGGCAAAGGCAGCACCTGGGAAGGCGGGATGCGCGAGCCGGGCATCGCGTGGTGGCCGGGGAAAATCAAGCCCGGCGTCACGACCCACGAACTCGCGTGCTCGATGGATTTGTTCAACACCAGCCTCCAGCTCGCGGGCGCGCCGGTGCCGACGGATCGGGTGTTGGATGGCGTGGACCTGTCACCGATTCTGTTTGGCGACGGCAAGGGCCTCCGCGACGCGATGTTTTATTATCGCGGCGACGAGTTGTTCGCCGTGCGGAAGGGGAACTTCAAAATGCATCTGCAAACGGCGCCGGGTTACGCCGGCAATCGGGTCCAGGAAAAACTCGAGCAGCACGAGCCGCCGCTGCTGTTCAACCTCGCGAGCGATCCGGGCGAGAAGTTCGACGTGGCGAAGGAACATCCGGAAGTGGTGGCGGACATTCAGAAGGTGGTTGCGGAGCACCAGACGAAACTCGTCGCGGGGAAGGCGCAATATTGAGTTTTCTTGTAGGAGACGAGGTAACGAGGCTCTGAACGAAAAGCCCCAAGCCCCAACATCCAAGCTCCAGAGAAGCACCAAGCACCAAACTTCAAACACGCTGATGGCACACAGGGTTGGAGCTTGAAGTTTGGATTTTCTCTAGAGCTTGGAGCTTGGAATTTGGAGCTTTCTTATGAGCTTCCTCACTTCGGCTCCCACGCAGCAAAAAAAGTCTCACAACCCGATGCTCTTTTTGATCTGTTCGAGGAGCGGCGGGGGCGGCGGCTGGTCGTAGATCACTTTGCCGAGATCGTTGGTGCCGGGTTTGGCGAAGAGCCACGTCTGCATCCGGTAGGTCCAGCCGCGACTGCCCGCCGGTCCGGCGGGAATCATGCGCTGCACTTCGATCCGGCGCGGCGGAACATCCGTGAACTGGAAACGGCCTTGCGCGTCCGTCGTGACCTTCGCCTGAAAATTCAGGAAGGGGTCGCCGCGCTGCCAGTCGTGTGGCATGGTGAGCGCGAGTTCGACGCCGCTCATCGGTTTGGCGTTCGCATCCACCAACGTCCCGCTGAGCACGGCCCAGGGTTGCAACCTGAGCTTGAGATTGTCGCCGCCGCGCTCGACGGATTCCTCGGCCCAACCGGCGTCGTGGGTGACGAACAACGTCTGGCCCTGCGACTTCATCGGAAAAGAAAACTTGCCGTCCTTGTCCGCGGCCTGCGTTTGTTTGCCGGAGCCATACACGCTGAGTTTCTTTCCCGAAAAGCCGAACTGTTCCTTGGCGGCGGCGTAAAGAATCGTCGCGCCCTCGGCGGGTTTGCCGTCGGGGAGGAGGACGACGCCGCCCGGGCCGGTGCCGGCTTTGAGGCGGATGACGAGATTGCTGGTCGTGGTGTCCATCGGATCGGATTCGAACGGGAGATAACCCTCCGCTTCGACGCGCATCAGCGGCGAACTGGTCAGCGGGAGGAATTCGACGGCGAAGTTTCCGTTCGACCACGTCTCCGCGCGCGGGAACATCCAGTGCGGTTGCTCGTTCCACGGGATGGTTTTCTTCGTGAACGGGTCGAGCAATTGTTTGAGCACCGGTTTTGGCGGTGTGGGCGCTGTGGAGACCGGCGGCTTGTAACCGGGAATGATTTTGAAACGCGGGAGCGGCTGGCTCGTTTTGTCGTCGAGCACCCGCCCGGCGAGGACGATGGGAAACGGCCCGGATTTTTCCGCGCCAAAGAGCGGATGATTTTGCGGCCAGTCCTGCGTGGGCAACTGGCCGTTGCCCGACGAGTTGTAGCTGTACTGTTGCTCGCCGGGTTCGATCACCAGTAACAAATCCTCCTTGTTCCCTTCCAACACACCGGACAGTTGGGAGCTGCTCCACATATTAAGGCTGCGGTTGACGGAGGCGAGGTGCCAGGTGCGTGGTTCGATCGAGACGCTCACCTGGCCGGCGGAGAGTCCCTCGACGGCGAACCGGCCCGCGGTGTCCACGGGTGCCGCGACGGAATCCCAAACCTGGTCGCGGCTGACGCGAACTTTCGCATCGCGCGGGAGCGGTTCGCCGCGGCGGGATTTCACTTCGCCGGCGAGACGCAATCCCGGCTTCACCGTCAGATCGCCGAGGTCCGTGGTCTCCCCGTGCTTCAACGAATTAACCGGGATGGGTGAAAGTGCGCCTTGGCCTTTGAAGGAGGACGCGAGGCCGTAAAAATACCAGGCGGTGTCGGGCGGCAGATGCTCGAACGCGAATACTCCGTTCGAGTCCGTCTTGGTTTCAAAATGGCCCGCAAAGGTTTCCGAACTCCGATTCGCGCCCGCCACGCCGACGCCCACGCCGCCGAGGGGCGCGCCGTTTTTCAGCACGCGCCCGCGCACGATCGCGCCGACGCCGAGTTGGATCGTTTGCACCGCGTTGGTCGCGTCCAGCCATTCGAGTCCCGGCGCGAAGCCCGGCGATTTGATCCGCACTTGCAGGCGCGTGAACAGTTCCCGGCGGCCGAGAACGAATTCGCCGTTGGTGCCCGTGATCGTTTGCTCGGGGAAGCCCGGCGAGCCGCCCCAACTCGTGCCCGTGCCCGTGCCCACGCCCTGCGGTTCAACCGTCACCGACGCCAGCGGGCGGTCGTCCGGGCCGATGACCCGTCCGCGCACGAAGAATTTCGGCGACTCGCCCAGCGGCTTCAATCGCAACTCGATCGGGTCCGACTTCACGTCCGCGCCGCCGAAGGGTGTTGGTTCAAAACCTTCCGCGAACGCCATCAGGTTGTACACGCGATTGTCCGGCAACGGCGGCAAGGTGAACCGGCCGTCCGCGTCCGACATCGCTTCGACGCCCACCGCCTCGTGATTTTCCGTTCCCGAGAAATAACCCTCAGTGAACGTGCGCACGGCCATCACGCGCACATGCGCGCCCGCCAGCGGCTCGCCCGTCGCGCGTTTGACCACGCCCTCGCCGGAAACCCGTTCGCCCTCGCGCGGACGCAAATCGGGGAACGGACTTTTCAGCGCCGGCAAAGTGTCGGGTTGCGGCTCGGGCACGCGCGGGCCGACGCTCATCGCGGCGATCATCAGCCCCGACGTTTTCTTCAACGACTCGAGCGCGAGCGTCCGCACTTCCTTCGCCGGGAACGGGTTCGTCAGCGCGACGTGATACATCCGCAGATAATTGTCCGTCGTGGCCGCCGCCGAGAACAACGCGCGCCAGACTTCGCGCGCGTTGGGGTCGGCCATCGGCGTGTCCGTCTGGTGCCAGGGGCCGAACCAGTTGCGCACCTGCACGCCGTAGCTGATTTCCAGCGCGGCGCTCGTGAAGTCGGCGTATTGAAAATGCACTTTCACCAGCGGCGTGCCTTCGGGCGCTTTGGCCTGCGCGGTCGCGAACAGGTGGAGACATTCAAAGCTGCGACCGACCACGATGCCGTTGACGTTGGTGAGACCGGGCTTGTTTCGTTGTTGCGCCGGGTAATCGCCGAACATCAGGACCACGCCGTCAATCTGGAAGGGCGTGCCGTCAATGACCTGCGGCCCGCGCGGCGGCAGCCAGGTCGCGCCGATGTTGTCAAACGGCGACCGGCCGACGAAGGGTTTGAGGTCGAGCGGTTGCACGGGCTCCGCACCGGCTCGCAGTGCCAGCGCCGCTACAGCAAGCGCCCGGAGAAAGTTTTTGAATCGCATGGCCAATCCTTTGATGAGTGTTGCGGGTCGAGTGCGGCAACCATATCCGCGCCGGGCTGCCGTTGTCACTGGTGAATTGCGGCTGGCGCGCGGCAAACATTCCCAAATTAGACATTGGCAGGCGGGCGCGGGCGTGCTACATACACGGCCCGCTTCCGACGGGAGCGGCAACCATTTAACCGAAACGATTATGTCACAGCATCGCAGTCTCCGCGCCGCGTCCAACTTGGGCGGCAAACGCAACGTCATGAAGCGCTTTGAGCGCGTCGAAGTCCTCAAGAAACGCGGTCAGTGGAAGGCCGGCGACCGCATCACGGGCTTGCGCAAGACCAAAGCGGACGCGTAAACCAGTGCGGAATTCGGAGTGCGGAGTGCGGAAGTCTTTCGCGCTCCGCGCCGTTGTTTCTACTCCGCACTCCGCATTCCGAACTCCGCACTTCCATGGTTCGTCTTCAAAAATTTCTCGCGGATGCCGGCGTGGCTTCGCGCCGCGCCAGCGAACAGCTCATCCTCGAGGGCCGCGTGTCGGTGAACGGGAAACCCATCAGCCAGCTTGGCTCGAAGGTGGATCCGGACCACGACAAGGTGGCGGTGGACGGCAAGCCGGTGCGCGTTCAGCGGAAACTTTACCTCGCCCTCCACAAACCGCGGGGTTGTGTCTGCTCGCGGAAGGATGAACACGGGCGCGCGACGATCTACGATCTGTTGCCGAAGGAGTGGACGACCGTCCAGAGCGTGGGCCGTTTGGATTTCGGCAGCGAGGGATTGCTTTTCCTGACCAATGATGGAGAATTCGCCCTGCGGTTGACCCATCCGCGTTACGGCGTCCGGAAACGTTACGTCGTCACGGTGGAGGGGCGCGTGGATCGGGCGATGTTGGAGCAGTTCACGCAGGGCGTTTTCCACGACGGCGAAAAGTTGAAGGCCGAGCGCGCGTGGATCGTCAGCGAGGGGAAGGTTCAAAGCATCGTCGAACTGGAACTCGCCGAGGGGAAGAACCGCGAAGTGCGGCGGCTGTTTGAATCGCGCGGGCTGGTCGTCCGCCGGCTGGTGCGCTTGCAGATCGGGAAGATAAAAATCGGCGAATTGAAACCGGGCCGATGGCGGACGTTGACACCACCGGAGATAAAAACTTTACTCACTTAGTTATGAAAAAGAATTCACTCGCGATTTATCGGAGTTGCTGTCTGTTCCTCGGCGCGTTGCTCGCCACGAGCGTGCTCGCGCAAACCACCACTTCACCCGTGCCCACTTCGCCGCCGCCAAAGGCCGCCGCGAAGTCGGCGGAGAAGGCCGCGCCCAAAGCCGCGGCGAAGAAATCAGCGCCCGTCGAAGAATTCCGCACGATCCCGCTCGTGCCCGGCACGGCGTCGGTCATCGCCAGCAATGTGAACGTGCGCGGCAAGGCGGGCTTCGTCGGCGAAATCCTTTTCCGCGTCAGCAAGGGCGCGTCCGTCACGGTGATCGAGGAGGTCAAGCTCAAGAATTCCAAGGAAGACGAACCGTCGGCGTGGGCGAAGATCGGTTTGCCTTCCGGCGCGCACGTGTGGATCAACAGCGCGTTCATTGATACGACGAACAAAACGGTCAAGCCCAAGAAGCTGAACTTGCGCGGCGGTGCGGGTGAGAATTACAGCATCATCGGCACGCTGGAGAAGGGCGCGGCGGTGAAGGAAGTCCAGACGAAGGGCGACTGGATGGAAATCGAAGCGCCGCCCGGCGCGTTCGCGTTCGTGGCCGCGCAGTATTTGAAACAAGAAGCGCCGGCGATTGTTTCCGCGCCGGTGCCGCCCGAACCCGCGCCCACACCGACGCCGGTGACTGAGCCCGCGCCCGTGGCCCCGACCACCGAACCGCCCGCGCCGATCGTTCCGACGCCGCCGTCGCTGACGCCCGATACCCTGCCGCCGAGTGATGAACCGCCGCCGAAGCGCGTGATCCAGCACGAAGGCATCGTCAAGGGCACGTGGAGCATCCAGGCACCGACGCGTTTCGCGCTGGTGAACCAGGACACCGGCAAGACCATCAATTATCTCTACACGACCTCGACGAATCTCGATCTCAGCCGTTACAAGGGCCTCCATATCGTCGTCACGGGCGAGGAAGGATTGGATGAGCGCTGGAAGAACACGCCGGTCATCACCATCCAGCGCATCCTGGTTTTGGAGTGATGGCGTTCGCGAATCTCATTGATGGCCGCGCCATCGCCGCGCAAATCCAGGGTGAACTGTCCCAACGCATCGCGGCGCTGAAAGCGCGCGGCGTCCAACCCGGCCTCGCCTTCGTGCGCGTGGGCGAGGACGCCGCGTCGAAGGTGTACGTCGGGCGCAAAGAAAAAACTTCCGGCGAACTGGGCATCCATTCCGAGACGCACGTCCTGCCCGAAGCCACGAGTGAAACGGATTTGCTCGAACTGATCGCGAAGCTGAACGCCGATTCGCGCGTCCATGGAATTCTCGTTCAAGCGCCGCTCCCAAAACAAATCCGGCAGGAAATAATTTACGCGAGCGTGCGACCGGAAAAGGACGTGGACGGTTTTCATCCCATGAACGTCGGCAAGCTGATGCTCGGCGACGACACGGGTTTCAAACCTTGCACACCGGCGGGCGTGATGGAATTGCTCGTGCGCTCGGGCGTGAAAACGGACGGCGCGGAAGTCGTCATCCTTGGCCGCGGCAACATCGTCGGCAAACCGATGGCGGCGATGCTGTGCCAGAAGGGTCGCGCCGCGAACGCGACGGTCACCATCTGCCACTCGGCCACGCGCGACATCAAAGCGCATTGCCGGCGCGCGGACATTTTGATCGCGGCGATGGGCGTGGCGGAATTTGTGAAAGCCGACATGGTGAAACCCGGCGCGGTGGTGATGGACGTGGGCGTGAACCGCGTGGCGGATGCGGCGAGCAAAAGCGGCTCGCGGCTCGTCGGCGATGTGGCGTTCGCGGAAGTTCAACCCATCGCCGGAAAAATCACGCCGAACCCCGGCGGAGTTGGCCCGATGACCATTGCGATGTTGATGCAAAACACGGTGCGCGCGGCGGAGGTGGCGACGAAATGAGAAGCACCAAATTCCAACCTCCAAGCTCCAGAGAAGCTCCAAGCATCAAACACCTAACCATGGTCGGTTACACTGGCTTTGGAGCTTGGAATTTGAAGTTTCTCTGGAGCTTGGAGGTTGGTGCTTGGTGCTTTTCTGAATCCGCCGACGAATTTCAACCCAACACAAACTCATGAACCCAACTCGAATTCTCCCCGACCTCCAATGCTCGCTCTTGTGCGAGGACATCCGGCAGGAAGCGACCGGCAATTTTATTTTGCTCGGTGTGATGAACTTCATCCGCGTGCCGAAGCTGCCCATCACGGCGATGCGGCTCTGCGTGTTCAATCGTTGGACGGCGGGCGTGGGGCAGTTCACCGAGAGCGTCCGGCTCATCGCGCCGGACCAGACGACGGTATTGCGCAAGGGCGAGGTGAAGTTTGCGTTGCAGGACGCGACGTTGAACGCGACGAACGTGACGATGCTGCCGCAGGTCGAGTTCAAGGCGGCGGGAAATTATTTTATCGAGGTGCTCGTGGACGACGTTATGAAGTTGCGCTACGCGCTGCCGATCATCCACACGCCGCCGCCGGAGCAAGGACAGCAATCGTCCGCGCCGAAACCGGAAGCCTGAGCGGGTGTGAATAAAAACGGGTGAGGGGAATGGCGCTTAGTTAAGGGCATGTGTCGTTGATTTTTTCTGGGTGGCTTCGGCAATGATTTCCTGCCGGGGGCGCATCAACAAGGGAAAGTTTTTCGGCCTCCGTTTCCTCATGCGCGGTTCGGATCGCTCA
>SIBJ01000089.1 GCA_009695195.1 Pedosphaera sp.
GGACGCGACACCGCTTTGGCAGCGACGACGGCGATGGCAATGAGCCACCCGCCCCGTTCGCTCGAAAGCGGTGTCGCGTCCGACTTGCCTCCGCAGTCCAAAAATACCGCCAGCACCCGCTCACCCTCACCCGCCTTTAATCGCACCCGACTTGGAGCGCGGCCTTCAGGCCGCTTCACTCGCAGAACAACTCGAGCGATGAAGCGGCGTAAACGCCGCGCCCCGCCCGTCACTCGTAGCGCAGCGAATCAATCGGATCGAGGTTCGCCGCCTTGTAGGCCGGATACGTGCCGAAGATGATTCCGACGATGGAACAGATGATCAACCCCAGCGCGATCCAGTCCACCGGGATGGCCACCGGCATGTTCATGTAGAGCGCCACGGCGTTGCCGCCGAGAATGCCCAGCACCACGCCGATTGCGCCGCCGACTTCGCACAGCACGATGGCCTCGACGATGAATTGCGTCATGATGTTGCGCTTCTTCGCGCCGATCGCGCGGCGGATGCCGATCTCGCGCGTCCGCTCGGTGACGGAGACGAGCATGATGTTCATGATGCCGATGCCCGCCGCGAGCAGCGCAATCGAGCTGACCACCGACACGCCGACGCGCACGGCGAGCGTGAAGGTGTTGAACTGCGCGACCAGCGAGTCGTTCGAGAACATTTCAAAATCATCCTCCGCGCCCGGCGCCACTTTCCGCGCGACGCGCAAAATGCCGCGCACCTGTTCGAGGCAATCGTCGTAGCTCGCCACGTCGCGCGCCTGCACCAGAATCGTGAGGCTGCGATTCCAGCGGCCCGCGCGGTTGAGGCCGGTGGTGACGGGGATGACCGCGAAGTTGTCCTGTTCGCCGCCCCGCGAGCCGCCCTTGGGCGCGAGCACGCCGACGACGTTGTAATTAAAACCGTTGATCTTGATCCGTTCGCCGAGGGGCGAGCCGTAGGGAAAAACGGTTTTCGCCAGTCCCGCGCCGAGCACGCAGGCATCGCGCGCGTTGTCAACGTCCGACTCGCTCAACCCGCGCCCCTCGGCGACGATCCAGCCGCGCGCGGGAAAACTGCCGGGCGTTTCGCCGAGCAGTTGCACGGTTGGCGGCGTCTTGGCGTACCGCGTCTCGATCTGACCGCCCCAGAAATTTCCCTCCACGCCCACGCTCACCGCCAGCGTGGCTTTTTCCTCGACCAGTTTTCCCTGCGCCAGCCGGATGTCCTTCCGCCGCCAGTATTTTTCAAAGCCATCCGGCCCGCCGAAATAAATCCCCGGCCATTTCCGCACGGCAAACGATTGCGCGCCGAGCCGGGTCATCTCGCGCTCGATGTTCGCCTGGAGCACGCGCATGGCCGTCATGGTGACGATGATCGAGAACACGCCCACCAGCACGCCGAGCAACGTGAGCGACGAGCGGAGCTTGTGCGCCGCAATCGCGCCGAGCGCCATCGTGCAGCTCTCTTTGACCTCGGCCAGCAACATTGTTGGGCGGTGGAATTTCATCGTCTGAACATGATCCTGCCGGGCGGCGCGTGTTGCGTATTGCGTGTTGCGTCAAGAATTGTGGCGACGTCCCAACGCCACTTGACGCAAAACGCAATACGCAACACGTCCCTCATTCCGCCCTCAACGCATCCACCGGGTTCATCCGCGCCGCACGCCACGCGGGAAAAAAACCCGAGAGCACACCCGTCACCAGCGACGTGAGCAACGCGATGCCCACGACCTTCAACGACATCGTGGCCGGCAGAAAGTGGTCAATCGCAAACGTCAATGGCCACGCGATGCCCAGGCCGATCAATCCACCGAGCAGACAGATCGCCGCCGCCTCGATCAAAAACTGGAGCAGGATGGTCCGCCGTTTCGCGCCGATGGCCTTGCGGATGCCGATCTCGCGCGTCCGCTCCGCGACGGAAACAAACATGATGTTCATGATGCCGATGCCGCCGACAAACAGCGCCAGCCCGGTGATGAAGAGGCCGATGCCGGCGATGGTGCCGGCGACGCGATGGAACATCTCGACGAACTGATCCATCTGGTTGATGGAAAAATCGTCGGGCTTGCCGGGCGCGACGTGACGGATGCGGCGCATGACCTGGCGCAATTCCTCGCGGGCTTCGTCGAGCTGGGCCACGTCCTTCACCTTCACGGAAATGTCGAGGTTCGGATTGTTCCAAAACCACGTCGTCCATTGACGCAGCGGAATGACGACGCGATTGTCGAGACTGAACGAGCCGAGCAGGCTGCCTTGTTTTTCCAAAACGCCGATGACCTCGAACGTGCGCGGGCCGATGGTGATGCGGTTGCCGAGCGGCGATTCGTTGCGAAACAGATTCGTCGCCACCTCGCTGCCGAGCACGCACACGGGCCGGCCGCCTTCCGCTTCGGAGGGCGAAAGAAACCGGCCGATCGCCACGCTCGCGCCGCTGGTGGGGAGATATTGTTCGGTGCTGCCGATGATCATCACGTTGTTCGAGCGGCGGTTCTTGTATCTCACCGAGTGGTCGTCCTCGGCCGTGGGCGCGATGGCGCTGGCGAAGTCCGCCTGTCGCGCGAGGGCCTTGGCCTGCTCGACGGTGATGTCGCGCCGTTTATACATCGCCATCCACTCGCTGTGCGAACGCGTGATCCAGTTGAACTTGCTCACGTAAAGCATGTCCGCCCCCATGGACGAAATGCTTTTCAGAAACGCCTGGTTCAACCCCTCGATGGCCGTGCCCATCAACGTGACGGTGACGATGCCAATGACGATGCCGAGCGTGGTGAGGGCCGCGCGCATCTTGTTCGCGCGGATCGCGCCGAGCGAAATGAGCAGCCCCTCGCGCAGTTCGGTGAGGAAATTCATGGCGATACCGCACGGCTCCGGTTCTCAATCTTAATCTTAATTTTAATCTTCATCTTAATCTCCTTCCCCCGGTTTTGGGGATTAAGATTAAGATGAAGATTACGATTAAGAAAAACACCAGCTTGCGTTTGCATGTTCACGCCTTGCTCTCCTGCCGCTCATCGCTCGCGATCAAACCATCACGAATGCGCACAATGCGCCGCGCACGACGCGCGATGTCTTCCTCGTGCGTAACGACGATGATGGTGTGACCTTTGCGCGACAGCTCCTCGAACAGCGCCATGATTTCCTGGCCGGTCTTGGAGTCGAGGTTGCCGGTCGGTTCGTCGGCGAGGAGGATCGAAGGCTTGTTCACCAGCGCCCGGGCCACGGCCACGCGTTGGCGCTGGCCGCCGGAAAGTTCGTTGGGTTTGTGATGCACGCGGTCGGCGAGGCCGACGGCCGCGAGGGATTCGAGCGCGGTCCGCCGGCGCTCCTCCGAACCCATGCCCGAGTAAATCAGCGGCAACTCGACGTTGTGCAGCGCGTTCGAGCGCGGCAGCAAGTTGAACGTCTGAAACACGAAACCGATCTCCCGGTTGCGAACTTCGGCGAGCTGGTTGTCGTCCATCTGGCTCACGTCCGTGCCATTGAGTTCGTAACGGCCGGAGCTGGGCGAGTCGAGACAGCCGACGAGGTTCATGAGCGTGGACTTGCCCGAGCCGGACGGCCCCATGATGGCCACGTATTCGCCGCGCGCGATTTCGAGCGTGACCTCGCGCAAGGCGTGAACCGTTTCCGTGCCCATCTGGTAGCGGCGGGAGATTTTTTCAAAGCGAATCAGCGACATGGTTCGGGGCCGGGGTTACGAAACGGACGTTGACGAGACAAAAGCTCCAAGCACCAACCTCCAACATCCAGAGAAATTCCAAGCTCCAATCATCAAAAGTATGCGATACATTTTTGCCATTAAACCGGTTTTGGTGTTTGAAGATTCTCTGGTGCTTGGTGCTTGGAATTTGGAGCTTCATTTCTTCTCTTTCTCCTCACTCTTCTCCGCACCGACTTTGCGGATCTTTTTCCCGTCCTCCAGTTCGCGGTTCACGGCCTTGTAACCGCCGGAAACGATTTCCTGTCCCTCGGTCAACCCTTCGAGAATTTCCCAGTAGTTGTCGTCGCTGATGCCCTTCTTCACCGGCGTCTGCTTCGCGTGATCGCCTTCCACCACGAAAACTATTTCCGCGGCCTTCGGCGCGTCCTTGTTTTTCTTTTCGCCGCGGACGTCGTTGGGATCCTTGTCCGCCGCCGGCGAATTGGTGTCGCCACCGGCCGCCGAATTCGTCGCGCCCTTGGGCATCCGCGTCGTGATGGCGGCGTAGGGCACGGACAAAACGTTCGTGCGATAACGCGTTTCAATTTCCGTGCTCACCGACATGCCGGGCCGGAAGCTTTCTTTTTCCAGGATGCGAATTTTCACTTCGAACTTCGTCGCCTCCTGGCTCTGCGAACCTTGCATCGAGGCGAGGCTCGAGCCTTTCGATGAGTTGGCGATCTCCGAGACGACGCCGGTGAACTTGCGGTCCTTGAAGGAGTCCACTTCGAGCCGCGCCTTCTGTCCGGGCGCGATGTAAACCACGTCAATCTCGCCGATGTCCACGCGCGCCTCCATCGCGTTGAGGTCGGCCACCGTCATGATTTCCGTGCCCATGTTGAACGACGTGCCCAGCACGCGCTCGCCCAACTGCGACTTGAGCCGCGTCACCGTGCCGTCCATCGGCGCCACAATTTTCGTCTTGCTCAAATCGTCCGTCGCCTTGTCGAGCGCGAACCGCGCCTGGTCCGCCGCGTGAACGGAATTCGTGTAGCGCAACTTGGCGACCTCGAAGGCCGTTTTGAAATCCAGCATGATCGAATCGGAAACGAGTTTGGTCCGGAACAACTTCTCGTTGCGTTTGAACTCGGCGTCCGCCCGCTCGAGCTCGGTCTGCACCAGCGTCATGTTGGCGAGCGCGGACTTGTGATTGGCGTCGGCGGAATTGCGGCTGGCCTGATAATTGTCCGGCTTGATCTGCAACAGCAGATCGCCCTTCTTCACGTGATCACCTTCCTTCACCGGCAACGCCACGATTTCGCCCGCGACTTCGGGGCTGATGACGACCTGCACGACCGGCTGGATTTTTCCGTTGGCCACGACGAGTTCGGTCAGGTTGCGGCGCGCGACTTTGTCGGTGGTCACGCTGATGACGACGACGTGTTTTCTAAACACCGCCACGAGCGTGAGCGCGACCAGCACGACGCCGAGGACGAGAAAGATGATGAGTTTCCGCCGCTTCTTTGAATTGGCCATGATGTTATCCTTCAGACACGGGAGAGGTGATTTTGTTTCAGAAATCTTCGGCGGTGTCAGTGCTTGAACATCGATTGCACGCCGAATCCGAAACCCAGGCACGTGCCGGCGATCACTATGGTAATTCCAATAATCCACGCCGCCGGCGTGGCGGTTTCCGGTGCGGGCGATTCAGGTGGCGGAGGTGTCGCGTCCATAACTGGTCCGAGTTTGGTTCCATGCCCCGAGAGGCAGCCGCAGAATGTCCGACCGAGAACCGCGTGTCCAGCCGCGGATGCAGCGGAGCGCGGACGGTCCCCGTCCGCAGCGCGTGAAAGCGAGCAGGCGCTCGGGAATTTCAAACCTGCGTCCACTTTGGACGTGCTGCGACCGGGGACCGGTCGCGCTCCGACGTCACTTCGCCGTCGGCGCGCTCTAAAGCGGCGGTGCCGGCAAGCTGTTCGTGAGCGCGTGGGATTTCAAATCCTCGAAGTCGTGATAGCCCACGGCGATTTCCCGGATCACACCGCCGGCATCAATGAAGAACGTCGTCGGAATTCCTTGCACGTCGTTGAACGGCGACGGCAACTCCTCCGCCATTGCGATGGGATAATTGACACCCTGCTTCTTCACGAACGCCTTCAACGTCGGCGCGTGCTCCGTGCTGATGCCGATGATGACGAGTTCGTTCGTCGAGACTTCGTTTCGCAACCGCACGAAATGCGGAATCTCCGCCACGCACGGCGGACACCACGTCGCCCAGAAATCCACCACCACGCGCCGGCCTTTGAGTTCGCTCAATTTGATTTTCCCTCCGTCGAGCGTCGTCATCGTGAAATCCGGCGCGGCCTGGCCCTGCCACTTGGCGAAATCGGGATCGGTGAAAAGTTGGCGCGCCACCTGGCCCTGCATTTCGCGGACCTTTTTCATTGCCTCCTTGATGACCGGCATGTAAACGAAACCCAGGCCGATGCTGGCGAGCACGCTGAGAACCGAAAGCCCAATGCCCGCCCACGCGAAACCATTCCGCCCGGTGCGCCGTTTCAAATGCATCGCGCCTAGGATCAATCCCACCAACCCCAACAGCCCGCCGACGAGAACCAAACTCGCGAGCAGACCCAGAATGCCGAGCACGAAACTCGCGATGGCCAGACCGAGCCGCGCGGAAGGTTGAGCCGGCGGCGACGACGAAGGCGGCGGTGTGTTCATGGCTGCTTAACTTGCCGCGCGTTCGGCTTTACGCAAGTTGCGCTCGCGCCGCTTGATCTCATCGCACAACAATTCCTCCGCCGACCAGCCGTGGCGTTGGGCTTCCTGGGTGAGATCGAAAAACTTTTTTGCCATCGCTGACTTGTTCGCGACGCGGCGCGGCTTTGATTCCGACAATAGATGCGCCTTGCGCGCTTTCTTCACGAGCTTCTCGGCGCGGAGCAGCGCCGGCAGATGTTTCGGAATTCCATCCAGCGCGGACGGGCGTTCGTGACGCGTGCCTTTCTTTTCGGCGTGCTTGATTTTTTCCCAGTTGGCCCAGACTTCGTCCACGTCCTTCACCTTCGTCGTGCCGAAGACGTGCGGGTGGCGGCGGATGAGTTTGTCCACGAGATGCCGCGCGACCTTTTCAAAATCAAACGCGCCGCGCTCCTTCGCCATCTGACAATGGAAGACGACTTGCAGCAACAGATCGCCCAGTTCCTCCGCCATCTCGTGATCGTCGCCGGCTTCGATGGCGTCAATCAATTCGTAAACCTCCTCAATCGCGTGGCGGCGCAAGGTCATGTGATCCTGCTCGCGATCCCACGGACAGCCCTTGGGCGAACGGAGCTTCGCCATGACGCGCAGCAAGTCGGCGATGGCTGACCCTTTCTTCATAGTTGAAAAACCAACGCAGCAACGCAGAGGCCGCAGAGAAACGCAGAGGTGTTTTCAATGAATCGCCTTCTCCGCGTGTCTCTGCGTTCTCCGCGTCTCTGCGTTAAACTGGTCATCACAAAATCACCAAATCATCGCGATGCACGAGTTCCACGCGCACCAGCTTGCGTGCTCGAATTTCCTCCGCGCCAAACTTCGCGATGCCGCGCGCGAACTCCGTCCCGTTCAGGTCGCAAATCCGCACCACGTCGCCGGCGGCGAACTCGCCCTCGCAACGCGCGCAACCCGGAGGCAGCAAACTCTTGCCGGCTTCGCGCAACGCTTTCTTCGCGCCGTCGTCCACGAACAGCGCGCCTTTGGGATGATGGAAAAAAGCGATCCACCGTTTCCGCCCCTGCAACCGGCCCGCCTGCGCGACGAACAACGTGCCTTCGTCCTCGCCGGCGAGAACGCGCGCGAGCACTTCCTTTTTCTTGCCGGACGCGATGACGAGTGGGATGCCGGAACGCACGACGATTTTCGCCGCCTGAATTTTTGACGCCATCCCGCCCACCGCCGTCTCGCTGGTCGTGCCACCGGCGATCTTTTCCAGCGCGGAGTCAATCTGTTCGATGACGGAAATAGTTTTCGGGTCCGCCTTGCCGAAGTTTTCAATCACGCCGTCCACCGTCGTCAGGATCACGAGCAAGTCCGCCGGCAACAGCGACGCCACGAGTGCGGAGAGCGTGTCGTTGTCGCCGACTTTGATTTCCGTGAACGAGACGGCGTCGTTCTCGTTGATGATCGGCACCACGCCGCGACTGAGCAGCGTGACCAGCGTGTTGCGGGCGTTGAGATGGCGCTCGTGATGTTCAAGGTCGTCGTGCGTGAGCAGCACCTGCGCGACGACGAGGTTGTGTTTCGCGAAAAGTTTTTCGTAAGTCGCCATGAGCCGCGACTGACCGACGGCGGCGCAGGCTTGTTTCTCGGCGAGATTTGTCGGGCGTGAATCGTAGCCCAGCGCGCCCATGCCCGCGCCGACCGCGCCGCTGGTGACGACGACGACTTCCTTCCCCGCCGCCCGCAGCGCCGCGACCTGCGCGACGATCTGCTCAAGCTGCGCGGGATCGAGCTGCTTCCGGTTGTCCGTGAGGACGCCGGTGCCGAGCTTGACCACAAGGCGGGAAATGTTTTTCAGCAATTCCGAACGCACGGCGCGAGGTTAAGAGAAAAGCTCCAAATTCCAAGCACCAAGCTCCAGAGAAACATCAAACTTCAAACACCGAAAGCGGCGTTCGGCAGAGACTTGAAGCTTGGTGCTTGAAGTTTCTCTGGAGCTTGGTGCTTGGAGCTTGGAGCTTTTCTACGCCGCCATCGCCGGACGCAATATCTCCAGCCAGCCGGGCACGGTCTGCCACGGGTCTTCCTTCGCCTCGTGTTCGAGCGCGACGTAGCCCTGGTAATTTGCGTCGCGCAGGATTTTGATCACGCGCGGCAGGTCGGCGATTTCCTTCAGCTTCTCGCCGCGGCGGTGGATTTCCACTTTGTATTGCACGTTCACCGCGTAGGGCGCGCACTTGGCGAGGTCGGTGTAAGGATCGTCCGTCTGAAAATTTCCGGTGTCGAGATTGATGCCGACCCACGGCGACTTCACCGCCCGCACGATGTCGAGCAAGTCCTGCGGCTCGGCCACGATGCCGCCGTGGTTTTCGAGGCCGAGAAAAATTCCTTTCGTCGCCGCATGCGCGCCACATTCCTCCAGCGCTTCGATGACCAGTTTCTTCGCGTCCGGCATCGCGAATTCCTTGTTCACCGGCCCGGCGAACACGCGGATGTGCGGCGCGCCGAGCAGCGAACAGCGGTCAATCCACTTCTTCACCATCGCGATCTGCTCGTCGCGCTTCGGGCCTTTGGGCAGGACGAAGTTGTTGCCCACCGCCGAGCCGCTGATGGGGATGCCGCGCACGAACGCACG
The DNA here is from genome assembly GCA_009695195.1 of Pedosphaera sp. GTDB lineage: Bacteria > Verrucomicrobiota > Verrucomicrobiia > Limisphaerales > JADLHS01 > CAIKLQ01. The sequence continues at coordinate 8,963 of SIBJ01000089.1, forward strand.
ATGCTTGAGCCGGAGGATGAACTCATCGGTCACCGGATCGGGAAAGTAGTAGCTCGTGATCTCCGCGCCCGCGAGGTTGTGGTCGGCGCAGTAATCCACAAAATCGAGCAGCGTGAACGGCTTGGCCGGATTGTTGGCTTTGAACGTGACGCGGAACGAATACGCGGCGAGGCTGAGGCCGAGGCGCGGTTTGCCGGTGCGATTGACCGGCTCGACCGCGCGGGCGCCGGGCGCAGCGAGCAGGCCGACGCCGGCGACGGACAGGCCGGCGGATTTCAGAAAATTGCGGCGGTTCAATGGAGCTTTCATGCGGGAAACGTAGCGTTCCGACGGAGGAGCGGAAGAAAAATCCTCGCCGCTTTTCAAAAATCGGAACTTGCGCCCGCCGATTTCCTGCCTAGACTTCGCACTCCCCTGTTTCAGGGCCAATCGTCAACGAAGAGAAATAATTTATGGCAGTCACAGCGAACGACCTCCGCCGCGGACAGGCGATCAACTACAACAACGACATCTCCGTGGTGCTCGACGTGCAGCACCGCACGCCCGGCAACTTGCGCGCCTTTGTGCAGGCCTCGCTCCGCAGCATCCGCACCGGCAAAACCTCCGACGTGCGCTTCAGTTCCACCGAAAAGGTCGAGACCGTCCCGATGATGACCATGAAAATGGAATTCAGTTACAAGGACGGCGAGGATTACGTTTTTACGGACCCGGAAAATTACGAAACGGTGACGCTCGTGCCCGAACTCGTGGGCGACGCGAAAAATTACCTCGTCGAGAACGGGCTGGTGACGGTGACGTTCGTGGATGAAAAGGCTGTGACGGTGGAAATTCCGCCGAGCGTGGTCTTGACGGTGACCGACGCGCCGGAAGGCGTTCGCGGCGACTCCGCCAACAACGTGCAGAAAGCCGTGACCATCGAAACCGGTATCACCGTGCAAGCGCCGCTCTTCATCAAGACCGGTGAGAAGATCAAGATTGATACCCGCACGGGGAAATACATGGAGCGGGCGTAACGGCTCAGTCCAAAGTTTGAAGTCTAAAGATTAAAGTCCAAACAGCCCGCGAGCAGCGGGTTTTCTTATTCTCCCGGCTCGAGCTTCGGCTGAAACCCAAATTTCTTCGCCAGTGCGAGCGACGTGGCGAGCGACTTCACCCCCGCCGTGCAAGTCGGGTCGGAGAGCGACGCGGCGGCGAGGCAGACGCCGGTGAGCAGGCAGCGTTTCAAATCCCAGCCTTCGTGCAAGCCGAGCAATACGCCGGCGCAAAACGCATCGCCCGCGCCGGCAGTGCCCGCGATGAATTTCGCCGGGAGCTTGAGCGCGGATTGCCAGATGTCTTCCCCACGGCGATTGCGCGCGAATGCGCCCTCTGGAAAATGGATCACCACCAGTTCGCGCACGCCTTGTTGCAAGAGCGCGCCCGCGGCGTGGCGCAGTGCGACGGTGTCGAGTTTGCCGTCCGCTTCGCGCAGTTTGAAACCGGTGGTCTTGCCCGCCTCGAATTCGTTGAGGATGCAATAGTCGGTGAACTTGAGCGCGGGTGTGACGACGCGCGCAAAGCGTCCGCTGTCTTCGCTCACCACGTCCACGCTGGTTTTCATCCCGGCGGCTTGCGCTTCGGACAGCAACCTCGCCGCCTTGGTGCCGAACTTTTCGTCCGGCAAGTCGAGCGAATCGAGCAGCAGCAGATACGCGAGGTGAAAGATGCGCGCCTTGCATTTCTTGAAGTTGAGGTCGCTGCCGTCCCAAAGCGCATTCGCGCCGCGGGCGTGGAAAAAAGTTCTCCGTCCGGTCGCGCGCTCCGTCATCACGTCGGTGAAGGAAGTAGGCGCTTTGTTCGTCGGCGTGAGGGCGTGGGTGTCAATCTTGTGCCGGCGGCAGTCGGCGAGGATTTGTTCGCCGAGCGCGTCCTTGCCAACGAAACCCGCGCCGTAAAGCGGGAACGACACGCCGGATTTGGCGAGGTCAATGAGGACGTTGTACGGCCCGCCGCCCGTGCCCGGCGACTGGCTGAGGATGTTGCCGAGCTTTTCCGGTTCGGGATAGACGTCAATGATCTTGACCTGGTCAATGATCCAGTTGCCGCCGGCCAGGAGGCCGCGACGGACGCTGGAGGGATTTGTTTTCATGGCAGCGAGGCGATTCTGAATCCAGTGAACGCCAAGCGGGCCGCGCAAACAAGTGATTTCTCGCGGCGAAATGGGGGCTTGCAATCCGGGGCGGAATTCGTAGTTTTGTGCCGCTCTTCTGGAAGCGAGCGTAGCTCAGTTGGTAGAGCGTCACGTTGCCAACGTGAATGTCGAGGGTTCAAATCCCTTCGCTCGCTCCAATTCTATCGAGGGTTTTCTCACTCACCCCCCGTTTGGGCACAGTTTTGACCCGGTTCGGCGACTGTGTCCCCCGCGAATCCGGTCCTCGACCTTCCCCAAACGCCGTCTTGAGGCTGCCTGCGCCGCTGCCTTCGTGGGCATGGAGTTGCGCAGTTGTTCTCGCGCGTTCCACCCCGGGGCCTGCCGCCCGTCAGCCCTGGAATCGAATATGAGCCGGCCTCACCACAACAACGGAAAAAAACCAATCGCCGAAATTTCGTCCGGCACGGTGACGATTCCGATTTATGCTTCTCCCGTAACCATAACAATTGGGAAGAAGCCAGCGCCGAGTTCGGAAGCGAATTCAAAATCGAACGGTGACAACTCGGTGCGCAAAACTTACCCGTCGTTCAAAGTCGTCTATTACGAAGGAACGCAGCGCGTCTTCCGGCGCCGCAACACCCTGGCAAAGGCCAAAGCGCTCGCCAAAGAATTGGCAGGCCAGTTGGCCTCCGACGGCGTCCACTCTCAATTCCTCACCGAGCAGGATCGCCGGATCCATGTCCTCGCTCAAAAGGCGGTCGAACCGCTCAATCTCGAAATCGACCAGGCCTGCCGCCACTATGCTGAACTGCGGAATCGCGTGAAGGGAGCCACCCTCGAAGAAGCCGTCGATTTCCATAACACCTTTGGCCAGCGAGTCCGACATGGTGCCACGACCGAGGAAGTCTATCAGGAATACCTCCAACATTTGGAAAAGCGCGGGGTCGGAGATTACCATGTGCGCGATGTTGAGAAAATCGCGGGCAAGTTCGTCAGCACCTTTCCGGGAGCGATTGCTCGAATCGACACGCCGGATATTGACGATTTCCTCGGCCACCTGGGCGGCAAGTCGCGAAACAAGAACAACTGGCGCAAAGGGATCATCGCCTATTTTAATTTCGCTCAGAAAAAGAACTTTCTGCCGAAAAACCTTGAACACGCCGCCGCCGCAACATCCGAGTTCTCCGATCCGCGCCAGAAAATCATCACGGAAGAAGACGCGACGGCTCTCCTGCAGCGCAATGACATCTACACGCCCGAGGAGTTGCGCGTGATTCTTGAGGCGATCAGCCCGTCCCTTCGACTCACGCTTGAAATCAAAGCCTTTTCCGGAGTTCGCACCGAGGAAATTGTCCGCCTCTGGAGGGTGATGGTCGATGAAAAAGACAGTTGCATCCGCGTGCCGGATGCCGTTGGCAAGATTGACGCGCGGCTGGTTCTCATCCTGCCCAATCTTGGAAAACGCCTGGCTGGCTACCCGGTGGACATCAAGCACGGACGGGTAGCGGCAGACTGGGCCTCCGCCAATTCGCTTTGGCACGCCTGGGAGCGCGAGGTTGAAAAAGCCGGTGTCCCGTACCGGCACAACGCTTTCCGAAATAGTTATATTTCCTACCGCTTGGCCATTCTCCAGGACATCCGTCGCGTTGCCGAGGAAACCGGCACGAGCCCGGAAATGATCCGCAGGAACTATCTCGTGCCGATCTCGAGGAGCGAGGCCGAGAAATGGTTTGCGCTGTGAGGGTCGTTCTTGGGTGGCGGAGTGCGCTGGCGATTTCCGAGCGCAGTCCGTCGCGTGACCAGTCCACGCAATCGTGGCTCTCCTTGACGGGGTCGCAGACGGCGACGATTTGAATCTCCGGGATCGCGAGCACTGCGGGCATTTCTCTGAGTCCCTGGGTGCCGCAGCCGATGTAAGCCATGGTGATCTTCTCGCTGGGCGGAATGAAACCCGGCCCACCCAGAACGTGCCGTGGAACGATCGCGTGCCGGCGGCGGATGCCAGAGCTTTGGCTGCTGATCGCCAGCAAATTTCCGTTCTGAGAGCCAAAGCGGACGCGTTGGAAGCAGAGTTGAACAGCCTGCAGCCCTGGGGCAGACCAAGAGGATCAACTGGCGGCTTTAGCAAATCATTTGGCGGTTTTTGCATGTCGGTCGCAAGGTGCATTTTGGCAAATTCAAAGCTGTGGAAGCGCGCACGAACGATGGCTGTACACGGTGCTGCCAAGTTGTGGGGAAAAACGCCGTGGCATTGTCAAATGAACCTAACTGAAACACGAACCTACCCGCGGAAGCGGACTCATTTCCAATGATGCCCAACTTGATCTGTGACCGCGTAACAATTCCACCCCAGGCGCTCATGTCGTTATTCGCTCGGTTAAAGGCACATTGGTTGATCTGCGCGTGCCTCGGCTTTGCGAATGGCGTCACCGCCGCGGGCCCGGCGCTTCCGACCGAGGCTCTTTTCACCAATTCACTTGGTATGCGTCTGGCACGGATTGCGCCGGGCCAATTCAGCATGGGTGAATCCAGCGCTCCTCTGCCGAAGGAACTTGTCGGTGGAAACGCACACCAGCGCAATGGCGACCCAGATGAACGGCCCCAACATCCGGTCGTCGTTTCCAAGCCATTTTATCTTGGAGCATTCGAGGTCACCAACGAACAGTACGAGAAGTTCGATCCACGTCACCGGTTGTTGCGCGGCAAGTATGGGTTCTCGATTGAAGGCGACGAGGCCGTGGTGTTCGTGAGCTGGCATGAGGCCAGGGCGTTTTGTGATTGGCTTTCCAAGAAGGAAGGCCTGGCTTACCGGCTGCCCACCGAGGCGGAATGGGAATATGCGTGTCGAGCCGGCACGACAACAATTTTTCAAACCGGCGAGAGCCTGCCGAAGGAATTTCAAAAAAACGTCGCACTGAGTTGGTACCCCGACCCGGAGCGAGGCAAAGGTCGCGCGGAAGTTGTGCCGCTTCATGTGGGAAAAACAACATCGAACGCTTGGGGATTGTTCGACATGCATGGCAACGTGGAGGAATGGTGTCACGATTGGTATGGGCCATACGAATCCGTCAGCCAGACCGATCCGGTCGGCCGGGCCGACGGCGACTGCAAGGTGACGCGGGGAGGCAGCCACTCAACGCCGCTCTACTATTTGCGTTCGGCCAACCGTATGGGAGCGATCCCGGAGGAGAAAAGCTGGCTGATTGGCTTTCGGATTGTTCTGGGTGAATTGCCCGATTCAAAACCGCTGCCGAAAACTCCGCCGCCGTTGCATCAGCAAAACGTCACAGCGAAAGTGGCAGCGTTTGCGAAGCCGGACCCGCAGAAACCGTTTTTCAAAGGACCGCGCCAATATGTGAAAATCCCCGCTGGCTCGGACGGTCCGATTTTCTCGAAGCACAATCATGTGCCGAGCATCGTCGCGTGCGCCAACGGCGATTTGCTGACCATCTGGTACACCTGCGTGTCCGAGACGGGGCGCGAGTTGGCCATTGTGGCCAGCCGGCTTCGTCAGGGCGCGGAAGAATGGGAGCCGGCCTCGTTGTTCTGGGATCAGCCAGACCGGAATGACCACACGTCGGCTCTCTGGCGGGATGAGAAAGGCACGCTTTACCATTTCAACGGATACTCCGTGGCCGGCACCTGGGGACCACTGGCCGTTCTGTTGCGGACGTCCGCCGATCATGGCGCCACGTGGTCCAAGGCGCGGCTGATTCTGCCTGAACATCACCGACGGCAAATGCCGGTCCAGTCCATCTTTCGCGCGAAGGGCGGTGAAATCATTCTGCCGTGCGATGCCGTGACTGGCGGCGCAGGCGGGACGGCGGTTTATGTCAGTCGGGACAACGGTCTAACCTGGACCGACGCGCTCGGAACCATCGCCGGAATTCATGCGTGTGTGGCTCAACTGAAGGACGGTCGTTTGATGGCCTTTGGCCGCGGGGACAACATTGACGGGAGAATGCCGATGAGCGTTTCCGCCGACATGGGACGAACGTGGCAATACAGCGCCAGCCCATTCCCGCCGGTCGGTGGCGGACAACGCCCGCTTCTTCTTCGCCTGAAGGAAGGCCAGCTTCTGCTCGTCTCCTTCACCGGAGGCCGGGGGCAAAAGGAATTCATGCCCATAAAAGATGCGAGCGGGAAGTCGCGCGAGATCACCGGGGTATTTGCTGCGCTTTCTTACGACGACGGCAAGACATGGCCAAAGATGCGCCTTGTCAGCCATGATGGGCGGGACCAGACTGTGGAAACCATGGATGGCAATCCGTTCACGATCGGATTCAGCAGCGCGGAGCCTGGCGGTTACAACGCCATTTGCCAGTCCGACGATGGCGTCATTCAATTGATCACCAGCCGACAACATTATGCGTTCAATCTGAAATGGCTGGAGACGCCGCCTCCGGCGGAACCTGTCCAATAAACCTGCCCGATAAATTATCCATGAGAAAACTGATTCACACGCTGAAAACGGTGGCCGTCGTTGCCGCACTTCTGGTCTGCGCTTCGGCGGTTCAGGCCGCCGGAATGCCGACCGAAAAGACATTTGAGAATTCGCTCAAGATGAAGTTTGTCCGGATCGAGCCCGGCGAATTCACCATGGGCAATGACCAGAACCTCTCGGCGGCTGTGTTGGACGCCAAAGAATTTGGGAGTGATCGCAAGATCTGGCTGCGCGAGCGTGGCGATTACGATGAAGCACCAGTGCACAAAGTCAGGATTACCAAACCGTTTTACATGGCCGCTCACGAGGTCACGAACGAGGAGTTCGAGCGGTTCAGCCGGTTGCATGCACATCTCCGCGGCAAGCTTGGCTTTTCAATTGATCGCGACGAGGCCGTCGTGTTCGTGAACTGGCATGAGGCAAAGGAGTTTTGCGACTGGCTTTCGCAAAAAGAGGGATTGCCGTACCGGCTCCCGACCGAAGTCGAGTGGGAGTATGCCTGTCGCGCGGGAACGACTACCGCGTTTTCGACCGGTGACAACTTGCCGCCGGAGTTCATCAAGAACCCGGACAACAGTTGGTATCCCAGTCCCTACCGTGGTCGCGGTCGCGCGGAAGTCGTGCCTCTTCATGTGCAAAAGACGCCGCCAAATCCGTGGGGGCTCTTCGACCTGCACGGCAACGTCGAGGAGTGGTGCCTGGACTGGTATGGCGCGTACGACGCGGGCACGCAAGTTGACCCGGTTGGACGGGTGGATGGGGATTACAAAGTTTCCCGCGGCGGCAGCCACGGCACCTTTCCTTTTTACATGCGCTCGGCCAATCGCTTGGGCACGCTGCCCGAAAGCCGGAGCTGGTACATCGGCTTTCGTGTCGTGCTCGGTGAATTGCCCAAGACAAAACCACTGCCGCTCGTGCCCACCGAACGTTACCAGCAGAACGTCAAACAAACTTCGCCGCGCGGTGTGCTGAAAGGTCCCGATCCTAAAAAGCCCTATTTCGTGGGTCCGCGCCCATACGTCAAAATCTCTCCGAACTCCGAAGGCCCGCTTTATTCGAGTCACAATCACGACCCGGACATCGCAGAATGTCCCAACGGCGACCTGTTGGTCATTTGGTACACCTCTGTTTCGGAACGCGGACGTGAGCTGGCAATGGCTGCGAGCCGACTGCGTCATGGCGAATCAGAATGGGAACCGGCATCACCTTTCTGGGACGCGCCCGACCGAAACGATCACGCGCCTGCGTTGTGGTATGACGGAAAGAAGACGCTCTATCATTTCAACAGTCTTTCAGCCGCTGCAACATGGGGTGCGCCCGCGATCATCTTGCGCACCTCCACCGACAACGGCGTGTCCTGGACCAAGGCGCGTATGATTAATTCGGAGTACCAAGGCCGCAACCAGGTCGTCCCATCGGAATTCAAAACCAAGGAAGGTTACCTCGTCCTGCCGTGCGACGCCTCGCCCAGCAGCAGCGGCGGTAGCGCACTTCACATAAGCAAGGACAACGGTCTCACCTGGACAGATCCCGGCGGGACAATCGCCGGAATCCACACGGCGGTGAACCAGTTGAAAGATGGCCGGCTGATTGCCTTCGGCCGCGGCGACAACATTGACGGCCAAATGCCCAAAAGCATCTCCGCCGACATGGGCAAAACCTGGACGTATTCGGCCAGCGCCTTCCCACCGGTCGGTGGTGGTCAGCGTCCGGTAATGCTGCGTTTGAAAGAAGGGCCGTTGCTGCTTGGCTCACTGGCAAACAAACCGGAAGGCAAAGAGGCGGACGTTCCTGTTTTTGTGACCGATGCCGCAGGCGTCAAACGGCCCATCGAGGGTTTCTTCTGCGCTGTGTCTTACGATGAAGGAATTACTTGGCGGCATATCCGCGCCATAACCGATGATCAACCAAGCCACCGTGTGCCCACGACCGACGGCTGGAAAGAAGGACGCGACTTTGAGATGAGCCCCAGCGCGGGTGAACCGAAGGGTTATTTCGCCATCACGCAAGCCCGGAATGGAGTCATTCACTTGATCAGCAGTTGGAATCATTACGCATTCAATTTGAAATGGCTCGAAACATCGCCTCCCGCGGTTGACTGATCGGGTAAATGGTTTTGAGCATGCCAAATCAACGCGGTCGATTACAGATTCAAGATCTTGCGAGGGTATTATTGTTGAGTTGCAAACTAGCCGATGAGAATCACCGCGATCAACGACATCATTGTCCCCATTCGATCAGAGATCCGGAATGCGTACATCAGTTTTGCGGAGATGACGGCGTCGGCGGTGGCGATCCATAGCGACGTGGTCCGCAACGGAAAGCCTGTCGTGGGATACGGCTTCAATTCAAACGGCCGTTACGCCCAGAGCGGGATTCTGCGCGACCGCATGATCCCCCGACTCAAGAACGCGCGGCCCGAGGCCCTCTTGAATGAAGCCGGCGACAACTTCGATCCCACGCGCGCCTGGCAGGTGATGATGACCAATGAAAAACCCGGCGGCCACGGGGAACGCTCGGTGGCAGTCGGGACGCTGGACATGGCGCTGTGGGATCTGGTCGCAAAGATTGAAGACAAACCTCTCTGCCGATTGCTGGCCGACCGCTATCGGAGCGGCAAGGCTGATGCGGAAGCGTACGTTTATGCAGCCGGCGGCTACTATTACCCGGGAAAGGAAATCACGGGTCTCGTGGAAGAAATGCGCGGCTATCTCGACCTCGGTTACTCCACGGTCAAAATCAAAATCGGCGGCGCCTCACTGGCCGATGATCTCAAACGCATTGAAGCTGTTCTGAACCTGATCGGTCCGGACAAACAACTGGCCGTGGACGCCAATGGCCGGTTCGGTTTGCGCGCGGCGCTCGACTACGCCGAAGCGCTGAACGCGTATCCGCTCAAATGGTACGAGGAGCCTTGCGACCCGTTGGACTTTGAAATTCTCAAGGAAGTGGCGGCGGTTTCCACAAACCCTGTCGCCACGGGTGAAAACCTTTTCTCCCTGCCCGACTCGCTCAACCTGATTCGCTATGGCGGCCTGGTTCGCGAACGCGACTTTCTGCAAATGGACCCGGCGCTCAGTTACGGTCTGGTCGAGTATTTGAGGATTCTCGAAATGCTCAAGGAGCACGATTGGTCTGCGCGGCGCTGCATCCCACACGGTGGTCACCAGATGGCGCTGCACGTCGCGGCGGGTCTCGGCTTGCACGGAAATGAATCCTATCCCGGAGTCTTCCAGCCGTTTGGCGGATTTGCCGATGACACCCCGATCCAGAACGGCAAAGTCCGTTTACCGGATGCGCCCGGCATCGGCATCGAGTGCAAAAAGAACCTCTACGCCATATTTCGTGAATTGTGATCAGTGCTGTCCCATAGGAAACATGCTCAAAACCATTGATTTCATTGGCGATTTGAAAAGCGGCTGGCGCGAATGGCGCTTAGTTAAGGGCATGTGTCGTTGATTTTTTCTGGGTGGCTTCGGCAATGATTTCCTGCCGGGGGCGCATC
>SIBJ01000090.1 GCA_009695195.1 Pedosphaera sp.
GTGAAAATCCAGCGAGGAATGGAGTCGTTTGTTTCATGCGCCACTTTGAAACAACTCGCTCCAAGGATCCAGTTATATTCGCGTACAATTGCTGACGCGTTTTTCCTTATCTAAGCGCCATTCCCCTCACCCGTTTTTAATCACACCCCGTGAATCCGGCGGAACCGGAATTTGAGGTTGTCTCGATCTGGTGGACAAGGTGAGACGCCGCAGTTCTGCGCTGGCATTTCAGCCGTGTCCATCGGCGCATTCCGTGGTCAAAAGCAAGGATTGAACTGCCGGTAGCGCGTGTTACCGTTCACCGCGTGAAAGCAAACCAGTTTTCCATCGGGCGCGAACCAGTGCGCAAACCAATCTCATTTTTCATTGCCGCCGCGAGCCTTGTTGGGGTGTTGGCGTTGACCGGATGCCGGACGCAGAACACCGAATGTTGCCCGCCGACCAGCGCCGCCGCCGTTGCGCCCGCGGCCAAACCAACCGCCGCCGCCGCGCCCGCGACTCCAGCGGCACCCGTGGTTCCAGCCGTGCCCACGACCCCCGCCATCACCTACGACCCCGCCAAGCCGGAAACCAAACGCTTCAGCTACATCCCCAAACCGTATCCCGTGGACGAGCGCGGCTTTTCGCCGGTGGACAAGGCGCTCGCCAAGTATTACGCCCGCGAGGAAATCGTGAAAGACGACGAAGAAGGCGCGCTCAATCCTTATGTGATGGCGGTGATCGCGGGTTTTCCGCTCGACGGTTCGTTGCCGTATCATTGCGCCTGGAAAGTGCGCGAATACGACATCTACAACGGCGTCACGCAGGACATGTGGTACAAAGGCATGGTCGTGGCCAAGGCGTACCCGGATGGCTCGCGTTGCAGTTATTGCTGCGGCTACACGTTCGAGGTTTTTGTGCGCGCGATGCGGCTGCGCAACATCCAGAAGGGCCTCGACCCCGACGATTTCAACGGCATGACGTTCGGCGACCTCTTCAATGCGCTTCAGTTTTGGTACATCGAGGGCACGAGCGATTGCGAGCGGCGTGCGATTGAATCCTACGGCCTCGGCTACGGCATCACCGTGGACGACCTGGAAAAAGTGCGCCCCGGAGATTTCTTGAGCTACGACACCACCGCGCCCGGCGGGCACTCGTGCATTTTCATCGAGTGGCAGCGCGACGAGCAGAAAAAGATCGTGGGGATAAAATATTTTTCCTCGAATCTCTCCGGCAGCAAAGGCGTCGGCTACGGCCAGGGAAAATTCAGCGACACGAACGGCGGCCGAGGGATCATCCGCAAATCACTCCGCCTCGCGCGCGTCGGCGCGATCAAAGATTACAAGCCCTTCAACCGCGCTGAAATTCCGCAACGCAATGCTTACGCCCCGACGCAACCTGACCGCGTGGTTTATCTCCCCGCGCCGGCGACGACGACTTCGTCCGGCAAGTAGATTGAAAATTTCAACTCGCCCGCGATTTTTTGAAAGACTCCGTTAATTCTGCGCGACAATAGCGGCAACGGATCGCGCCTTTTGGCACGATGCTCAAACATTCGGGACATTTTATTCCGCCTCGTTCGAAGCATAAGATGAGCAGCCAGCCAATCGGCCCAAGCAAAAGGCCGAGCAGAAATCCAAGGCCGCCACGACCGCGTCTATGGCCGATACCGAAACCGATGATGCTCATGAAAAAAAGCGGCACGACCAAAGCAGCTAGGAACTTGAGATCGTCAGGACTCACGGTTTCATCTTGATCTCGATTTCAACTCCATCAATAACAATCGGCCCAGTCAGTGGCGGCGGTACATTCGGATTCTTCGTCGCAACATAAAGGCACATGCACCGATCCGTGCAACCGGGCAATGGCAGGTCGCATGCGCTATCAATCGGAATTAATTTTTCTTTGAGACTCAGCGCCTGCGCGCAGCAGCAGCCGGATAGATTTGTTGTTAGCACCTGCACGAACTCTATTCCGGTGGCGCGCATTTGAGCGAGCCGGTTCCTGTTTTGCAGCGTTACTCGTTTCATAAAACGTTTCGCTAATGTTAAGTGAAAATCCTTGCAAAAAGACTGGGCGCTGAGGGATTCGAACCCCCGACCCACAGCGTGTAAAGCTGCTGCGCTACCACTGCGCCAAGCGCCCGACTGGGGAGAATGTAGAATGAAGAAGGCAGAATGAAAAAGAAAAAAACCGGACCGCGCCCGGCAAATTCTTCATTTTGCCTTCTTCATTCTTCATTTGAAAATCCCTGCTGCCGCAGCGCCTCGAACAAGACCAACGCCGCACAGTTGGACAGATTCAACGAACGCGACCGCTCGTTGAACATCGGGATGCGCAGCCAGCGCTTGCGGTTTTCTTCCAGCAACACCTTCGGCAATCCCGCCGTCTCACGACCGAAGACAAGGTAATCCTCCGGCGCGAACTTCGCGTCGCTGTAAAGTTTCGGCCCTCCGGATTCGATGAACCACAACCGCGCGCCAGCCGGAAGTTTTTCCGCAAATGCCCGCCAGTTCGCCCAGCGATGCCACTCCACGTGCCGCCAGTAATCCATCCCGGCGCGTTTCAACTGCGCGTCGTCCAGCTTGAACCCGAACGGCTCGATGAGATGCAGCGTCGTGCGCGTGGCCGCGCAGAGGCGCGCCACGTTGCCCGTGTTCGGCGGGATTTCGGGTTCGACGAGGACGAGGTGCACGATATTAAAATCCAAGCTCCAACATCCAAGCTCCAGAGAATAACCAAACCTCAAGCTCCAAAAGCGGAACGTATGGACGTTGAATCTTCATTTGGATTTTGGAGATTGGAGCTTCTCTGGTGCTTGGAGCTTGGAGGTTGGAGCTTTTCCGTAAAAAACCTTCCACAACACCAACCCGCACGCCGGTGCCGTCATCCCGGCCACACGCCGGTCGTGTTTCGCCAGCATGGTTTTGATTTCCTTCGCCGGAAATTTTCCCTGCCCCACCTGCACCAATGTGCCAACTATGCCGCGGCACATTTTGTAGAGAAACCCATCGCCCTCGATGATGAAGGTGAGTTGCCGGCCGGACTTCTTGATTTCACAACGCGTCACCGTTCGCACCGTGGACTCCTTCGCGTAGCCCGGATTCGCGGCGAAGGATTGGAAATCATGTTTGCCCACGAACAGCGGCGCGGCGGCGCGCATCGCCTTCAGATCAAGCGGACGCGGGACATGCCACGCGGTCGCGCGCAAGAGCGGATTCATGGCGGCGTGATTCCAGGCGAAGTAGCGGTACTGCTTGCCGGTGGCGTCGAAGCGCGCGTGGAATTTTTCCGGCGCCCGCGCGGCGGCCACCACGCGCACGTCCGCGGGCAGATGGGCGTTGAGCGCCAGCGCCAGTTTGCGCGCGGTCATCCTGTCATCGGCGTGCGGCACTTCAAAATGCGCCACCATTCCGAGCGCATGAACGCCAGTATCCGTCCGGCTCGAACTGTGGATCCGCGGCGCGCTTGGAAATAATTTCGCCAGCGCCGCCTCGACGATCTCCTGCACGCCCGTGCCGGTCTTTTGCACCTGCCAGCCCTCGTAGCCCGTGCCGTCGTAGGCGATGGTGAGTTTGAATTTCACGTGTTGCGTATTGCGTGTTGCGTCAAGTGTCGCCGTGCGCGCCCGAGTGATGCTTGACGCAACACGCAACACGCCTCAGTTCAATCCGTCGAGGTAACTCTGCAACAAAATCGCCGCCGCCGTCTGGTCCACCTTCTCTTTGCGTTTGTCGCGGCGCATGTTGCCCTGGATCAAAAATTTCTGCGCCTGCACCGTCGTGAGGCGCTCGTCGAAGGTCTTGATCGGAATCGTTACGGCGCTGTTCAACACGGCGACGAATTCCCGCACCTTCAATGCCGCCGGGCCGTAGCTGCCATCCATGTTGCGCGGCATCCCGACGAGGATCAGCTCGATTTCCTTTTCGCGCAGGATCTCCTTCAGTCGCTTCAGAAAATCCGCGAACGGCTCCGCGGGAATGTATTCGAGCGGTGAGGCGATGATTTTCAATTCATCGCTCACCGCCACGCCGATGCGGCGCGTGCCGTGATCCAGAGCCAGAAAGCGCATTTGATTTGGTGGTCTTCGATTTTGCGGACGCCAGCCTGCCACAAACGTCGCCGCGACCCAAGCCACTTGTGGCGGCCAGCGAAAGAGGCGGATCCGCGCACACCTCCGACGGAGCGCGACCGGTCCCCGGTCGCAGCGCATGATGGTGGAGTAGTGGCCGAAATTAACAGCGGTTTTGTCTCTGGCTGCGTGCTGCGGGCGAGGGACCGCCTGCGCGCCGGGGCGCGCCGGCGCACCATCGAATTGTTGCCACGCGCCGCGCCGCCTCTTAATCTTGGCGCGTGAGCACGTCCGCCAACAAGCCAGCCGCCAAACCGGCCCGCACTTCCAGTGCGCGGACGGACTCCGCGGAGTTGTTGCGCGTGCGCGCGACAAAAAATGCGCGCTACGTCCCGTTCCTCAAGAACAAGGCCGGCGTCCAATTTTACGGACGGATTCTCGAACTTGGCGCCGGCCCGGCGTGGTTCAGCGCGGAACTCTCGAAGCTGCCGAAGGTCGTCGAGATCGTCGCCACGGATTTCGGTTCGCGCCCGTCATCCGACGAATCCGTTCAGGTGTTCAAATTGTTGCGCGCCCACGAAGCCAAGATCACACGCCGGTCCGTGAGTCCGCATTGCCTCGATTTCCCGGCCAACCATTTCGACTTTGTGGTGTGCGCCGGCGTGCTGCACGACGCGATGAACCTGCTTCATCTGCTGCGCGAGATCCGGCGCGTGCTCAAACCCGGCGGGCAGCTTGTCGCCGTGCGCGAACCGGTGCGGCCCTTCATGCGTTCGCGCGGGCGCGGCGCCGCGCACGCGCGCGTCCTGAAAGCTCCGTTGTATTCGCGCGCGGATTACGCGGACACGTTCGACCGGGCGGGATTTACTTTGCAAACCAAGCGCGTCAGCCTGGCCACCGGATTGAAATTCTACTTCGACACCGTCATCAACGGTTTCACGCACGCGCGCTTCGCCTTCATCGCCGCCAAGCGCGAAAAAAACTGAAGCGTTCGCCTCTCCCGCCGTCAAATTGGCTCGCGTTGACTTCGGTCGCCGCGCATATTGACCGCGCTTTATGCTGGATTTCCTGCGCCAACTTTACGTTCTGGCCCGACCGTATCGCGGCCGGCTGGCGCTGGGAATTCTGACGGGCATCATCTGCGGACTCATCGAGCCGCTGACGCTGCTCACGGTGTTGTTCGTCTTCAAAACCATTTTCCCCTGGGCGAATCAAGCCGGCGCCAAGCCGCTGCCGTCCTGGGTGCCGGACGCCGTCAAGGACTGGCTGCAATCGGCGCAGGACACGCTCGTCCAAACTGGCATTCAGGATCAGGGGCACTTCGGCGCTGTCGTGGCGTTGATTGCCCTGATTCCGGCGGTGGTCTTCCTGCGCAGCCTCTTCGACTACTTGAACGTTTATTTTTTGCAATGGACGGCCGTGCGCGCGGTGATGGACCTGCGCGTAAAACTTTTCGCGCATCTGATGAATCTTTCCGCCGGCTTCTTCAACGCCAACCGCAGCGGCGAACTCATCGCGCGCGTCATGAGCGACACCGCGACGGTCCAGACCTGCCTCAGCGCCACCACGCAAAGTCTCATCAAAGACCCGGTCATCGTCATCGGTTTGATCGCCGTATTGTTGTGGCGAGCGCCGCAACTCACGCTGATTTTTCTGCTCGTCATCCCGACGTGCGTCGTGCCCATCGCGATCTTCAGCCGGAAGATCCGCCGTTCGGCCAAAGCCATGCAATCGCAGACCGCCGAACTGACACAGGTGATGAACGAATCCTTCACCGGCAACCGCGTGGTCAAGGCCTACAACCTTGAAGCCATCGTCATCGAGCAATTTCGCGCCGCCACCCGCCGGTTCATCAGTCATTTCATGCGCATTGTCCGCGCGGCCGAAGCGCCCGGGCCGCTCCTCGAATTCCTCGGCAGCGTCGCCATCGCGTTGATTTTCATTTACCTCTTTCTCAACCGTCAGGAGCAGCGCGACCCGGAAAAACTTTCCACCGTCATCGCGTCAATTTTCTTCATGTACAAACCGCTGAAGAATCTCACGAAGCTGCAAACCAACCTTACGCAGGCCCGCGCCGCCAGCGAACGCGTCTTTGAACTGCTCGCCACCCCGACCACCGTGCCCGAACCCGCGTCGCCGCGCCCGCTCAACGCCGCCGGCGCGGAGATTCATTTCGACCATGTGGATTTTTCCTACGGCGACAACGCGGTCCTGCGCGACATCGAACTGCGCATCAAGCCCGGCCAGCTCGTCGCGCTCGTCGGCAAGACCGGTTCCGGCAAGAGCACGCTCGCGAATCTTCTGCTCCGGTTTTACGACCCGCAGCGCGGCGCCGTGCGCGTCGGCGGTGTGGACCTGCGCGAAGTTGCCGCCGCCGAACTCCGCAAACAGATCGCCGTCGTCTCGCAGGAAGTGGTTTTGTTCAACGACACCATCCGCCGGAACATCGAACTCGGCCGGCCCGGCGCGACCGCCGACGAAATTGTTACCGCCGCCAAACATGCGAACGCGGACGAGTTCATCACGCAACGGCCCGAGGGTTACGAGACCATCGTCGGCGAAAAAGGCGTGACGCTTTCCGGCGGCCAGCGCCAGCGCCTCGCGATCGCCCGCGCGGTGCTCAAGAACGCGCCCATTCTCATCCTCGACGAAGCCACCAGCGCGCTCGATTCGGAATCCGAACGCGCCGTGCAGGCCGCGCTCGATGGCTTGATGCAAGGCCGCACGACCATCTGCATCGCGCAC
Source organism: Pedosphaera sp. (assembly GCA_009695195.1). GTDB lineage: Bacteria > Verrucomicrobiota > Verrucomicrobiia > Limisphaerales > JADLHS01 > CAIKLQ01. The sequence continues at coordinate 6,797 of SIBJ01000090.1, forward strand.
CGGCTCTCGACCATCCAGCGCGCCGATCAGATTGTGGTGCTCGACGCCGGGCGCATCGCCGAGACCGGCACCCACGCCGAACTGCTCGAACGCTGCGGGCTTTATTTCAAACTTCACTCGTTGCAATTTGAAACCGGCGACGCTCCGTCCGCGCCGGAAGCAAAATGAACCTGACGCCGAAAATTCTTGCCACGCTCGGCGTCGCCGCGGCGGTCGTTGTCCTCGGGCTGTGGTTCAGCGGCCTTTTCACCGGCCGTTCGTCACCGCCCGGTCCCGCTGTCAACGGCGGCGATGGCAGCTTGAAGTCGAACAAAACCATTCTCCCGTCGCCCGGCGAAACCATCCGCACCAATCGCGGCGAGCGGTTGCTCGGCGCTTTTGCAAACGACACGAACAAGATCACCCGCTACGAGCCGACGATTGAAACCATTTTGAGCGCCGACGGTGAGCCGGATGAGAAAGGCGCGGCGCTCCTCGCGCTGTATCCGCGTTTCCCGCCCGAGGGTCAGGCGCTGGCCGCGCAGCACATCGCCAATCTGCTCGCCAACGACGACTACGAACCGTTCGGTCAACGGCTCGCCGACACCAACACCACCGCCGAAGTGCAGGAAGTGATTCTCGCCGACGTGCTGGGCCGGCCCAACAAACTCAAACTCCCGCTCCTGCTCGAAGTCGCGAAGACGCCCGCGCACCCGAAGGCCGCTGAGTCGAAGCAAATCCTCGAGCTCTATCTCGAAAAGAATTACGGCGACGATTGGGAGACTTGGAAAACCAAGATCGCCGACTGGCTGCGCGACAACCCGAACTGACTGGTTGCCGAGGATAGGAGCGCCGATCTCCTGATCCGGCGCGTTTCTGGCGGCTGGTTCGACGAGCCGGGTCGGAGACCGGCGCTCCTAGATCACATTCGGATCGAGAAAATCGGCGACGAATTTTGAGGCCGGTCGCGCGCGCAGTTCCGCCGGTGTCGCCAACTGCTCGATCGCACCTTCGTTCATCACCGCCACACGCTCGCCGAGTGCCAGCGCCTCCGCTTGATCGTGTGTCACGAGGATCGTGGTGAGCTGATGCCCGCGATGCAGCCGGAGCAATTCCCGCCGGAGTTCCCGCCGCAATGGCGCGTCCAGATTGGCGAACGGTTCATCCAGCAAAAGAATTTTTGGCCGCCGCACCAGCGCGCGGCCGAGCGCCACGCGCTGCCGTTGGCCGCCGGAAAGTTCTCCAGGTTTGCGCGCGAGGCAAGCGGTGATACCCAACTTCACCGCCATTTCACTGACCCGTTGGGAAATTTCCGGTCGCGCAACGTGCCGCAGTTCCAATCCGAACGCGATGTTCTCCGCCGCTGTCAGGTGCGGAAAAAGCGCATCACGCTGGAAGACCATCGCCACATCGCGGTCCTTCGGCGGCACTCCGTTCGCGGCCTTTCCGTCAAGCGAGACGTTGCCTTCATCCGGCGCTTCCAGCCCGGCGATGAGCCGCAGTGTGGTGGTTTTGCCGCAGCCCGACGGGCCGACGAGCGCCAGCAGTTCGCGTTCGGCCACGGCGAGATTGAGGCGGTTCACGGCGCAAACGACCTGTCCGTTCGCACCGCGAAAAGTTTTGGTTACGCTTTGAAGTTCCACGCGAGCCACGGCGGGATTGTTCATGGCGCTCCGCGGCTTGGCAAGGAATCGCATTGCGCCGCGGGCGATTCTCCCGCAGGATAAACGATGCCACGCGGTCGCGTTATGCGGTCGCGCGGAGGATTTACAACCGACGAATCAAAATGAAACTGGACGCTCTCTATTCCGAACTGACCCTCAAAACCAACGCCAAGCTCGTGCTCGTCGTGCTCGATGGACTCGGTGACATCGCGACGCCGGAGCAAAATTACCTAACGCCGCTCGAAGCCGCGCACACGCCGAACCTCGACGCGCTTTCAAAATCTTCCGCGCAAGGCCGCATGATTCCCGTCGCGCCCGGCATCACGCCCGGCAGCGGGCCGGGACATCTCGGGCTGTTCGGTTACGACCCGCTGGAATTTCAAGTCGGCCGCGGCGTCATCGAGGCGCTCGGCCTCGGTGTGGAGTTGAAACCCGGTGACGTTTGCGCCCGCGCGAACTTCGCGACGCTCGACGCAAAGGGAATCGTCAAAGACCGCCGCGCCGGTCGCATCCCGACCGAGACGTGCGAGAAACTTTGCGCGCTGCTCGCCGCGAAGATCAAAAAAATCGGTGACACACAGATCATCATCCGCCCCGGCAAGGAGCATCGTTTCGTCGTCGTGTTCCGCGGCAAAGGACTCGAAGGGCCGCTGACCGACGCGGACCCGAACCGTGAAGGATTTGCCGTTCCCACGGTCAAGCCACGCGATCCGAAGAACGCGAAGCAAAAGAAAATGGCGAAGTTGATCGCGGCTTTTTACAAAGCCGCGCTGCCGATCCTCGCGAAGGAAAAGCCGGCGAACGGTTTTCTCATGCGCGGCATCGCGCATCAGCCCCAGATTCCGCTGTTCGAGGAACGCTACCGGCTCAAACCCGCCTGCCTCGCGGTTTACCCAATGTACAAGGGCCTTTCGCAGCTCGTGGGCATGAAGAAGATCGAAGGCCCGCAGACCATTGCGGAGCAGTTCGAGCGTTATCTTGCGGAGCACGGCAACTACGATTTCTTTTTCATCCACTACAAATACACGGACAAGGCCGGCGAGGACGGCAACTTTGCCGCGAAGAAAAAAGCCATCGAAGATTTCGACGCCGCGCTGCCGATCCTGTTGCGAAAAAAGCCCGACGTGCTGGCGATCACCGGCGACCACTCGACGCCGTGCGCGATGAAAGGCCACTCGTGGCACCCGCAGCCGGTGCTGTTGCACTCGGCGGTGAGCGGTTGGGACAAGCTCGAACGCTTCACCGAGACCGGCGCGAACGGCGGCTCGCTCGGCGTGTTCGACGCGAAATATTTGATCCGCTTGATGCAGGCGAACGCAAAAATGTTCGACAAATTCGGCGCGTAAAAAATTTGCCGCGAAAAAGTTCTTCCGCCCGCTGTGCGAAATATGTTGCCAGCGGGCGATTTTTTCTGCACAAACATGTCGTCTCACGGATCTATCGCTTTGCGGGAGCATAGGCTCGCAATCCAAAAAAAAGATCGGAGGTGAGACTTATGGCAAAGAAAGCCAAAAAGAAAGGCGGCAAGAAAAAGTAACAGCCGTCCAGAACATCAGGATGGAAAGCCGGAGCGCTTGATCGGTTTCCCATCCTGATTTTTAATTTCCCTCGTTCGCTTATGGCCAAACTCGTTTTCGACATCGAGACCACCGCGCAGCCGCTGGAAAATTTTGACGAGGTCCAGCGGGAATATCTTTTGCGCGAGGCGGAAAAAATCCCCGACGAAGCCGCCCGGGCCACGAAGCGCGCGGAGCTCGTGCGACAGTTCAGCCTGTGGCCGCTCACGTCGCAGGTCGTGTGCATCGCGATGCTCAACGCCGAGACCCAACGCGGCAAGGTGCTGTTCATCGCCGAGGATTTCGCGGAGGCCGCCGCCGAGGCCGGGCCGGTGGAATTCGTGCCCTGCGCGGACGAAGTCGAACTGCTCACCGAGTTCTGGGATTTGGCCAAGCATTACGACGAAATCGTGACCTTCAATGGTCGTGGGTTCGACGTGCCGTTTCTGTATCTGCGGTCGGCGGTGTTGAACGTTCCCATCTCGAAGAAGAACTGGCTCGGCTACCGTTACGCCACCGAGCCGCATTGCGATCTGGCGGAGCAATTCACCTTTTACGGCGTGAGCGGTCGCGACGGCGCGGCGCGGAAGTTCAATCTGGATTTTTACTGCAAGGCGTTCGGCATTGATTCGCCCAAGGCGCACGGCGTGACCGGCATGGATGTGGGCACGCTGATGGCCGAGGGAAAATTCCGCGAGATCGCCGAGTATTGCCTCCGCGATGTGCGCGCGACGGTGGAGCTTTACCGTGTTTGGAAGGAACGGCTGGCGGGGATCAAATGAGTGCGGAGTCCGGAGTGCGGAGTGCGGAGTTGAACCGGACGCTGGTTTGCTTCGCGCTGGAAGACGAGGCGCGAGTGTTTCGCAAGCGCGTTGCCGGACGCGACGTCGTTTCCATTCTCATCACGGGCATCGGACGGAAGAATGCGGAGCAGTCCGTTCGTGATGTTCTCCGGCAAATTTCTCCGCGACAGGTTCTCACCTGCGGCTTTGCCGGCGGACTTGATCCCGAACTGAAATCGGGCGACGTGGTCTTCTCGACGGCCGACGCTGCCTTCGCGCGCACCCTGGCGGTCGCGGGAGCGACCCCGGCGAAGTTCTTTTGTGCGGCGCGCATCGCGACAACGGCGGGCGAGAAAACGGAACTGCGCCGCACGACGGGGGCGGACGCGGTCGAGATGGAATCCGAGGCCGTCCAAATGATCTGTGGCGAGCGGGGAATTTCGTGCGCGACGGTGCGGGTGATTTCCGATGCCGCCGGGGAAGACTTGCCGCTGGATTTCAATGCGCTGGCCAGACCCGACCTCAGTATTCACTACGGCAAACTCGCGGCGGCGATTGCGAAGTCGCCTGAAAAAATTCCGGCGCTGATGCGGCTGCGGAAGAATTGCAACTTCGCGGTGGAGCGGCTGGCCGACGTGCTGGCGAAAGTCATTTGGCCGCAGTAGCGACGGGGTTGGGCGGCGGTTCGGTCGTTTTTGCTTTCGCCTTCTCGCTATAGCTCACCAGCGCGGCACCGCAAACGATCAACGCCACGCCGGCCCAGCGCCACCCGGAGATCTCTTCCTTCAAAATCATTTTCGCCGAGATGGCGGTGATGACGAAGCCGAGCGAAGTCAGCGGCCAGATCAAACTCACATCGCGCTGGGAGAGCAGATAAAGCAGCGCACCGAAGAACATGGCTTCGAGCGCGACGCCGAACAGGATGCTGCGATTCGTCGCGCCTTTGGCGATGATGCGGCCGATTTCGCGGACGCTGATGGATTGCACCTCGCCGATCTGCTTCAAACCTTTGCTGAGAAACACCACGCCCACCGCCTCGACGACGAGCGCGATGATGAGAATGAAAAGAATTTTTGTCACAGGTCCTGGTATCGGATGAGTTCAATTTTCTGCGCCGCCACCAGCGCCTTCACGCGCGGGCTGACGAGCGCGTCGAACTCGTGCCTAAACTTGTCGAGCGACGGATGCGAGTAAAGCTCGGAATCGCCCGGCGGCAACGCGTCGAACAATTTCAAAATGTAGGCTTCGTTCACGCGGTCGTTTTCAAGCAGGCCGAAGACTCGCTGCGTGTGGCGGATTTGTCTGTGGCGCAGGCGCGACTGCGCGAGCCACGAGAGGCAAAAATAAATCGCCGCGTGCGAGGCGCGATATAGCCGTCGGCCTTTCGCCAGCGGCACGTCCATCCAGAACGGTTCGCGCGTGAGCCGCAGATGGCGGATGCCGAGTTGGTCCGCGTCCGCCATCAAGATGCCGAACACGACCGGGTGCAGGTGCAGGTGCAGATGGCCGTTGACGTGATCGAGCGGCAGGCCGGTGGCGCGGAAGCGGGCGAACTGTTCATGGATTTCAGCGCGCAACTGTTCGCGCAGGCCGCGCTGGAAAAAATATTTCAGGCCGACGGCGACCGGGTGGTCGCTGAATTCACCGCGGGCATTGACGAGGCCGGGGATTTTTTCCGGCGGCAGTGCGGCGCGTCCGCAGAGCAACGTGAGGTGCAGGCCGACACCGAGCCGCGGGTTCTCCCTCGCGCGCGCCACGGCTTCGGCGCAGTCGGGTTCGTTCACCATCAAGCTCGCGGTCGTGAGGATGCCTTCGCGATGCGCGCGGGTGACGGCTTCATTGATCGAACCCGAGCGCCCGAAGTCGTCGGCGTTGACGATGAGGCGGCGCTCGGCGTTCATCAGGCGGCGGGGTTCTTAATCCTAATCGTAATCTTACTCTTAATCTCCCGAGGATTAAGATTACGATGAAGATTAAGAGCCGAGTCAGGGCGTTCCATAATTCGGCGAGGTCACTCCGAGGGCGAAGCGCAGCCACGAGCGCGCGATGAGCGCGAGCTTGTGCGGCTTGCTCAGGCGCGTGGGTTGCGGGCCGAAGACATCGAACCGCCGGCGTTCCAGTTTGCAAAGCAGCCGCCAATAAACCGAACCCATCAATTCCGCCGCGACCATCGCGCGCCGATCCGCGGCGGGCAAGGTTTCGCGCGCTTGACGGTAAAAATTTCGCGCGCGATCCGCCACGTTCGTGGCGAGCGTCGCGTAACGATCCGAGTATTCGCCGTCCAGGATTTCGCGCTCGCTCACGCCGCAGCGTTTCAATTCATCGAGCGGGAGATAGATGCGTCCGCGCCCGGCGTCAGTGCGGACGTCGCGGAGAATGTTCGTGAGTTGGAGCGCCTGACCGAGGGCGATGGCGTAGGCGCGGCACTTTGCGTCCGTGTAGCCGAAGATCTCGATGCTCAACAAGCCGACGACCGATGCGACACGATGGCAGTAGAGTTCGAGTTGCTCCCAGTTCTCGTAGCGCATCGTGACCAGGTCCATCTCGCAACCTTTGATGAGTTCATCGAAGAGTTCAAAGCGCAGGCCGTACGCGCGGATGAAGGGCTGGAGTTCTTGATTGACGGGAAACTGCGGCGCGGCGCCGTCGCACGCGCGGCGGATGTCTTCGCGCCACGCGGTCAGACCTGCGCGCCGCTGTTCCACCGGGACGGAATCTTCATCGGCGACGTCGTCCACTTCGCGGCAGAAGGCGTAGAGCGCGGACATGGCATCGCGTTTTTCGCGCGGCAGCATGATGAAAGCGAGCGCGAGGTTGGAGGCGCTTTTGCGGGTGATGGCCCGGCTTTGCTGCATGGCCGCTAGGAAGGTGGATGGGGCTTGCCGGGATTTCCTGGCGCCGGATGGTCGGTGCGGACGGGCGGCAGGCCGCCGGTTTCGGCGAGCGTCGGGTTGCGGGGCCGGTGACGACGGCGGCGACTGGCCTGGCGCTCGCGGACGTACTCCTTGATCTCCGCCAGGCCCTGCGCGGTGCGCTTGGCGAAGGAGTGCTTGCGCAGGCGGCGATCCGCCCGCCGGGCCGCCCGGCTCCGGGATTTGCGGGACAACATCGCCCAGACGGTCGCCACCACGATGATGAGGAAGATCGCGCCGAAGATGAGCAGGCCCTCCCTGGCGGCAGGCGAGAGTTTCAGCACGGGGACAAGCCCGTCCTCCTCATCCATCAGGCTCCAGAGAAAAAAAACATTCATGGCTCGCGCGGGTCCCGGGTAATGACGCTGGTCGTTTCATCGTCGCCGTCGGTGACCGCGGCCACATTAAGCCTTTGCATCCGGTAGCGCAATGCATGTCGGCTGAGTTTCAGGCGTTCGGCGCTGCGCGTCAGGCTGAAATGATTTTCTTCGAGCGTCTGCGTGATGAGGTCGCGCTCGAAGTTGGCGACAATCTCGTCGAGCGATTCCTCGCCGGTGGCGCGCGGGAGGTCGCCTTTGCGCAACCGGGCCTCGACCGAGAAATCTGGCAGGCTGGCGGGCTGGATTTCGCGCTGGGTCTCGAGGATGAGCGCGCGCTCGATGACGTTGCGCAGTTCGCGCACGTTGCCCGGCCAGTGGTGCGATTGAAGTTTTTGCCGGGCGGCGCGGGTCAGGCCGGTGATTTTTTTGTTCATGCTGGCGTTGAACAATTTCATGAAATGCTCGGCCAGCACGAGGACGTCATCGGCGCGCTCGCGCAAGGGCGGCAGGCGGAACTGCACCACGTTGAGCCGGTGAAACAGGTCTTCGCGAAATTCATCCGTGGCGATGGCCTTGACGATGTCGCGGTTGGTGGCGGCGATGAGGCGAACGTTCACGCGCAATTCCTGCGTGCCGCCGACGCGCGTGAAGGTGCCGTCTTCGAGAAAGCGCAGCAGCTTCGCCTGCAACGGGCGGCTCATGTCCGCGATCTCATCGAGAAAAATCGTGCCACCGTCGGCTTCCTCGACGCGGCCGGCCTTTTGTTTGACGGCGCCGGTGAAGGCGCCGCGTTCGTGGCCGAAGAGTTCGCTTTCGAGCAACGTCTCGGGAATGGCGGCGCAGTTGATGCGGACGTAACTCGCCTGTCGCCGCTGGCTCAAGCTGTGAAGCGAGCCGGCGACGAGTTCCTTGCCCGTGCCGCTTTCGCCGAGGATGAGCACGCGCGCGTCGGTCGGCGCGACGGTCTGGATCAACTGCCGCAGCTCGCGCATTTTCGGCGACTCGCCGACGATCGCTTCGAGCGGGTAAGCCTCGCCGGCGCGGGCGCGCAACGCGGCGTTCTCGACGAGCAACCGGTATCGCTCGGCGCAGCGCGCGACGGCGTGGAGCAATTCCTCCGGCGCGAAAGGTTTGGCGAGATAATCCACGGCACCGGCCTTGATGACTTCGACGGCGAGCTTGGGCGTGGCGTAGGCGGTGATCATGAGCACCGGGCGGTCGGGCCATTGCGCGCGGACCTTGGCGAGAAAATCGTAGCCGCTCATCCCGCCCAACCGCGCGTCGGTGATGACCATGAAAAATTCCTCCGCGGCCAGCAGCTTGAGCGCGGCCTCGGCGGATTCGACGGCGCGCGCGAGGTAGCCTTCGTCTCCCAGCAGGGTTTGCAGGGAGAGCCGCATGTTTTTCTCGTCGTCCACGACGAGCACGGGTGGCAGGGGCGCGCTCATTTGCCGAGATCAATCAAAGTCTTCGCCGGGAATACTAAAACGAACTTCGCCCCCCGGCCAAGCGCGGATTCGACGCGCACCGTGCCGCCGTAAAGTTCGGCGTTGTGCTTGACCATCGCGAGGCCCAGGCCGGTGCCGTGCTCCTTTGTGGTGTGGTAGGCTTCAAAAATGCGCTCCTGCTGGTCGGGGGCGATGCCGGGCCCGTCGTCGGTCACGGTGATCTGGACGGAATAATCGGGCAGGCAGACGGCGGTGACGGAGACGTGGCCTTTCAATTCGCCGCCGGAATTTCCCGCGAGCGCGTCGCGGGCGTTTTGCAACAGGTTCACGACGGATTCGGAGAAATGGCGCGGTTGCATGAGCAGCGGGGGAAATTCCGCGGCGTAGTCGCGGTGAATCTCGACGCCGGTGGTGATGGCGCGCGGAAAAACCTGCTCGACGGCGCGGTCCAGTTCCGCGATCATGTCGAGTTTCTCCACGCGGCCCTCGCTCAATTGCGCGTAGCCCATGATCTGCGTGATGATGCGGTCGGCCTTCGCGACTTCCTCGCGGATGATGCGCAGCGGTTCGGAAGCTTCCGGCGGGCCGCCTTTGCCCGCGCGTTGCAACGAGAAGACGGCGTTGTTGATGATGGCGAGCGGGTTCTTGATCTGATGGGCCACTTCCGCCGCGAGCCGGCCGGCGGAGCGCAACTGCTCGGTGCGGAAAAGAAATTCCTGCCGCTCGTCCGCCTTGCGCCGGTCGAGGGCGCGCAGCCATTGCAATCCGTAGCAGCAAAAAGTCAGCAGCAACAGAACCGCCACGCGCAGCACATTCGCATCGGTCTTGATTTCGAGTGGGTCGCCGGCGGGTTGGGCGTCGGGAAAGTACCGCAGCGGCGAGAAAAAACCGTTCAGGTTCGTGGCCAGGACGTACCGCGTTTCGTCGGGCGAATTGGTGGCCGCCAGTCCGCCCTCGATTTTTTTCCGGTCCTCTTCCGTCATCGCGTCCCAAAGAAATTTTCGGGCCGGCTTCGGGGCCTGCGAGAGCCACCGCGCCACCGCGCGCGGGTCTTCGATGTCCTCGGGCGCGACCTTGCGGCGGGCATGGTGCTTGAGCGCGGGCAGGGTCAGTTCGCGTTGCGTTCCGGATTCCAGGAGGCCGGCGCACAGGAAAAAAATACCCAGCAGCAGATTCAACACGATCTGCGGCGTCGCCAGCGGAATCGAGATGGCGTTCACGACGATCAGCGCGGGAAAACCCCAGTAAAGCACGCTTTCAAAGCCGCGATCCAGCGTCGTCAACCCGGCGAGAAACAAACCGTCGGCGATGCCCACCGCGAAGACCACCCATTGCACCGCGCCGGAGGGGAATTTTCGCACCACGTAAAACAGCGCCGTTCCGGCCAGCATGACCAGCGCGCAGCCAGTCAGAATCGTTTGCAGCGTTTCAACCAGGACGCCGTACTCCGTCACCACCGCGCCGAGCCAGCGGGAGTTGTACAAACTGAAAAAAACCGCCGCCAGCACGACCAGCCGCGCCGGGAGGACGATGTTCCGCTGGAGAACGAGAATCCGTTGGGCGTGTTCCGCCGGCTCCGGCCGCGGCGCTTCGAGGAGCGCCGGCAGCCGCTTCAACCACTGCCATGGGCCGGGTTTCATGGGAATGAAGAATGAAGAATGAAGAATGAAGAATGAAACACGTCCCGGCCCCGTACGCCCTTTTGAAATTCTTCATTCTTCATTTTTCATTCTTCATTTGCCCGACGCGCTTCACGATGTCCTCGACGGGCCAGAGCCGGCCAATGCCTTCGTAACCGCAGGACAACATGCCTTCCTCCGGCCCGATGAACTCCGCGCCGCGCGATTTCAGCGTGGCGACGTTCTGTTGCGTGGCGGGATGCAGCCACATCTTGCCGTTCATGGCGGGCGCGATGAGGATTTTCGCCTTCGGGTTCAACGCGAGGGCGATGCAGCTCAATGCGTCGTTGGCGAGGCCGTGCGCCATTTTTGCGAGCGAGTTCGCCGTGGCCGGCGCGAGGAGAAACAAGTCCGCTTCGTCCGCGAGCCGGATGTGCGTGGGCTGCCAGCCTTCCTCCTCGTCGTAAAGGTCGGTGACGACGGGCCGGCGCGAGAGGGTCTTGAACGCCAGCGGGGTGATGAAGCGCTGCGCGTCGGCGGTGAGCACGACGTTGACGATGTGGCCCTGCTTGACGAGCTGGCTGGTCAGTTCGGCGGCTTTGTACGCGGCGATGGAGCCGGTGACGCCCAACACGATGTTTTTACTCTGGCTCATGCGCGAATGCGATTGAACGGCATTTTACGCCCTCGCCCCCGCAGAGCCAGCATGAATTAAGACCGGAGCTTTTTTGGGGTGGCTTGCCTCCGTTCGTTGGAAATTCCATTACGCCCCCGGCGAACAGGCGAGCAACGGAAACCAGCGCGACGGCAAACCGGACGAAGTTTGAAAAACTCATCGGCACGATTTGAGCACGCGTACATTGCCAATCAAGGCGCGTACCCCAGTGTCACCTTCCGTCCTCCGATTTCTGACTTCTAAAACCCGTGTTCCCTACCTCCGTTCACGTCGCCGTCTCCTGACACACCCTTTGTCCACTAAATCGAGGCAAGGCCACAAAGCCAGATTACTTCAATTCACCATTTTGAGAATCCTCGCCGGCTCCGCATTGGGGACTTTTTAGCTGTTTGAAATAGCCGAAGAAAAGCATGATCAGAAAAATGGCCAGCCAAATTCCCGCGATGATCAACTGAATTGTTGAAACTATTCGAACCCATGTACGATCGACTTTTGAAACATAGACAAACATCGCTAAAACCAACGCGGCGAATGCGCAGATGGCCATTGATATGGACAAATTCCCCGCGCAACGGCTTTTCTCCAACTTCCTAGCCTTCACTCCGGCCTGCAAAAAAAACACGCCGACAATGAATACAAAAAACCAAATTGCGCCGTCAGATTTAGTGTACATCGCGATGACAGGCATAAAGGGGTATTTACGGGAATGGCGCTTAGATAAGGAAAAACGCGTCAGCAATTGTACGCGAATATAACTGGATCCTTGGAGCGAGTTGTTTCAAAGTGGCGCATGAAACAAACGACTCCATTCCTCGCTGGATTTTCACATCTGCTGTCTGGCAGTCAACGCC
>SIBJ01000091.1 GCA_009695195.1 Pedosphaera sp.
CGGACGCGACACCGCTTTGGCCCCGACGACGGCGAGGGCAATGAGCCACCCGCCCCGTGCGCTCGAAAGCGGTGTCGCGTCCGACTTGCCACCGCAGTCCAAAAATACCGCCAGCACCCGCTCACCCTCACCCGCCTTTAATCGCACCCCAAACCGGGAGTGAGGTTCCGGGTTCGACATTGCGGAGACGGCCATCTCAGATACCGGCCGCACCTGATGTGAACCCGCCTTTTAAGCTGGCAACAAGATTATGGGAGGTCGTGAAGTGGTTGGAATCGTCTCCGTAACTTCTCGGACGCATCAGGATGACCAAATAATCAATTGACAAGTTATGACGGAATCATATAGTCTGCCTCAACAGCACGCACTGGCCATGAAAAAAACACTGCTACTTACCTCATTGGTGATTTCCTCGAGTACTGTCTTCGCCGCGCTCCCGCTCTATGAACCGTTTGCGGACGCCACCGGCAATGGCGGCACGAGCTATACCGTCGGCGCGAACGTGACCGCGCAGAACAATGGTTCCGGCGACGTGACCTGGTCTGCGGTAGGACCGGCGGGGGCAAACAATACCGTCGCCGCTGCCAACCTCACCGTTCCCGGTTTGAGCCTTTCGAGTGGCGGGAGCATGGAGTATGGCGTTTCCTCCGGCCCTAGCGCGCGATTGAATTTGGGATCGTCCTTCACCAGCGGTACTCTGTATTACTCTTTTGCGCTCAAGGTCGCGGATTTGGGTTCGCTGGGCACGTCGGGCGGCTTTGCCGTGGCTTTCAACAACGCTCAAGGCGCGCAAGTCGGCACCCCGTCCGTCGTCACCGCTTGTTTGATGATGCGTTCGGTTGTTTCTGCCGCTTCGGGTAATTTCAATATCGGCATAAGAAAAGCAACCGGCACCCCCACTTGGGATTCAACGGTTTTTAGCATCACTGATCCGAATCCGATTTTCGTCGTCGCGAGCCTCCAGTTTAACACCGGAAATTCGACCGATGACGTTGCGTCCATGTGGTTGAACCCCAGTTCTTCAACTTTCGGCAACCCCAGCGCGCCCTTCACGGCGTTGACGCACACTGGCGTGAATGACACGGGGCCAATCGCGAGCTTGGTTTTTTTCCGCCGCGCCACCGCCGCCAACCAAGCGGCCGACATGTTTTCGGATGAAATCCGGGTGGGAACGACTTGGGCGGATGTCACGCCGCCAATTCCCGAACCCGCCTCGATGGCGCTCGCGACCATCGGGGGCTTCGCTCTCTTGGGCCTCCGCGCGTTTCGGTCTCGGAAATAATCCTCCTTCGAGTTTCACAAAAAGGCTCAATCTCCGGATTGAGACTTTTTTATTTTCCGCTCGAACGGGCCCGATCGCAATCCACTCCGCAACCCCATCACTGCGCGTCCACGCCGTCGGGGTGCGCGTCCAGATGACCGTCCACGCAATACCAGCGCAGGTATTTTTCAAAATCCGCGTCGCGGTTCGTTTCCGTGTTGACGAGCTGCCAGACAGTCGTGCCGACCTGCCACTTGTAAGCGCCGACACCGTTGCGCAGCGCAAGTTGGATGTTCGGATCCACGCCCGAGTGGGTGCTGTTGTACCAGCCGTTCGCCAGAAACCACATCTGGCGGTTCAGAAATTTGTTGAACGGCTTGATGTATCCCGGATAGCCGCCGAAATTTCCCGACGCCACGACCGGCATCAATCGAATGGGCGAGACACCTGCATCGGCCCAGCGCTTGAACGGCAGCGCCAGCCGCGTCGTGAGATAAGCGTCGCCCGTCAGGCCGATGTTGTTGCCGTCGCCGTCCACGCCGGTGACGAAGCCTTGCTGTGAGCAATAAACTTCCAGCGCCAGCCCGCGCAGGTAGTTGTTGACGCAAAAAACCAGGTGGCTGTAAAGCCCCGGCGTCGCGGTGAGCGAAGCCGAGCGTTGCAGGAAGGCGATGATGTCATCGCGGCTGCCGCCGTACTGCGTGAGGTAAATCCGCAGGGCTTCCTGCAACGCCGGGCCTTGCAGCGTATCTTTGAAATTCGTGGTGACTTCATCCAGCGTGATCACTGCGGGAAAGCCGACGGTCGCCGCCGAAGCTCCGGTCCAGATGTCGCCCTGGCCGTTTTTGATTTTGTACCAGCGCAAAGCCGCCCCCGCCGGCGACGTGTCCACCACGTGGCCGGCTTCGCCAATCCATTCCACGTAACCGTCCGAGTACGCATAGGGCACGGCCACGCCATTTTCAGGATTTGTCTTGCCCGTACTCAGCGCCCAGAAGTTGACGCCGGTGCGGTCGGACAACCGCAGCGCGTCCGTGAGTCCCGGCTCGGGGATATCGAAGGCGTATTGCACGCTCTCCACCTGACTGCCGGGCGAGATGAGCTGGCGCAGGCGGAAAAACTGCGCTCCCGCGCCGGGGTTCAACGCGATTGAATAATTGGTCGCCGTGACCGTGATGTTGTTGGTCACGACGCTCCACTGCGCGGACGGCCCGAGCGTGGCGGAAGTCTCCGGCAGAAACCCGCGCCGCGCGACCGGCCAGCGCAATGAAAAGCCGCCGACCGCCGGTGTGAGGGTGAGCGGCGGGCCATTTCCCCCGACGGGCGTCACGCCCGCCCAATTCGTCGCGACGCGTAACTCATCAATCGTCATCGCCTCGGGGATGTTGCTGGCGATGTTTTGCCGGAGATTGAGCCGGTCCATCTGCGGGAGGTCGGTGCCGGTGACCGTCGCGGTCAGAATGGCGGGCGGCGGCGAAGTTGCGCCGAACGTGAGCGGATCGGGACTGATCCACAGCTTGACGACGTCATCGGTGGAAGTGCCTGAGACAAACGCGTAACTCACGACGATGAAGAGCGCCTGGCCATTGGTAAAAACCTGCGGACTGAAAACGATCGCGCTGCTGTCCGTCTTGGTGATGCCGAGCACGTAACCACCCGTCCCGGTGGAGTTCGTGCGCACGTAAAGTTGCGCCTGTTGAACCAGCGTGCCCGCCGAATCGTAACCCAGTGACGCGATGAAACTCGTGCCGCCGGTGAAGCTGCTGCCGAGTTTGTCCACGCGCAGCGCGAGCGAATAATAAATCGTCCCGCTGCTGATCGTGGTGTTGAAGAGAATCCGGTTGCCCGGCCCCGCGCCGCCGTTGGTCAGCGAGTTGCCCTGCGACGCGGCGAGCCCCGGAATCGAAATGTTGCCGGCCACGATGCTCGCGTCGTCCACGCCCGAGCCGCCGTTGATCCAGCCCTGACCGGCGGCGTTCGTCCGACCAGTGAGCAATTGGCCCGCGGCATAATCGAACGGCTCATAAACCAGCGGCTGGGCGATTGCCCTCCACGCCGCCCCCAAGAGGAAGGCGCTCGCAAAGAATTGAATCCAGGACTTCATTGGTTCTCGGGCCACGCTGCCGCGACAACATACCAGAACCGGCGCAAACCGAAAGCAGTCGTTTGACCCGCGCCGCAATTTGCGTTTGAATTTCGCGCGGGTGTTTAACACCCTCGAACTCATGAACCGGTCCGATCACCTGCCCCCCGCCCGAAACCAAAACTTTTCCCGCCGCGAATTCCTCGGCGCCTCCGCGCTGGCGCTCGCGGGCCTCGCGCTCGGCGGTTGCGCCACGGCGGATTCCCACGCGCCCGCCGAACCGATCATAGACATCCACCAGCACGTCAGTTATTCGGGCCGGCCCGACGACGTTTTGCTGTCGCACCAGCGCGCGATGGGTATCACGACGACCATCCTGTTGCCCGCCGGCAAGGTGGTCGAGCGCCCTTCGACCCACGATGGCAAGTCCAACGGTCTTGCCGCCAAGTGCGCGGGCAATGAAGCCTGCTACCAGTTCGCGAAGGCGCACCCGAAGGAATTCGTTTTCGCCGCCAACGAAGTGCCCGACCTCGGCGGTGCGACGGCGGAGATTGAAAAATATTTGAAGCTCGGCGCGGTGATGATTGCCGAGTCGAAGTTCAGCGTGGAATGTGACTCGTCCGAGATGCAAAAAATTTACGCGCTGGCGCAGGAGTACCGCGTGCCCGTGCTGATGCACTGGCAGTTCAAGATGTACAATCATGGCTTCGAGCGGTTCTACAAGATGCTGGAGAAATTTCCGCGCGCGAACTTCCTCGGCCACGCGCAGACCTGGTGGGCCAACGTGGACAAGAACCACGCTGACCAATCCGTGCTCTATCCGAAAGGCCCCATCACGCCGGGCGGTTTGACCGAGCGTTACCTTGCGGATTATCCGAACATGTTCGGCGACCTGTCCGCCGGCTCCGGCCTGAACGCCCTGACGCGCGATGCGACGTTCACCACGGAATTCTTCCAGCGCCATCAGGACAAACTCCTTTACGGCAGCGATTGCAGCGACCTCGAAGGCGCGGGCGAGAAATGCCAGGGCGCGCAAACCATCTCCGCCGTCCGCAAGTTCGCCGCAAGCAAAAAGATCGAGCGCAAACTGCTATACGGAAACGCGAAGAAACTGTGCCGGCTTTGACCACGGATGCCACGGATAAAGAATTTCTCATCCGTGCAATCCGTGTGATCCGTGGTCAAGTATTTCAGCAAATCAACGCCCGCACCGCCGCCTGCTCCACCGAGCTACGAGCCGCGAACCGGAATAGCCGACAGGAAAATGGATGACAGGAAAATGGAAAGGCCGAATGTCGGCATATTCCTGTCATCCATTTTCCCGTCATTGACTTCCCGCTTTGGCAGGCTTGCCATTCAGTTCCGCATCTGGCTCACTCTGCGCCGGGGGTTTTCACCGAAATGAATTCAGAACTGCTCGCCAAAGCCAAGTCGCTCGGGTTCTCCGACCGGCAGATCGGCCATTTGACCGGCACGACCGAGGACGAAATCCGCGCGCTGCGGAAAAAAATCGGCCTCGTGCCGAGCTACCGGCTCGTGGACACGTGCGCGGCGGAGTTCGAAGCTTACACGCCGTATTATTACTCGACCTATGATCGCGGCGATGACGAAGTCAATGGCAACACGGCGACCCGGACCGGTGCCCGCTCCGAGAATAAATGGAAGCGCAACGGTGCTTGAATTCGATCAAACAGGCGGATAGCGTCCGGCCATGATTGCGACGAGCTACCGCTACATTGTGCAAAGGGCCGGGGTGCGTTCGGGCCATCCGATCGTGGAAGGCACCCGCATCGGCGTGCACGATGTGGTGGCAATGACAAAGTCCGGGGCGTCGGTGAATGAGGTGGTGGCCAGTTTTCCACGGTTGACGCGCGCCCAAGTCTATGAGTGCCTCGCCTACTACGAGGACCACCAAAGCGAGCTTGATCCGCTGGTGACCGCGCAAACCGCGCATCTCGACGAGTGAAATTCCTTGTGGACGAAGACGTGGCGGTGGAAGTGACCCGCTGTCTGCAACCGGCGGAGCACGAGGTGTCGCTGGTCGCGGAGGTCTTGGGGGTGCGAACCGATGACGTGGACATCTGGCATCATGCCGTCCGCACCCAAGCGATTGTCATCACCTGCAACCGCCAGGACTTCCTCGAACTGGCCGGCACGGCGCCAGAAACCGGTGTGATCATCCTCCATCGGCGACGGACCCGTCAGGCGGAGTGCCGGCATCTGCTTCAGTTGTTGGCGAGCGCTGGCGAGACGGGGTTGAAGAACAATATCAACTTCGCGTAAGCGGAACAATATGCACGCGTCAATTCCGCCTCGACACGCGCGCCTTGTTACGGCTTTCTTTGCCCGATTTTGATTCGCAATCGGAACTCATGAATGTTGAACAACTGACCAAAGCCAAGTCGCTCGGGTTCTCCGACCGGCAGATCGGCCATTTGACCGGCACGACCGAGGACGAAATCCGCGCGCTGCGGAAAAAAATCGGCCTCGTGCCGAGCTACCGGCTCGTGGACACCTGCGCCGCGGAGTTCGAGGCTTACACGCCGTATTATTACTCGACCTACGACCGCGGTGATGACGAGGTCAAAGGCAACACGGCGAAGAAGGTGATGATTCTCGGCGGCGGGCCGAATCGCATCGGGCAAGGCATCGAGTTCGATTACTGCTGCGTTCATGCGGCGTTCGCGCTCAAGGAGGATGGATTTGAAACCATCATGGTGAATTCAAATCCCGAAACGGTCTCCACGGATTACGACACCAGCGACAAACTTTTTTTCGAGCCGCTGACGCTCGAAGACGTGCTGCACATTTACGAACGTGAGAAGTGCTGGGGCGCCATCGCGCAGTTCGGCGGGCAGACGCCGCTCAACCTTGCGCTCGGTTTGCAGAAGAACGGCGTGAACATCATCGGCACCTCGCCGCAGGAAATTGAGATCGCGGAAGATCGCAAGCTGTTCGCGGCGATGTTGCGCAAGCTCGACATCCCGCAACCGCCGAACGGTCTCGCAACCAACGAAGCTGAAGCGCTCGTGGCGTCGAAGGCGCTTGGCTATCCCGTGCTCGTGCGCCCGAGCTTCGTGCTCGGCGGGCGCGCGATGCAGATCGTTTATTCGGACGCCGAATTGTCGCACTACATGCGGTTCGCGGTCGAGGCGTCGCCCGAACGGCCGGTGCTGGTGGACAAGTTTCTCGAAGACGCGACCGAGGTGGACGTGGATTGCATCACCGACGTCGGCCAGTTCAAGAATCCAGCGGATGGCACGATTGTCATCGGCGGGATGTTGGAACACATCGAGTTCGCGGGCGTTCACTCCGGCGACGCGGCGATGGTCCTGCCGCCGCACACGCTTTCAAAAAGCGTGATGGAGACGATCCGCCAGTACACGCACGCGATGGCGAGGGAATTGAAGGTCATCGGGCTGATGAACGTACAATACGCGGTGAAGGGCGAAACGGTTTACGTTCTCGAAGTGAACCCGCGCGCGTCGCGCACGGTGCCGTTCGTGAGCAAGGCGATCGGTTTCCCGCTGGCGAAGCTGGCGGCGAAGGTCATGGCCGGAAAAACTTTGAAAGAGCTCGGCTTCACGCAGGAAATCTGGCCGAAATATTGGGCGGTGAAGGAATCGGTCTTCCCGTTCAACCGTTTTCACGGCCAGGATATTTTGCTTTCGCCCGAGATGCGTTCGACTGGCGAAGTCATGGGCCTCGACGCCGACCTGGGGATTGCCTACGCGAAGTCGCAGATGGCGGCGAACTCGCCGCTGCCTTTGAGCGGACGGGTGTTCATCAGCGTGAGCGATTCGCACAAAGCCGAGGCCGTGGACCTGGCCGGACAATTTGTGAAGCTCGGTTTCCAGTTGGTCGCGACGGGTGGCACCGCAACGGCGCTGGAACAGGCGGGCCTGACGGTCGAACGCATCCTGAAGATTTCCGAGGGCCGGCCCAACGCGGTGGACTTGATGAAGAACAAGGAGGTCCAGCTCATCATCAACACGCCCGCCGGTCAGGCGCCGCGCGCGGACGAGGTGAAAATCCGCACGACGGCGGTTTACACGAACACGCCGATCATGACGACCATCAGCGGCGCGAAGGCGGCGTTGCTCGGCATCGCGGCGATGAAGAAGAGCGGTTACGCAGTGAAGACCGTGCAGGAGTATCACTGAGCGGGCGGGCGAGGACGGAAAGACCGATTAGGCGGGAACCGCCTCACGCATCGGGCGGGTCGTCGGTTCGGGTAACTCACGTCCGTTTTGGCCAAGCTCATCAACTTCCTCGCGGACGAGCGCGCAAAGCTGATTGAACGCCGCCTCCTCGCTCGCGCCGTGACAAACGCCACCCCACGGAAATAAATCAGGGCAGTAGCCAACGTAGGCCGCGTCCGGCTCGCTCCAGAGCACGAATTTCAGATAACGATCGGCGGTTTTCATTTGGTCACTTCGCGGACGGCGTTACGAACCTGTTTCTCTTGATAAAACTGCGCGTCATCACCGTCTTTGCCGCTCAAGATAACTGATCCCGGAAATTCTGCATGTCTAAATTTCCGATGCGAGCCTTTGCCGCCCGGAACCAGTCCGAATCCGGCTTGCTCCAAGTCCGAAACCAACTGTCGTATCTTGCGCGGCATGACCGGCAAAGTCGCGTCGTTATTTGTCCTCTGGAATCCGCATTCCGTAGAACGAGCGGTGGACGAAGAATAGCGCCACGGCAAAGAAGAACACGCCGATGCCGGTCTTCAACGCCTGGTCTTTCATCGTCACGGCGATTTCCACCGCGAGCAGACCGAAGAGCGTGGTGAATTTAATCACCGGATTCATCGCCACGGAGCTCGTGTCTTTGAAGGGGTCGCCCACGGTGTCGCCGACGACGGTGGCGGCGTGGAGTTCGGTGCCCTTCTGACGCATGTCCACTTCCACGATCTTCTTGGCGTTGTCCCACGCGCCGCCCGCGTTGGCCATGAAGATGGCCTGGAACAATCCGAAGAACGCGATGCCGATCAGGTAGCCGATGAAGAAGTAAGGATTGAAGAACGGCAGCGCGAGCGCGAAGCAGAACACGACGATGAAGATGTTCCACATGCCTTTCTGCGCATAGACGGTGCAGATGCGGACAACTTCCTTGCTGTCCTTCTCCGACGCGGTGCTGGCGGAGAGGTTCATGTTTTCCTTGATGTAAACCACTGCGCGATACGCGCCGGTCACGACCGCCTGAGTGGACGCGCCGGTGAACCAGTAAATCACCGCGCCGCCCATGAGGAGTCCCAGCAGCAGTTCCGGTTTTAGCACGCTCAATGCGCTCATGACGAATTGCACGCCTTCCTGCAATTGCAACACGGTCGCCAGTTCGCCTTCTTTCAAATGAAAATGGTCGCCCGTCCACGTCTTGATCAGCATCATGATGATGCCGAACACCATCGTCGTCGCGCCGACAACCGCCGTGCCGATAAGCACAGGTTTGGCCGTGGCTTTGAAGGTGTTGCCCGCGCCATCACCTTTTTCCAACTGGTGCTTGGCGTTCTCGAAGTCCGCGTCGAAACCGAAATCTTTTTTGATCTCCGCCTTGATATTCGGGCGGCCTTCGATCTGGCTCAATTCGTAAACGGACTGCGCGTTGTCCGTGACCGGGCCGTAGCTGTCCACAGCAATCGTCACCGGGCCCATGCCGAGGAAACCGAACGCGACGAGGCCGAACGCGAAAATAGGCGCGGCGAACTTGAACGTCTCCGGCATCAGTCCCACAACGGGCGAGCCGTGAAAGCTGGCGAGCAGGTAACTGGCGAACATCAGCGCGAGAATGATCAGCCCCATCCAGAACGCCGAGAAGTTGCCCGCAACCAGGCCGGACAAAATGTTCAGGGACGCGCCGCCGTGCTTGGAGCAGTTGGTGACTTCGCGGACGTGTTTGCAACTGGTGCTGACGAAAATTTTGGTGAATTCAGGAATCAGCGCGCCAGCCACGGTGCCGCAACTGATGATGGCCGACAAGACCCACCACAAACTGCCGTCGAGTCCGGGTTGCTTGCCCAGCAACAAGTAGCTCGCCGCAAACGTGACTGCGATGGACACGGCCGAGGTGATCCAGACGAGGTGCGTCAGCGGCGCTTCAAAATCGAAATCCTTCAGGCCGCCGAACTTGGCCTTGCTGATCATTTCATTGACGAAGTAGGAAGCGAGCGAGGTCACAATCATCAACGCCCGCATGACGAACAGCCAGATGATGAGCGTGGCGCACATGCCTTGCGTCTCCACCGCGCCCAACGCCAGCGCGAGGAACGCGATCAGTGCCACGCCAGTCACGCCGTAGGTTTCAAAGCCGTCCGCGGTGGGGCCGACGGAGTCGCCCGCGTTGTCGCCGGTGCAATCCGCGATGACGCCGGGATTTTTCGGATCATCCTCGGGCAGTTTGAAAACGATTTTCATCAGGTCGCTGCCGATGTCCGCGATCTTGGTGAAGATGCCGCCGCAGATGCGCAGCACGGAAGCGCCGAGCGATTCACCGATGGCAAAACCGATGAAGCACGGGCCGACGAGGTCGCGCGGCAGGAACATCAAAATGCAAATCATGAAAAACAATTCCACGCAGACGAGCAGCAGCCCGACGCTCATGCCGGAGCGCAGCGGGATGCCGAGCGTGGCGAGCGGGTTGCCCTTGAGTGCGGAGAAAGCGGTGCGCGAGTTGGCGACGGTGTTGATGCGGATGCCAAACCACGCTACGCCGTAGCTGCCGAGGATGCCGAGGATGGACGCGAGCAGAATGACGGTGACATTGAAAGCGACGTGGCCGGTGGTCATCGGCTGGCCGTCGGCGTCCTTGTGATCCGTCAGGAAGCCGAAGTAATAAACCATGCACGCGGCGATCAGCACCCAGAGGATGGCGAGGAATTTTCCCTGCGTGAACAGGTAGGTTTTGCAGGTTTCCCAAATGGTGTGGGAAACTTTCGCCATGCTTTCATGCACGTCGAGGGCTTTGGTTTGCAGGTATTGCACGATGCCAAACACCGCGCCGATGAGGCAGATGACGATGCCGAGATACATCAGTTGCGGGCCGGTCACGCCGCCCAAGCCATCGAACTTCACCTGCTTGAGGTCGGGAATGTGGATGTCCGCTTCGCTGGCGCGTGCGCCGAAAGCAAAGCCCAATGTGATGAGGGTCGTTAGAACTGAGGTTCTGGTTGATTTCATAGTAAAATCGAGGCCGCACTGTGGCGAACGAGACGGGCTTTGCCAATCACTTTTTTGCAAAATCCTGCCTGAATCGGAAAAATCATGCCGCTGTTCCCGCCGGGCCGCCCAGTGTCGGCGGCCCGGGACAAGAATCGTTGAATTCAACCGCGATTCCCGCCAAGCTCCCGGCGTGAACACTCCTTCTCAACCGGACGCCAAGGGCGGCGGTCGCATGGACGCCGAGCGCAAGGCCGTCGAGCCTTGCTCCATTGTCATCTTCGGCGCCAGCGGCGACCTGACGGCGCGCAAACTCATTCCGGCGCTCTACCATCTCTTCAAGGAAAAACAACTCCCCGCCGCGTTCCGCGTCATCGGTTTCGCGCGGCGCGAGAAGACCGACGATTCCTGGCGCGCGGAACTCCGCGTCGCGCTCGACGAATTTTCCCGCACCAAGCCGGTGGACGACGTGGCGTGGGCCGCGTTCGCGCAGAACGTCGTTTATTGCATGGGCGACCTCACCGACCCGGCGGCCTACGCGAAGCTCGAGCAATTGCTCAACAGCTTTGGCGACGCGCGGCTGCGAAACAATTTATTGTTCTACCTCGCGACTTCGCCGAGCCAGTTCGGCGACGTGGCCGAGCAGTTGCACAATGCAAAGTTGCTCCATCGCCACGGCGGCGAAGGCTGGCAGCGGCTCGTCGTCGAGAAGCCGTTCGGTCACGACCTCGCCTCGGCGCACGCGCTGAACAACGAACTCACCCGCTTCGCGCACGAGCGACAGGTCTTCCGCATTGACCACTATCTCGGCAAGGAAACGGTGCAGAACATTTTGATGTTCCGCTTCTCGAATTCGATTTTCGAACGGCTGTGGAATCGCGAGTCCGTGGATCACGTCCAGATCACGGTGAGCGAGAAGATGGGCGTCGGCGGGCGCGGCGGCTATTACGAGGAAGCCGGCGCGTTGCGCGACATGCTGCAAAATCACATCCTGCAAGTCCTCTCCCTCGTCGCCATGGAGCCGCCGGTGTCGCTCGAAGCGGAATCCATCCGCGACGAGAAAGTGAAGTTGCTCAAATCCATCCGCGCGTTGAAACCGGAAGACGTCGCGAAGCAGGTCGTGCGCGGCCAGTACTTCGCCGGCGTGGTCGGCGGCCAGCCGCAAACCGGCTATCGCCAGGAAACGAAAGTGAAGCCGGACTCCAACGTCGAGACCTACGTCGCCGCCAAGCTCTACATTGACAACTGGCGCTGGTCGGGCGTGCCGTTTTATTTGCGCACCGGCAAATGTCTCCCGCTGGGCGCGAGCGAGGTGCGCATCCAGTTTCGCCCCACGCCGCAGGTTTTGTTTTCCGCGGCGACCGGCGGCAAGCTCGATCCGAACGCGCTCACGCTCCGGCTCCAGCCGAACGAGGGCATCTCGATCCGTTTCAACGGCAAAGTCCCCGGCACGAGCATCGGCGTGCGCCCGGTGCGGATGCATTTCAGTTACGACACCGAATTCGGCGCGTACACGCCGGAAGCCTACGAACGTCTCCTGCTCGAAGCCATCGCGGGCGACGCGACGCTGTTCATCCGGCGCGACGAAGTCGAAACGGCATGGCACATCGCGGACGCAATTCGCCAGGGCTGGGAAGGTCGGTCGCTGACGAACCGGGAATTTTACGCGGCGGGAACGTGGGGGCCGATCGCCGCCGAAGAGTTGCTCTCGCAAAACGGCCACGTCTGGCGCGATCCGCAGCCGATCAAGTGACCGCCCATGTCCGAACACAAAGCCATCATCCGCTGGCAGCGCACGAGCGAGGAGTTTCTCAAGGGCAAATACTCGCGCGAGCACACGTGGACTTTTGACGGCGGCGCGACGGTGGCGGCTTCGCCTTCGCCGTCGGTCGTGCCCGCGCCGTGGTCGAATCCCGCGCACGTTGATCCGGAGGAGGCCTACGTCGCTTCGATCTCCAGTTGCCACATGCTCACGTTTTTGTTTCTCGCATCGAAGCAAGGATTCCAGGTGGACAGCTACGAAGACGAATCCGTTGGCACGATGGCGAAGAATGAGAAAGGCGTGCCGTGGGTCAGTCTCGTCTCGCTGAAGCCGAAAATCGTTTACAGCGGCGCAAAATTTCCCACGCCGGTGGACGAAGAAAAACTGCACCACCTCGCGCACGAGCAATGTTTCATCGCCAACTCGATCAAGACCGAGGTGGTCGTCCGCGCCGCCGCGCCGTGACTCCGCCATGAACAACGCGGAACTGATCCCCTTCGGCAGCGATGGCGAACTGGCGCAGGCCGCCGCCGGCGCTTGGCTGGACGAAATCACCGCCGCGAACCGCTCGGGTTCGCCACATTGCGTGGCGCTTTCCGGCGGGCGGATCACGCTCAAGTTTTTTTCGGCGGCCATCGCACAATCGAAGGCGCGCGGGATTTCGCTCGCGCGCGTCGAATTCTTCTGGGCCGATGAGCGGTGCGTTCCGCCGGACGATCCCGAAAGCAACTTCGCCGCGGCGGACAAATTATTTTTCCAACCGCTCGGCATCGCGGCGGACAAGATCCATCGCATCCGTGGCGAGGACGCACCGGAGTCCGCGGTGCGGGAAGCCGAGGCGGAGATTTGCCGCCTCGCACCGTTGAACGCCCACGGCCTGCCGGTGCTCGATTTGATTTTCCTGGGCTTGGGCGAAGACGGCCACGTGGCATCGCTTTTCCCCGGCGAACTCCCGGCGGCGACAGCGAACCGATCGGTTTATCGCGCCATCGCGAACTCCCCCAAGCCGCCGCCGAATCGCGTCACCCTCGGCTACCCAGCCATCGCCGCGGCGCGGCAGGTTTGGGTGCTGGCCTCCGGTACTGGCAAAGCGGCGGCCCTGCGGGAATCCCTCCGCCCGGATGGTC
The DNA here is from genome assembly GCA_009695195.1 of Pedosphaera sp. Lineage (GTDB taxonomy): Bacteria > Verrucomicrobiota > Verrucomicrobiia > Limisphaerales > JADLHS01 > CAIKLQ01. The sequence goes on from SIBJ01000091.1 coordinate 13,391, forward strand.
AAACCCCACTGGCCCACGTGATCCGATTGCGCTCTCACACGCGTATTTACTCGGATATCAGCCAAGCCTAGCCCCCGGCAATAATTTCCCAGCCGAAATGGCGCAGCCCGGCGTGAGGGCGGGGCCTGAAAGGAAACCCAAACTTTTTTCGGAACCATTACCCGGGGAAAAGCTCCTATTATCGGTGGGCGAGATCGCTTCAACGTGATTGGCAAAAAATATTTTGAACAAAACGCGGGTGTGGCGTATCTGAGGAAGTGGAGAATGAATTTCGCTGTTCGTTTAGGGTAGGCATAGAGGTTTTGCTCGCAGTGTGGTTCCGAACAGCGCCCTCCAAGTTGACCGCACTGCCCTTCTGAGCGCCTGGGTGAGGGCGTTAAAACCTCGTCACCGGGGGGAGGTCGGATGCAAATCCGGCCTCCCGTCCTGTTTTTCGGGGGAATTCAGCGTTGCTTGCCCCCATTTGGCCGCCTAAAATCCCAGCCATGAAACATCAGCTCGATTTCGAGAAGCCGATCATCGAACTGCAAGGCAAACTTGACGACCTTCGGAAGCATCCCGAAACCCACTCGATGGGTGTCAACTTTGAAGAGGAAATCAAGCTGATCGAAGCCAAAATTGAGGAAACCCGGCGGCAAATCTTCTCCAACCTCACCCCTTGGCAGCGCGTTCAACTCGCCCGCCATCCCAAGCGCCCCTACACACTGGACTACCTGCGCACCGCTTTCACCGACTTCGAGGAACTCCACGGCGACCGGCTTTTCGCCGAGGACCGCGCCATCGTGGGCGGTTTCGCCAAACTCGGCGACCAACGAGTCGTCGTCCTCGGCACGCAAAAGGGCCGCGATACGAAGGAAAATATTTTACGCAATTTCGGCTCCGCCCATCCCGAAGGCTATCGCAAGGCCCTGCGCCTGATGAGACTGGCGGACAAATTCGGCCTGCCCATCATCACGCTCATTGACACCGCTGGCGCTTATCCCGGCATCGGTGCCGAGGAACGTCACATCGCCGAGGCCATCGCCGTGAACCTCCGCGAAATGACGCTGCTCGACGTGCCCATCATCGCCACCGTCATCGGCGAAGGCGGTTCCGGCGGCGCGTTGGGCATCGGCGTGGCGGATCGCGTCTTGATCATGGAGAACGCCTATTACTCCGTCATCAGCCCGGAGGGTTGCGCGGCGATTCTGTGGAAGGAACGCTCCGCCGCCTCGAAAGCCGCCCAAGCCCTCAAGATCACCGCCAAGGATTTGCTGCACCTCAAACTCGTGGATGAAATCGTGACCGAACCGCTCGGCGGCGCGCACAACGACCTAACCGCCGCCGCCGCCACGCTCAAACAACATCTGCTGAAACATCTCGGCGAACTTCAAGCGTTGCCCGCCGCCGAACGGCTCAAGCAGCGGTACGCGAAATTCCGGGCGCACGGACATTTTCTCGAACGCGCCCCCACACCGGGCGAGCAGGCCGAAACCGCGCGAAAGTCCGCGCGCAAATCGGCGGCAAAATCCGCAGCGGCCATTCCGGCGACTGCCGCCTGAACCGTCGCTGGAAGTTCCGCCGTGCTTTACCCGCTCACCTTCCAGCCGATCTTCAAGGAACGCGTCTGGGGCGGGCGCAATCTCGCGCGGCTCTTCGGCAAAAAACTTCCCGGCCCGCAACCCATTGGCGAGTCTTGGGAAATTTCCGACCGCCCCGGCGACGCCAGCGTCATCTCGAACGGTCCGCTCGCCGGCAAGGATTTGCGCTGGCTCATGGAAAACCACGCGACCGAACTGCTCAGCGATGCCCGCGCGCTCAATGGCCGCTTCCCGCTGCTCATCAAACTCCTCGACGCGCAGGAAAAACTTTCGCTCCAGGTTCATCCGCCCGCACACAAGGCCGTCGAACTCCGCGGCGAACCGAAAACGGAAATGTGGTTCATCGCCGACGCCGCGCCCGGCGCGGAACTTTTCGTCGGCCTGCGCCGCGGAGTCACGCGCGCGGAGTTCGAGCGCAAGATTCGCGACGGTTCGGTGGCCGACTGTTTTCATCGCGTGCCCGTGAGAGCCGGCGACGCCATGTTCCTGCCCAGCGGACGCGTCCACGCCATCGGCGCCGGGCTGGTGATTTTTGAGATCCAGCAGAATTCCGACACGACCTATCGCGTGTTCGACTGGAATCGCGTGGGTCTCGACGGCCAGCCCCGCGAACTGCACGTCGCACAATCGCTCGCAAGCATTGACTTCGACGACTTCGAACCCGCCGCTGTGCGGGAGAAATTGACGGGCGATGCGAACCAGCAGCACCGCACCCTCGTCCGCGATCCGCTTTTCAACGTCGAGCAAACATCGCTCGCCGCCGGCGCAACGTTGCCGTTGCCACCGCGTCAGATGCAAATCCTCGCGTGCGTGAGCGGAACACTCTCGGTCACCGCCGCGAACGGAAAGGTAAATTTGTCCGTCGGCGAATTCTGCCTTGTCCCCGCGTGCCTTGCGGGTGTCGAAGTGCGCGCCGAAACGCCGGCGGGATTCCTTCGCGCCACCGCCGGCTGAAATCCGCGCCTTGATTGCGCCTTGAGTTCGCGTGCGCACTGCCGCATGTTGCCGCTGTCATGAACGAGAAGAAACCGCGCCTCAAGCAGTTTTTCCTCCGCTGGCTCATCACCACGCTGGCGGTCGCGCTGACCGTCGTGCTGTTGCGCGGCCACATTCGTTATTCCGGCCCGACCGACCTTTTCATCGCCGCGCTGCTGCTCGGCATCCTCAACGCCTTCATCCGTCCCATCATGATGTTCATGGCGTTGCCGCTGCTCATCTTCACGCTCGGGCTGTTCACCATCGTGATCAACGCCTCGTTGCTTTACCTCGTCCACTGGCTGATGGGCCCGCGCTTTGAAGTGGACAGCTTCGGCTGGGCGCTGCTCGGCGCGCTCATCATCAGCCTCGTCTCGGTGACGCTCAACATTCTCACCGGCACGAGCAACGCCCGTTTCTCCATCCGGCGCGGCCCGCCGCCACCACCGCGCGACGGCGGCAACGGCCCGGTGATTGACGTTTGATTCCCGCTGGAGTCCAAGCTTCAGCTTGTTCGCACGCCCCGCCGGACACGCTAAAGCGTGAACTCCAACAAAAATCCGTTGCGTGAATCCGCCCGGCTGGAAATGATTCGCCGTGACCTCGCCGCAACCAGCCGAAGCAACGCGCCTCCTCTCGCTCGATGCGTTGCGCGGCTTCGACATGTTCTGGATCATCGGCGGCGACTACCTGATCCGTTCGCTGCCAAAGATTCACGACGATCCCATCACCCGCGAACTCGCCGCGCAGATGGATCACTGCGCGTGGGCCGGGTTCCATTTCTACGACTTCATCTTCCCGCTGTTCGTGTTCATCGTCGGCGCGGCGATACCGCTTTCGCTGCCGCGCCTGATTGAACGCGCCGGTCGCGGCGCGGCGATCAAACGCATATTCGTTCGCTCCGTGATTCTGTTTCTGCTCGGGGTGTTTTACATGGGCGGTGTCACCGACGGTTTCAAAAACATTTACCTCGCCGGCGTGCTGCATCGCATCGCGGTCGCGTATTTCTTCGCCGCGCTGTTTTTTTGTTTCCTTCAGCCGCGCAATCTCGTCGCCGTTTGCTTCGGCCTGCTCGTGGGCTATTGGGCGTTGATGACTTTCCTGCCCGTGCCCGGCGTGGGCGTGCCCGATCTCAGCCAGCCCGGCCAAAATCTCGCGCACTACCTCGACGAACTTTATCTGCCGGGGAAAAAGTTTGAAGGCACGCTGCTCAGCACCATGGCGGCGGTCGCGAATTGCCTGCTCGGAATCTTCGCGGGACTGTTGCTGAAGAAAGATTCACTGAGCCAGCGCCAAAAGTTCCTCCTGCTGTTCTTTGGTGGCGTGTCGGTGCTGACCTTCGGCGTGGCTTGGGCGCAAATCTTTCCCGTTATCAAACTGCTCTGGACGTCGTCCTACGTTTTGATTTCTTGCGGCCTCGGCGCGGCGCTGCTCGCGGTCTTTTATTTTTTCATCGAAATCCGCGGCTGGCAGCGCTGGACGCAACCGTTCGTCTGGATCGGCATGAACGCCATCACGATCTATCTCGTGAGCGGCATCGTGAATTTCCATCGCCTCGCCGGGCGCTTCGTCGGCGGGGACATCGCCCGATGCCTCGGACCGTTCGCCGGTTTCACCCAGGCGCTCGTCACGCTGGCGATGGGTTTCTGGTTCGTGCATTTTCTTTATCGCCGAAAAATCTTTCTGCGGCTTTAGCGGAGCGCCGTTCCCCGACCCGGCGCGTTGCAAGGGGCAGATTATTCAACGAGCCGGGTCGGAGACCGGCGCTCCAATCGGCGCCCGCCCTCTTTCCACTTGAACCTCTCATACTCTTTCACTAAACCTTCCGCACCATGAACGTCCCCGCCCCCACCGCCTCGGCCCCGCAGCGCCTCATGTCGCTCGACGCGCTGCGCGGCTTCGACATGTTCTGGATCATCGGCGCCGATTCGCTCGTCTATGCGCTGGGCCGAATCGCGGATGGGCTGCACGGCAAATCGGAGGCGGGCGGTTCGCTGCTCTATCGGCTCGTGAAAGGATTGACCGACCAACTTGAGCACGCCGATTGGGAGGGTTTCCACTTCTACGACCTGATCTTTCCGCTGTTCGTTTTCATGATGGGCGCGTCCGTGGTCTTCTCGCTGACCAAACTCATCGAACGCGAAGGCCGGGCCGGGGCGATGAGACGCGTCATCCGCCGCGGCGTGCTGCTCTTCCTCGTGGGCATCTTTTATTCTGGTGGATTCACGAATGCGTGGCCGGACATGCGGTTGATGGGCGTCTTGAACCGCATCGCGCTGGCCTATCTGTTCGGCGGCTTGCTGTTCTGCCTCTTCAAACCGCGCGCGCTCGTCGCCATCTGCGCGGGCCTGCTGATTGGTTATTGGGCGCTCATGACTTTCGTGCCCATTCGCGACCTCCAGTTCACCCGCGCCAGCATCGCGCGCGTCGCCGCCGAAGCCGGTGACACCAAGACTGCGGAGTATTTCAACCGCGACTCCCCCAATCCTTCGGCCGTCAAAGACAGTCCCGCGTGGGCGGCGACGGAAAAATTCTTCAACGCCACGACCAATCGCGTCACCGGGAAGTTCGACAAAGGCTACAACGTCTGCGACCACTTCGATTTCCAATACCTCCCCGGCCGGAAATACGACACATTCTTCGAT
>SIBJ01000012.1 GCA_009695195.1 Pedosphaera sp.
GCGTTGACTGCCAGACAGCAGATGTGAAAATCCAGCGAGGAATGGAGTCGTTTGTTTCATGCGCCACTTTGAAACAACTCGCTCCAAGGATCCAGTTATATTCGCGTACAATTGCTGACGCGTTTTTCCTTATCTAAGCGCCATTCGGGCCAGTCCCTTTATGACCCCTTTACGTGCAGTCCGCGATGGTGCCCTCCGCCAGCGAAAACAACGATCGCAATTTCGTGCCATCGGCAGCCTTGAAAGTCCCGCCGTTTCGGCTATCCCTTTTGCGCATGTTCCAAATGTATTGGTGGCGGATCCTGATTTGTTTTGGGCTGTGGCTGTTTTCGACCTTCGCGACAGCCCAAGTTCCGGCGCGGGTTGTCCCCGCTACGGATCCGTTCCGCGAGGATCGGATTCTGGTGAAGCGGAGGGAAGCTGTGCCGCCGAAGGCACTGCGAGCCATGCACGGGGCCAGTGGCACCCGTGTGCTGCATGCCGGCGGAAGTTCCAGGATTGAGATTCTTGGTTTGCCCAAAGGCACGAACGTCAAGGACGCGATCCGCCGCTATCAGCAACACAACGAAGTGGAATACGCCGAGCCGGACTACCGGGTGCAGGCGGCGCTTACCTCACCGAACGACTCACGTTACCGTGACGGCACGCAGTGGGGGTTGAATAACTTGGGGCAAGGCGGCGGCGTGCCGGATGCGGATATCAACGCTCCCGAGGCGTGGGACACGTTGAACGGCACCACCAACGTCATCGTGGCGATCCTCGACAGTGGAATGCGTTACACGCATCTCGACCTCAAAGCCAACCTCTGGACGAATCCGCGCGACGGCGGACATGGCTTCAATGCCTTGACCGGGTCGAATGATCCACGGGACGACTATGGACACGGGACGATGCTGGCGGGGATCATCGGTGGCCACGGGAACAACGGTTTTGGCGTCGCCGGCGTGGCGTGGCGCGTGCAAATGATGGCCTGCAAGTTTCTCGACGCGTCCGGCAATGGGAGCATCTCCGACGCGATTGTGTGCATTGATTACGCGAAGACGAACGGGGCGAAAATCATCAACGCAAGTTGGGGCACGCTCCAATTTTCCCAGGCTCTGCGCGATGCCTTGGCGGACGCGGCACAAGCCGGTATTGTGGTCGCGGCGGCGGCGGGAAACTTCGCCGGGGACAACGATCTCGTGCCCTTTTATCCGGCCAGCTACGAATTGGACAACGTCGTGTCGGTCGCGGCGTTGACGCGTTCCGATACGCTCTGGACGGCCTCCAACTTCGGCGCCCGGTCCGTGGATTTGGCCGCGCCCGGTGTGGGCATTTACTCAACGGCGTTCACGGGCGACGACGAATTCGGCTCGGCCAACGGCACGTCGCTCGCAACGGCCTACGTCTCGGGCGCGCTGGCGTTGCTGGCCGCGCGGTTTCCGGACAAGCCACCCGCGCAACAGGTCACCGCTTTGCTGGCCGCCGCCACCCCCGTCTCCGCGTTGGCGGGCCGCTGTGTTACAGGCGGACGACTGAATCTCGCCAACGCCCTGGGGCCGAGTGTGGTCGCGGACTTCACCTGCACGCCGCGGGAAGGGGCCGCGCCGCTGGAGGTTCAATTCACGGATCGTTCGTTCGGCGTGATCATCAATCGCCTCTGGGATTTCGGCGATGGCAACCGCGCGACCAATGTGGCCAACCCGAGCCACCGGTTCGCGCAGGAGGGCGAATTCGCCGCCACGCTGACGGTTACCGGCGCCCAGGGGTTGACTTCCCGCGCGACCAATTTCATCCGGGCCATCGCCAACTATCAGTTGATGCCGGTCGAATTCCACTGGGTCGGCGCGCACGACGCGCGCCTTCAACTCGGGGACAACGCCGTGAGTGGCGCCATTCCGTTGCCGTTCCCGTTTTGGTTCTATGGCCGGCGTTACGACGCGGTGCATGTCGGTGCCAACGGGATCATGGGTTTTGCGCCCGAGGGACTGGACCGCGCGAACGCAGCGTTGCCGTCGGAGCAGCCGCCGAATGCGATGCTGGCGCCGTTCTGGACCGATTTGAACCCGGCAGCCGGCGGGAAGATTTTCATCGGCACGAAAGGCAAATCGCCCCAGCGCGTCTTTTGCGTTACGTGGCAGGCGGTGCCAATTGCGGGCCATCGCACCGGGCCGAATCGGCCCAGTTTTCAAGTGGTGTTGTTCGAGGAGAACGAGTGCATCCTGTTCCAATATCTGCACACCGGGCAACCATCGCGGCACGCGCCATCGCGGCACGCGCCAACGGGACCATCGGTCACCATTGGCATCGAGAACGAAACGGGCCGGGTTGGCGCCGGCGACTTGTTTCCGGGCGGCACGCCGGTCGGGAACAAGCAGGCAATCTTGTTCGTGCCGACTTCCCAGGTGGGCGTCACGCAAAAGGAGTTGGAAACGTCCGATTGAAAAACAGCAGTGTCTGGCTCAACGCCGAGCCACGGGAGCGCGGGATTCATCCCGCTTCATCTTCCGAACCGCTTTGCGCGAGGCGAACGCTGGCGCCTCCGGGTGATGAAGTGGCACAAATGCCGCGCTCCACGGTGCCATTACTCCATCACGGCGGCGAAGGGCCAGCCTGGGGCTAAATCAAACAAGCGGCGCGTGAAGGTTAGCTCCACGCGCCGCGTTTCTACTTCGCGATGAACTCAGGGGACCGTGTCCTTCGAGGCATACCAAACACTGGCATCTTCCCAACTGGCCGAGGTGCCGCCCCAACCCATGTTGCACTTGAAGTAACGATCATACGAGATCGTGACGCCCAGCACATCATAATGCCGCGTTTTGTAGCCATAGGCGAGCGGGTAGTGCGCGGACGTGAGGCCGATGCCGATCATGGACGGGATGTTGTTGTAGCGAATGGAATCACGCGCATGTTCCCGGATCGAACTCGTGGGCACGAGCACAACGGAATACTTGTGGTTGCGAGTGTAGGAGACGCCCTTGTGGGAGGCCCAGGCATCGCCGCCGGGCATGTCCCAGGGATTGGTCGCGCCGCTGCCGGCGAGGCAGTAAGTGCCGCAGGCGCTGTTGCAATACTCGATACAGTCAGTCACGTTGGCGTCGTTGTTGATCGGCGCGGCGCCGCCGGCGATCAGGCTCGAACTGGCGCCGGTGTAATCGAACCAACCGTAAAGCATCGCCCAATCCACCGGCCCGCAACCCACGTAGCAACTGCCAAAGACGTATTGGTAGTATTGCCGTTGATCGCTCCAGCTTCCCGCATAGTAATACGTCCAGCTCGACCAGCCGGTGGATTGCGCGGCCGCGCCCGTCCCCACCGTGACCACGATGAGTTGCTCCGATTGCAGGTCGCTATCCACCAGCAGGCCGATGCCGCCGTTGGCGTTGCCGTGCAGCCGCAAGCCAGTGGCCAGAGCTTGAACGCTCAGGATGTTCGTTCCGTTGGCGGGCGGGCCGTCTTCTCTGTCCGTCAAGTACGTCACGCTGGTCACGTGACGATCCAACAGGACGTCAAAGTTGGCCCCCACGGCGACATTGAACACCGGCGGATTGGGTGTCTTGGTGACCGCCCGGCGCGGCGCGGACGATTTCTTGAGGCGCGAGCGGACGATCTGATTTTGGGGTGCGCTCAAATGGTAGTTCTTGAACGCCGCGTAATTGGGCAGGACCGATCCGGTGAAGGGCGGCGGTGCGTTGGTGTTGGTGCCCGTCACGCTGAAAACCTGATCCACGTATTGCGTGATGGTGTTGGGATATTGCACGGGATTGTAGCCGGTGAAGGTCAGACGATTGCCCGCCAGGTCCTCGGCCACCGTGTGGACGGCATCGTAACGTTGCAAGCGGAGCAAGGAGGTCCCGGCGGCACGCCCCAGGGTTTCGGAAGGCGCCAAACCGTCGAACGCATGACTGACGACCGGAAAATCCCCGTCGCTGGCCGAGACGACGATGTAACCGCGATCCCGGTTGCGATGCAGCGGCACCTGATTGGTGGCGTTGGCCGGGGCCGGGGCTTTGGTCGTGAGTTTGAATTCAAAGTAAGCCGGCGCGGGTCCGAAGGCGGGGTTGTACAAGGGCGTGACCGTGGGCCCCAGAACCACGTCGAACAGGGAATCCTCGCGGGGCGCGTTGGTGGATGAATCCAGGAACTCCTGCGCGATGTTGCGCACGTTGAGCGGCACGTCGCCGAACCGGACCACGATGGGGTTGGTCCCGCCGGCGACCAATGGGTTCTCGGTGCGCAACCGATAGTACGCCCCGCTGGCCGAGCTGTTGTCCACCAACCCATCGCCGTCGGCGCTGAGCGGCAGGCCGCTGGCGGGGAGTTTGGTGAACGGACCTTGTGGCTGGTTCGCCCGTTCGATGACCACGCGGAACGGCGTGGCGTTGCTGGGTTGCGCCAACGCTTCGCGCTGGAGCACTGAGGAGAGCGAAGTGATCGCGCTTGCGACCAAGACGCTGTAACGGAGCAGAGGGAGTTTTTTCATAGGTTGCGTGTGGTTACTGCTTATGGGAATGGCGCTGCGCATTCCAAGGAACATTGCTTTCGCGTCGGGTTTATGGTTGGCAGTTTACGCCTTCATCGGCGGGTGTCAATCTCTTCTTCCGGGATTTTCCGCCGGTTCAACGGCGCACCGGCGGATGCGTCGGCGAAACGGGGGTGGTCCCAGGTGGTCCTCAGTCGGAGAGGGCGTTTTCGTAGTCGAGCATGGGGTCCACGTCGTCGCACGGCTCGCCCCGTGAGATGGCTTGTTTCATCTCATGGGGTGAGCGAGTCCACGGCCCATCCGCACCGTTCGGAGGCGAGCGGATGGGGCCAGCGGCGGGGTGCCGTTCCACTGTCCCAAATGGCGGAGGATTTTCTTCACCACGGCGCGCTGGTCAATCACGGCAATCACGCGCAGGGGATGTTTTCTCCATGCAAGTCTCGCTGGCTGCGCCGTATCCCGGCACGGAACTTTACGAGCAGGCCCGACTCAACGGCTGGTTCGCGAAGAAAGACAAGGCCGCCCTGGTGGAAGGCGACGGTTTCCAGCAAAGCGCGCTCGAATATCCCGGCCTGAGCAAGGACGAAATTTTCGAGAGCGTCGAACGGTTCTATCATCGTTACTACCTGCGCCCGAAACCGATTCTCCGCATCATCAAGACCATGCTGGAGGACAAGGACGTCTGCGTCCGCCGCCTGCGCGAAGGCTACGAATTCTTCAAGAGCCTCAAGCAACGGCGCAGCGATCTGGCGGCGTCGCAAGCAGCGGCGTAAAACCCCGTTCTTATTAAAGAATTCACCAGATTCCAAACTTTGTCGCATATGCGACAAAATTTGGAAGTATTGGATCAAGCGATAAACGTGTGCATTTGCTGTCCAGCGTCCCGCAACACTTCAACCCGTCGCCGCCACGCCTGCTGCCCCAAGTAATCGGGTGGTAGAATTCTGGCGGGAAGCAGTGGATCAATTGTCACAGCATCCAGCCACGCCTCGCGCTCCGCCGTAGCCCAGCGCAGCAACGCCTTTGCCGCCGCTTCATTCCGCAATGCATCGCCCGGTCGTTCACCGAGGATTTTCAGATGTCGGGCATAGCGCTGGTTGATGCGCTCGAAGTCCCACGCCCCCGCGACAATTTCCGCAGCAGATTCTCCTGCACAAGGTCGCGCCTCCAACAGGAGAAGCGATTCCACATTTATCTTTCCACCTACGAGGATTCGTCGTTCATCTTCAAGCGAATCGGGCGTGATCCATACGCTATTTTGCAGGAAACCGAAGCCTTTATCGCGCAGGTAACGCCGTAGCCGGGCGCGGTGCGTGTTCTGCGTTGTGGGCACATCAAACAACACGAGCCGCCAGCGACCGTCCCACTCCCGCGACCATCGGGCCTGCGGATCGCGTCCACCCAGCGCGTGCAGCCGCCCCTGCCAGGTCAGGCGATACATTCGGTCGTCCGGCGCGGCTGGATTGCGCTCGATCAATTGCTTGCTCTCCAATACCGCTGTTTGTTTGAGCAGGCTATTGCGGTATGCCCAACTCTCGTACGAATCGGTCAGGTTGCGAAATGTGGGGCGCACCAATTTTTCAGCAGACCAAAGCAACAGGTTGATCAACTCTTCAGTTTTTGGTTTCACGTTTGAAGGATAAGAAATCAGCCCCAAAATTGCCATTCCAAACTTTGTCGCATATGCGACAAAGTTTGGAAGCGATAATTCAAGGGTGTAATCGTGCAGGTGTGATTACTTTCGGCGCGCAGATGGAGCTTGGGCGAATAAATCCATCTCGCTTGCCTTGGGGACGACTCGTTGACGCACCCATTCTGCAATGTCCGAAACGCCAGCCAAATCGTCAGCGCTCAAGGCGGTCGCGCCAAGTTTGAGCAGTTCCTTGTTCCCGCGTGGCACGTTGTCGCCGTCGCGCACCAGCACGGGGCACCACTTTCCTTTCAACGCTTCAACCGCGCCCGCCCACGTGCCGCCGGTTTGATGGTCGCTGCTGACCACGACGGCGGATTCGGCGAGTCCGTAAATCAACTTGTTCCGTCCCATCGCCCCGCCGACGGAAAACCCTGCGTCCGGCGCATACTGTGTGATCAACACCAGTTTTTCGTCGCTGATGAATTCGCGCACGTCCGCCTGACGGGCCGTGCGTTCAAGGCTGTCGGCCAAAGCGCCGAGCGCGATGCCGCCCGCTTCGAGCGCGGCCTGCATGGCGATGCGGTCGGTGCCGCGTGCGCCGCCGGAAACCACCGGAAGTTTTGCCGCGACGGCTTTCGCGCCGACCTCGCGGGCAAACGCGGCGCCCGCCTCGTCAATGTTGCGCGATCCGACCACCGCCACGCCGGCGCGTTGCAGCAAGCGGATGTCGCCCGCGCCAAACAGAACAGAGGGCGCTTGATGTTTCAGCGTGTCGCGCAAATGCGGCGGGTAAAGTTCGTCCGCGCGCGTCACGGTCCAGAGGCCGCGCTCGAAAAGGTTTTGGAGTTCGACCGAAAGTTGGCCGGCGAATTCCAGCAAGCGTGTGATGCGCTCGGCTTCGTCGTTCGGCAACGCGAGCGTTTTGGCAAGTTCATCCGCACTGCGACCTTGAAGCGCGGCGGGAATTTTCAGCGACGACGCGAGAACTTTCCGTTCGAGTTGATTCCACTCGCTGAGTTTCAGCGGGGACAAGTCCATCTCCGCCGCGGTCGGCGGCAGCGCGAGCGAGGAGCAGAGCAGCAGCATCGCCTGCCCGTCATCGCCGAGATATTCGTGCGCGTTCATCAACTTCCCCGCGGCGAGGCTTTGGCCAGCGCGAACGGATGCACCAGGCCGCTGCCCCGCTGTCGCAATAGTACCGCCAACAACGTCAGCGTCCATCCTGAATCCACCACGTCATCCACCAGCAGCACCGGGCCTTTCGGGATTTCTCCGGCGTGACCCAGCAACCGCGCCGCGCTCCACGCTGCCGACTGGACAATACCGGCGGGTTTTTCACCGGCCACGTCGAAGACGTCGAGCACGTTGCGTAATTGCTGAACGCCATTCCGCATTTCCTTTTGCGGTTGGTTCTCTCGTCGTTTGTGAATCACAGCAACAAAGGGCACGCCGAGGCGTTCGGCCAGTCGCTGCGCGAAATCAGCGACGAGTGTGGGATGAGTTCGGGATGGCGCAGCCGTGATCCATTCCGGCGGCGGTTGCGGCCTCCATTTGTCTCGAATCAGGCAGGCGGTTGCGTCCACCAGCGCATCGCTGAACGCGCCGGTCTCGTATTTGCATCTCGCGACTTCTTCACCCCAGCCGGCGTCGCCGTAAATGCACAACACCCGTCCCGGCTCGGGACGGATGCGCTCTGGAATCGTTGTCTTGGGTCGGTGGCTGTCTTCAAAACGCTCAAGCGCATCGGGCAAATGTTTTTCAAGTTCGTCCAGCAACGGCTTGGGCCAGCGCAAACGCGGTTCGAGCACGAGTGCGTCGCCGCGCAGAAAATTCACCGCCGCTTGCGTCAATTCGGAGGGCACGGTTCGCCGGTCGGCGTGCTTCGTGCAATTCATGCACTTGCCGCAGGGCGCGGCGTTCGGGTCGTCCAGCGCGCGGGCCAGGAATTCCATCAAGCAGCCCTTGTGCCCGACGTAGCGGCGCATCTGCTCGACTTCGTCACGGCGCAAGCGCGTGACTTGCTCGAAACGCGCGGCGTCGGGCTGCCACGGAATGTTGGTCGGCACGTAGCCGAGTTTGTCATGCGTCACCGCGCCATCAACTTCGAGGAGCTTGAGAGCTTTCTCGATGGCGCGGCGACCCTGATTTAATTCCGCGCCGATGTCGTCAATCGTCAGCGGCCCGCGTCTTTCCACCGCCGCCAGCACGGCTTGCATCACGTCCACCGGCGGAAATGCGGTGCGGATGAAATAGTCGGAAATCTCGTCGTCCTCGCTGCCGTTCAGCAGAATTCCAAACGCGGAATCCATCGCGCGCCCGGCGCGACCGACTTGTTGGTAGTAGGCCACGACCGAGCCGGGACGCTGAAAGTGAATCACGAAACCAAGATCAGGTTTATCGAAGCCCATGCCGAGCGCGACGGTGGCGACGAGAGCTTTGACTTCGTTGTGGAGCAATTGGCCTTCGGTTTCAATTCGCTCCGCACCTTCAAGGTCGGCGTGATAGGCGCGGGCGGAGATGTTGTTGGCCTGCAACCATGCGGCAACGCGGCGCGCGTCCTGAATCGTCAGGCAATAAACGATGCCGTTGCCCGGTAGTGGCGGCAGGAATTGCGCGAGCCACGCGAGCCGGTCGGATTGATGGGCGAGCCGGATGTTGTAGAGGCGAAGCGACGTGCGCACGAGCGGACCGCGCAGAACCTGGAGTTGCGGAATCTGCGTTTCGATGTCGCGCACCACTCGGTCATTGGCGGTCGCAGTGGTGCAGAGCACGGGCACGCCGGGCGGCAACAACTTCATCACTTGCAAGATGCGGCGGTAGTCCGGGCGGAAATCGTGTCCCCAATCCGAAATGCAATGCGCCTCGTCCACGACGAACAAGCCGACGCGGCCTTGCAGCAGCGGCAGCAGTTTTTTCATGAACTCTGGATTGGCCAGCCGCTCCGGCGAGACCATGAGCAAGTCGAGTTGATCGCCCGCGAGCGCCACTTCGACCTCGCCCCAGTCCTTCACGTTCTCGCTGTGAATCGTGGCCGCGCGCACGCCGAGTTTTTCTGTGGCGAGGATTTGATTGCGCATCAGCGACAGAAGCGGACTGATGAGCAATGTCGGACCAGCACCCGCGTCGCGGAGAATTTTTGTGGCGAGAAAATAAACGATGCTTTTGCCCCAACCCGTCCGCTGGACGACGAGCAACCGGCGGCGCTGATTGGCAATTTGCTCAATTGCTTCCCACTGGCCCTCGCGGAACGCCGCGTTTGGTCCGAGCATCTGTTTCAAGAACGCATGGGCCGCAGTTTTATCCATGAGGGATGAAGAGGGTCGTTCCGCGTCGCTTTGCTTCAGCGGGCGTTGGCGGAACGCGCGGCTGAAATTTTCGCCGGTTCACGCCGCGGCATCCGCGGCGGCACGATCCAGAGGCTGAGGGCGACCGCCGTGAAGAAGCCGATGTAGATCAAGGTGAATGTGGTTTCACTCCAGTCGAAGAACATCACCTGATGCAACCAATGTTGGATGAACGAGCCTTGATAAGTTTTCTCTCCGCCAGCCAGCAGGTGTAACTGGTTTTCCCAGGTGGTCAGCGGACAGCCGAAGCCGGCCAACGACTCGGCGGCCACGACTCCGATCGCGGCGAGGTGGGCGACGCGAAACCAAAAGTTCCGCACAAAGCTCCAGCCGCGGAACCGGCCAATCCATATCAGCAAGAGGCCAATCAGCACAAACGCCACGAACGCGGCGTGGGCGATCAAAGTCAGATCGGCCAGCGCGAGATGGAATCGTTGAGCGGGCGTCATGTCCAACCTTGGCGCGGCGCGCAGCGACTTGGCAAGGACGATGTCCGGCGCGTTCAAACCACCGTCAGCGGTCCGTCGAAGGTGGTGAGGCTGATGACTTCCGTGCGCGCGATGTGCGGGCCGTGACGCACACCTTTGGGCGCGTGAAACAATGTGCCGTTGGTGTAGGTCACATCGGATTCCTGCCATTCGCCGGAGAGGACGTACGCCCATTCGTTGGCGTCCGGGTGCGTGTGCGCCGGAATGGTGCAACCCGCCTTGAACTTGCGCAGCACCACGACGCCTCCGGTGATTTCGTTTTTGTGCAGCACCATCAGCTCGACACCTTCGTAAGGTCCGGGCTGCCACTTTTTGTCTTTGGTCAATGCGACGTAAGGGAACATGACGGCATCGAACCGGATTGGGTCGGATTTGCAAAGCGCAATCGGAGCTTGTCAGCGTTGCTTGCCGGGTGGTTGGGCCGCCGCTGCGTCAATCGAACACGCTCAATTTCCGGTTGGCGATCCGCAACCGGCGGCAGAGGCACAGGCTCAGGGCTTCCAGCAATTTGATTTTGATTCCGGGATGCGTCACGCCGAGTCGTTCGAGGTCCTCCAATTTCAGCGCGTCGCACACCACTTCCGAATCGGCGACGATCATCGCCGAGCGCGGGGCGCGGTCAATCACGGCCATTTCGCCGAAGACCATGCCGGCGGCACAAAAACGCTCACCCTGCCGCGCGCGAGGAAAAGCATCTCGCCGGCTTCGTCGCCGGCGTTGATCATGGGATTGCGCGGCCGGCCGGTGCCGGGTTCGAGGCTGATGGAATTAAAGGCGTCGCCCGTCGGCTCGGTCGAGACTTTGCTCAACACGTGCTTCCGTCCGTGGTCCTCGAGCGCGAGGCCATAGACGAACGGTTTGGAAATGGATTGGATCGTGAACGGTTGCCGCGAATCGCCGGCCTCATAAACGTGGCCGGTGGCGGTGACGAGACAGAGGCCGAACGAGTTCGGATCGGCCTTGGCGAGTTCGGGGATGTAAGTGGCCACCTTGCCTTCGGTCACGGCGGCGAACTCCCGGTGGAGTTGTTCGAGGTAATCGCTGACGGGCGAGGAGCACGCCGGTTTTGATTCTGAATTCATGGCCCAAGGTGACGGTGGCTTCGCGGCGGACGGCGCTTCGGTGAGATCACGCCGCGCCGTCAGCGCCGGACTTGCGGTTGCCGGCTGATTCGGTTTTGCGGCGAACATTGCAATGAGCGTGCCAGAATTATTTGCCCGGTCAAAATCGCGCAAGGCTTTTGGCTTTCGTGGCGAATACGTTCGATGTGAACGCCGTGGCGGCAGACCGTGTCTGGCCGTGCCAGTTCCATTTTGCGCACGGTGAACGAAACTGACCCCGGGCGCTCCGATTTCGCGGCAATGATTTGTTTATTGCCAGCGTTCCTGATTTACTGAATTTTTCACGACGAGAACCAGTCGTTGCAAAGCTGACTGTTCGCCATGAGCGCTTGGAACCATCAACTGAAACCTGAGGATTGCTTTCTCACCCGACGCGATTTCCTCGGGCGTTGCGGCATGGGCTTCGGGATGGTGGGGCTGGCGAATCTGGTCGGCCCGGCCCTGTTCGGTGCCGCGGCGGCCGAGGGGATCAACATCAACTCGCCGCTCGCGCCCAAGGCGCCGCATTTTCCCGGCACGGCCAAACGCGTCATCCACATTTTCGCCAACGGCGGGCCGTCGCACCTGGACACGTTTGATCCCAAGCCGATGCTCACCAAACTCCACGGCCAGCCGCTGCCCATGGCGAATTTGCCGACGGAACGCAAAACCGGCGCGGCCTGGAAGTCGCCCTACGCCTTCAAAAAATACGGCCAGAGCGGCATCGAGGTGAGCGAGCTGTTCCCGCATGTCGCTGCGCACATTGACGACATCGCGGTCATCCGTTCGATGCACGCGGACGTGCCGAATCACGAACCGTCGTTGCTGCTGATGAATTGCGGCGAGGCGCGCCTGCCCCGGCCCAGCATGGGTTCGTGGATCACGTATGGTCTCGGCACCGTGAACCAGAATCTCCCCGGCTTCATCAGCATGTGTCCCGGCTATCCGATCCAGGAATCGCAGAACTGGCAGAGCGCTTTCCTGCCGGGGATTTATCAGGGCACTTACATCAACACCAAACACGAGAAACTCGAGCAGCTCATCGAGCACATCAAAAACAACTCCGTCACGCAGGCCGAGCAGCGCCAGCAACTCGACTTGTTGCATCAACTCAACGAGCGCCATGCGAAACGGCGCGCGGCGGACGCGCAACTGGAGGCGCGCATCCAGTCCTTTGAACTGGCGTATCGGATGCAGATTGACGCGACGGATGCCTTCGACATTTCCAAAGAGCCGGAGCATATCCGCACGCTCTACGGCAAGGGCACGCAAGCGCGGCAGTTGCTCATCGCCCGCCGGCTGCTCGAGCGCGGGGTGCGGTTCGTTCAGGTCTGGCACGGCGACGGCCAGCCGTGGGACAACCACGACGACCTCGAAGTCAATCACCGCAAGCTCGCGGGTGAATGCGATCAACCCATCGGCGCGCTGCTCGCGGATTTGAAACAGCGCGGCATGTTGGAGGACACGCTGGTGATCTGGGGCGGTGAATTTGGCCGCACGCCCACCGTTGAATTGCCGACGCCCGGCGCCAACGCCGGCAAAGTCAACGGCCGCGACCACAATCATCACGGCTTCACGATGTGGCTCGCCGGTGGCGGCGTGCGCGGCGGCTACGTTCACGGCGCGACGGACGAGTTCGGTTTCAAGGCGGTGGAAAAACCCGTCCACGTCCACGACCTGCACGCGACGCTGCTGCAGTTGCTCGGCTTCGATCATACGAAACTGACATTTCGTCACGCGGGCCGCGATTTCCGGCTGACGGATGTGCATGGGAACGTGGTGAAGGAGTTGATTGTGTAATGCGTAGAAGCTCCAAGCTCCAAGCTCCAAGCTCCAGAGAAACTTCAAGCCCCAAGCTCCAATTCAGACGTTGGCCGGGTTTGAAGTTTGATGTTTGGTGCTTCTCTGGTGCTTGGTGCTTGGTGCTTGGTGCTTCGCTTTGCCGCGCCGTCGAGCCAACGCCCGAGCAAGCCGAATTCTTCGAATCAAAAATCCGCCCCGTGTTCGCCGAGCACTGCTATTCCTGCCACAGCGAGAAAGCGGAGAAGGTCAAAGGCGGCTTGCGGCTCGACACGCGGGACGCCTTGCTCAAGGGCGGAACGACCGGCCCCGTCATCGTGCCCGGGGATCCCGAAGCCAGCCTGCTCATCAAGGCGGTGCGCTACACCGATCCCGATTTGCAGATGCCGCCCAAGGACAAAAAGCTTTCCGCTGAACAGATCGCCGCGCTCGAAGCGTGGGTGAAAATGGGCGCGCCGGACCCGCGCGTTCCCACCGGGCCAAAGCCCTTGACCGACGTCACGGAAGCGAAGCGCCGGCACTGGGCATTCCAACCGGTGACCAAGCCATCGCCGCCGGCGGTCAGGAACCCGCGCTGGATCAAGACGTCGGTGGACAATTTCGTGCTCGCCAAACTGGAGCAAAAAAAATTGAAGCCGGCCCCCGCCGCCGACCGCCGCACCCTCATCCGGCGCGTGACGTATGATCTGATCGGTCTGCCGCCGACACCGGACGAAGTCGAAGCCTTCGTCAAGGACGCGCGGCCCGATGCGTATGCGCGATTGGTGGATCGCCTGCTTGCTTCGCCGCACTATGGCGAGCGCTGGGGGCGATACTGGTTGGACCTCGCGCGTTACGCGGACACCCGAGGCTATCTGGCGGGCGGCGAGGAGCGGCGTTACGCGTTCTCGTACACGTATCGCGACTACGTCGTGCGCGCGCTCAACGAAGACAAACCCTACGACAAATTCCTCCTCGAGCAGATCGCCGCGGATCGCCTGGAACTCGGCGACGACAAGCGCCCGCTGGCCGCGCTCGGTTTCCTCACGTTGGGCCGGCGCTTTCTCAACAACCAGAACGACATCATTGACGACCGCCTCGACGTGGTGACGCGCGGCACGCTCGGGCTGACGGTCACCTGCGCCCGCTGTCACGATCACAAGTTCGATCCCATCCCGTCCCGCGATTACTACGCGCTGCACGGCGTGTTCGCGAGCACCGAGGAGCCGGGCGAATTGCCGCTGCTCGGCCCGTTGCGCGAGTCGTCGGAATACCAGGATTACCTCAAGCAAAAGGAAAACATCCGGAAGGAGATCGCCGAGTTCGAGCAGAAGGAGATCGCCAAGTTCCGGAACGACCTGCGCGAAAACATCGGCGATTATCTGCTCGCCGCGCACGATGTGGTGAAGCTCGAGGATCAAGCCCGGTTCGACACGTTCGCCGGCGAGCACAAGGTCATCCCCACGGTGTTGCGCCGGTGGATGGCGGAATTGGACAAGCGCCGGACGAATTCGGACGCGATCTTCGCGCCGTGGTTCGAACTGGCGGCACTGAGTGAAACGGAAATTGCCACCAACCTGCCGGTCCGCCTCGCCGGCTTCACCGCCGACCCGGCGCGCGCCAATCCCGCCGTGGCGAAAGCGCTGGCCGGGCAAGTCACGAACTCGCTGGCGCAGGTGGTGGCGGCTTACAGCAAATTGTTCCGCGACGTGGACTCCGAATGGAAAACGTCGCTGGAATCTGCGGCCAAGGAAAACAAACCCGCGCCCACCGCGCTGCCGGACGTCAGCCGCGAAGCCGTTCGCCAACTGCTCTACGCCGAAAACGCGCCGCCGAATCTCACCGAGGCGGAAGTCCGCACCATGCACGGACGGCGGCTGGGCGAAGGCGCCGCGCCGATGCGCAACCGGATTTCCGCGCTCGATTGGACGCACGCCGGCGCGCCGCCCCGCGCGATGGCCATGGCGGACCGCGCGACCCCGGGCGACTCCCACGTCTTCCTGCGCGGCAATCCGGGCAACCCCGGCCCGGTAGCGCCCCGGCAATTTCTCGAAGTGCTCAGCGGCCCCCGGCCCGTGCCGCTCACGAACGGCAGCGGCCGATTGGATCTCGCCCGCGCCATCGCCAGTCCCGCCAATCCGCTCACCGCACGCGTGTTCGTGAACCGGGTCTGGCTGCATCACTTCGGCGCAGGACTGGTTTCCACGCCCGGCGATTTCGGCGTGCGCACCGAAGCGCCGTTGCAACGGGAGTTGCTCGATTACCTCGCGGCCGAGTTTGTCGCGGGCCATTGGAGCTTGAAACAGTTGCACCGGCTCATGGTCCTTTCCGCCACCTACCAACAGAGCAGCGACGCGCCGGCGGCGAGTCTGAAAGCCGATCCCGACAACCGTTACCTCGCGCGCTTCAACCGGCAGCGCCTCGACTTCGAAGCGCTGCGCGACACCTTGCTCGCGGTGGCGGGCAAACTGGACCTCACCGTCGGCGGCCTGCCGGTGGACCTTATCGGCGAACCGTTCGCCCGGCGGCGCGCGGTGTATGGCCTGATCGAGCGCCAGAATCTGCCCGGGCTGTTCCGCACGTTCGACTTTGCCAATCCGGACGTGAGCAGCCAGGCCCGCTTCACCACCACCGTGCCGCAACAGGCCTTGTTCATGTTGAACAGCCCGTTCGTCATCGAACAGGCGCGCAGTCTCGTTCAACGCGACGAGGTCAAACGCGCCGCCAGTCCAAAGGAAAAAATCCGGGCCCTCCACCGCCTCGCGTGCCAGCGTCCGCCGGAGAGCGGAGAACTCCGGCTCGCGGAACAATTCATCACGTCACAACCGCAAACCGGCGCGAGTCTGTCGCCTTTGGAAAAATACGCGCAAGTCCTGCTGCTCTCGAACGAGTTAATGTTCGTGGACTGACGTTGGAAAAACTTGACCGCGGATGGACACGGATGGGCACGGATTTGATCGCCACCAAAAGGCTCAAGGAACTCAAAAGCTGCCGAGTTCCAGGTTAGAACATTGTAGCCGATAGCCCACAGACGAGCGGGCATCATTGGGCGCATGATTCGCCCAATGCCGGTTCACGATAAAACCCTCACTGCCTTCGGTCGGAACGTCGCCCGTATCCGCGACAACCGCGGATTCTCCCAGGACAAACTCGCCGAGAAAGCCGATCTCGACCGCACTTACTTGAGCGGCATCGAGCGCGGAGTTCGCAATCCTGGAATCAAAGTTGTCATTCGTCTCGCTCGCGCGCTGGGCGTCACGGTGGACCAACTCTGCAAAGGAGTGGACGCGTGAAGCGACGGGGCAACCAATCCGCAGCGCTCCACGAACAGTCGCCGCCGTATCGTGTGGCTGGCGAGAATTCTCCCTCTCCTGGGGGAGAGGGCCGGGGTGAGGGCGGACGTTCCTCCAACCAACTAACCTGCCTTGATCTTTTCTGCGGCTGCGGTGGCTTCAGTTTGGGAATGCAGCGCGCCGGCTTCCGTGTGTTGGCGGCGATTGATTTCAACGACGAAGCCGTAACGACGTTCAAAGCGAATTTCTCCAAAGACACACTCGCACTCTGCAAAGACCTCACCAAGTTTCCGCCGGACAAGCTCGCTGCGAAACTTGGCGTCAACCATGTGGACGTCATCGTCGGCGGGCCGCCGTGTCAGGGTTACAGCACGGTGCGACAGGTGGACGCCGCCAACCAAGGCTCGCGTGTGAAACGCGACAAGCGCCGCTACCTCTTCCGCCCTTTCCTCGACTACGTCGCTGCGTTTCGCCCGCGCGTGTTCGTGATGGAAAACGTCATCGGCATCCAGAGCGCCGCCAAGGGCAAGTTCTTCACGCTGGTCCAGGCTGATGCCCGCAAGCTCGGCTATCGCGTTCACACCCAGGTCGAAGAAGCTTGGAAACTCGGCGTGCCGCAGAAACGCCGCCGCCAGCTTGTGATTGGCGTGCGGAATGATTTGCCCGGCTATTTTTCCAGTGAACTTAAACCCGCACGTAGCAGCCGACGTGAGGAGGCTCAAAATTCTCCGGGCAAAAGTCAGAGCCTCGTTACCTCGTCTCCTACCGTGACCTTGTGGGACGCCATCGGCGACCTGCCGCCGCTCGCCGCCGGTGAAGGCGTCGAGGAACGCGATTATGATTTTGACCGGCGCAAACACTTTCTGGCCGCGCGAAACGAAACCGCGAAACACTATCTCAAGCAGGTTCTTGAAATTGACGACGCAACAAAACTGACCGCCCACCGCGCCCGACCGCACAATGATCGCGACCTGCGCGACTTCGCCCGGATTCACGAAGGCGAAACCGCCGACGACGCCATCGCGCGCGGCGAGAAGATGGAATTTCCCTACGACCGCAACGTGTTTCTTGACCGTTACACCCGCCAGCACCGCGAGCGCCTTTGCTCCACCATCGTTGCGCATCTCGCCAAGGACGGTTTGATGTTCATTCACCCGACGCAACTGCGCTCGCTCACACCCCGCGAAGCGGCGCGCGTGCAAACGTTTCCCGACTGGTTTCAATTCCCCGTGGCGCGGACGCATCAGTTTCGAATCATTGGCAACGCCGTGCCGCCGCTCGTGGCCGAGGCCGTTGGCTGTGAGATAAAGGAATTCTTGGGGAGCGCAGCCGCCCCGGCTGCATCGTCTCGCGCCCTCGCGGGACGAAACTCCGCGCTTCCGAGCGGGTTCGACGAGGCGTCGAACCCAGCGCCCGGGGGCGGGCGCGCTCCCCAGACACGCAAAGAAGCGGCCAGCGAATTGCAACGCCTTGCCGGACTCGACCGTCGCGCACTCCGCGCCCTGCCCACGCAACAATTCCTTCATGGCTGGCGCGCGTTGCTCTCCCTCTTTCCCGATCTGCATCCCGACAGCGCGCGCGACCACGGCAACCACATTGTGGAAATGAGCCCCGACCAACTCGCGCTGCCGGGCTTCGATGAACTCGTCTCCCGGCGCTACTCCCGCAGCGGCTGGCCCGTTGCGCTGGAGCTTATCGGCAACGAAGCGTGCCGGCGATTTGATGCGGGCGAATTTACTCTATCAGATTTCCACTGTGTCGAAGCACAACGCGCGGGCCTTTGCTATGACACCGAAGGCCGAAGTCGTGCAGTTCTGATGGAGACGAAGACATGAATCCTCAGTGGCACTTCAACCGTCGGCGGGCGTGCGACCGCATGAGGGACTCCGCCAACGATGCCTTCTTCACCGCTGAGAGCTTGGAGAATTTGAGTGAGGCACTCGTGCGCGAGGGCATCCAAAACTCGCTTGACGCAGCCCGGCGTGGCGCGGGCGGCGTGCGACAGATCACGGTCAAGATTTGTTTTGTCCCGAACGCTCCGGCGGAAGCCCGACAGTTTCTCGCGGGCCATTTCGCTTCGGCACCGCAGAACTTCGAGCGTGGTCTGAACTGCGCCAGCTTGAACGCGCTGTTTGGTGACGACACCGGCTACCTAGTCTTCGAGGACTTCGGCACCAAAGGACTGACCGGCGACGTAAACGAGTGGCGGCTGGATCGTGCCGAGCAGAACGCGTTCTTCAGTTTCTTTCGCGCGGAAGGTCGCTCGTCCAAGAGCGGTGAAAACCTCGGACGCTGGGGCATTGGTAAGCAGGTGTTTCCCACGGCCAGCCGGTTGCACGCCATGTTCGGCCTTACGGTGCGCGCGGACAATCCGGCCCGCGTGCTGATGGGTTCGGCTGTCGTGCGGACTCATTCCATCGGCGAACACGATTACCAGCCGGACGGTTGGTTCGGTTGCCGTGAACAAGACGACAATCCGGTGGAGCCAGTAATGGACCAGGAATTTATCAGTTCTTTTGAAAGGGTCTTTCGTCTCAAGCGTGGAAGCGAAACCGGCCTGTCCATCGTTGTGCCTTCTGTAGATGAGCGGGTGAATGCCGCTGACATCAAGCGCGGCATCGTTCGCAGTTTTTTCTGGCCTATTCTCCTCGGCGAACTGGTAGTTGATTTGGAAGCTCCTGGAGAGACTTTGCGGATTGATGCCGAGACGTTGCCAACGCACCGCTCGCTTCTGCCAGCGCCGGAAGCCGCCGTAATTGAATTCGCAAGCTGGGCATCGACCGCGATACCAGCGGAAAGGATAACGCTGCCCGAAACCGCCCGTCCGAGTTGGAAGGACTTCGGGGAGCAGTTACTTCCCGAATCCAAGCTGAACGAAATCCGCACGCGACTGGAAACGCAGCAGCGCGTAGAAATTCGAGTGCCGGTGCGTGTGCGCCCGAAGATTGAAGGCAGAGAAGATTGCATGTCTTTCTGCACCGTGTATGTCGCTTCATGCCGTGATGCGGGGCACAGGCCAATCTTTCTCCGAGACGGCATTGTCATCACCGATGTCCGTTGTCCTCAAATGTCGGGAAGCCGCTCAATCGTAGTCGTGGACAACCCGCCGTTGGCAGGTTTGCTCGGCGACTCCGAGGGCGTCAACCACACGCAATGGCAGAAGGATTCTCCCAAGTTCCACAACAAATACGTTCGCGGGCCGGAAACCATCAAGTTCGTGACGCGGAGCGTTTACGAAATCCTTCAACGACTCCATGCGGCAGACACCAAGGGAGACCCAACACTGCTCCTTCACATCTTCTACTTGCCGACAGACGAGGGATCAATCGAGCCAAAGAAAAAACCGGAGAAGGAGAAAAAAGAGCCAGATATTCCACCGCCGCCACCGCCACCGCCACCACCGCCGCAACCAAGGCGTTTTGAACTCCAATCAGTGAAGGGCGGATTCAGCCTGAGACCCGGCAACGCCCCCATAGAATCCTTTCCGCTAAAGGTTCGGATTGAAGCGGGCTACGCTGTGCGTCGCGGGAACGCCATCAAGCGGTGGGCACAAGACGATTTTGCCTTCAATCGATTGCCGCTGCGACAGGACTACTCCAACGGAGTTGTCGTTTTGCGCGCAGACGGCAATTCGTTAGAACTCGAAATCAGGAAGCCAGACTTCCAGTTTGCGATTTCCGGTTTCGATACGAAGCGTGACCTCGTGGTGCGGGCCAACGAACTCAAGGGAGAGAATGAAGCGGACGTTTAACTACACAGGCCGTCGCAAGATTGGGCGCAAGGATGTTTCCATCGCGCTGCGCCAAGAGACGGCGGTCTGGGTTTTCGATGCGGAGTTGCATTTGGCTGAACATAACTTCCCGCGCAACGCCGAGGTCTGGGTCGAAGCACACCGGCAGAATCTTTGGATGCAGTGGTCGTGGGGCACAGTCTCCGCATTGCGCTCGCCTGCCGACCGCCGATTGCTGGAGTTCGACGTACCCGATGGGGTGCTCTTCCGCGTGCGCGTGGTGCAACCGGCCGGATTGGAGCATCACAAGCTGCTCGGCGAGGCGGACGGAATTTCGTTCGTGAAGGCGGGCGAGGCGGATGACCGGCGACGGCATTTGCTGGTGCCGGTGCCCGACGCGCTTGACCAACAGCTTTGGAAACTGGATTTCGAGAGCGACCCGCCGCGCCTGCTGGTGAACAAGGACGCGAAGCCAAGCTGGAAGGAGATGGCGCGCTCGCCGCATTTCATCGCGCTGGTTTACCCCGAAGTCCTTCGTCGGATGCTGGCGCGAGCGCTGTTGGAGGAAGAGGGATGGACGGAGGATGACGAGGAAGGCGGCTGGTCGGCGGACTGGGTGCGCTTCGCCAAGAATCTCGGTGGGCTGGGGCCGGTGCCGGCGCTCGACCTGAAAACGGATCGTGAGAACTGGATTGAGGAAGCGGTGAGCGCGTTCTGCCGACGGCTTGAACTGCGCTCCACATGGGATCGAACGTGTGACGAGGAGGGCCGGCGGTGAATTTGCACCGCTTCAATCAGGACGGTGTGGTCGCATTCGCCTCGTATCGTGCCGGGCTGACGCTGAACCCAACGCTGCCGCCGCCCGTGGAGCTTCTGCAAGACCCCGCGCTCACCGAACTGATGCCCGGCGACGTGGACGTGCCGGCGCGCAGCTTCACCAATCGGCTGGAAACCGGGCGTTTTCTGAACGAGTTGCTTGACGCAGCGAAGGTTCGATTGCCGGAGCGGGACCAGGGCTTGTGGACGTGGCTAACACTTTTCTACTTCGATGAAGTATGCCCAGCGGACGGGAACGGACGGCGAAATCCCAAGGACGAAGCACGGCTAATCGCCCAAGTGGATAACTTCCAAAGATTCTATCGGCATCTGCTGCTGGGTCCTTATCTCATCGTGCGCGCGCATCACGAGCGCCCGGAACGCGCCATCGCATTTCTCTGCAAGCAACTCTGGGAGCCGGGCGAAATCGTGGAGCAACTGGCTTCGCGCAAAGAACTCGTGACCAATCACGCGGTGGCAGAAGTGGCGACGAAACTTTATTACGATCCATCCACCGGTTCGTTCAAACGAGGAGCGGGTTCAAGCGTGAAAGGTGCGCCACGGCGATTGGCTGCGCTGCTGAATCAACTCGACGTGACCTATTATCTCTACGGCATGACCGCCGACGAATTGCTCGCGCTGCTGCCGAAAGAGTTTGATCGGTTTCGTACGAAGGTGGTTTGAATCCGCGTCCATCCGTGTCCATCCGTGGTTAAGAAAAAAGGCTGATGCTTTTCCAAAGCGAAGCGGCGAACTCCCGACATGATTATTCTCCTGGCAAGCCGGGACTTTGGGCGTAGCCTGGACTGCATGAAAACGATCAGCCACGTTCCGAACTCCTTGCGAAGCGCTGGCCGGGAGTTGCGGCTCTCGCTCGCGCATCCGCCTTCGTCGGACTTCGGCGCGACAAGCCCCGGCCCTCTCCCATCGTCCATTCAGAGTTGAGAGTTGAGAGTTGAAGGTTGAAAGTTTAAGCGCAGCCGAGGCGGAGAGGGAGAAGCGCAATGGAGCGGGCTTTACGACCGGATGCACACGCATGAGCCGGATGAAATTGAACGACGCCTGGCTCTTGCCGCCGATTACGGCGAGGGATTTGCGGAGTAAATCTTTTGCGCCCTTTGTGCTTTTTCCCCCGCCTTAATCCGATTCCGGCGCGGCAAAGTGGCAACTGAATCCGTGTTCATCCGTGGTTGAATTGAAATGGCAGACGTCTTCACCAAAGCAAAGCGGTCGGAAGCGGTTCAAGTGCGGAGCGCGGAACTCGGAACGCGGAGTTGCTGGTGCGGTTCAGAATTTCCCGAAGTAGAATTGGTCGCGGGTGATGCCGAGGTCTTCGACGATGTCGGCAATGATGCCGCGTGGCACATCGCCGGGATGCCACGAAAAGGTGATGAGGCGGTCCGGGCGGAAGGGATTCGAGTAGTGCCGGTGGCTGCCGGTGGAGCGTTCATGCACACAACCGATCTCACGCAGGCGACGGTCAAGCTGTCGGCAGTTCCAAGAGGGGAATTTGCCCACAGGTCAGGCGGCGAGAACGAACTTGTCGCGGAAGGCGGCGGGGATGGCGCGTCCGGTTTCGAGCAGCGCTTCCAGATGGGACTTGGCGGCCTGTTGAAAGCGGAGCGTGGCTTCGCCCCGGTCGCGCCCGTGCGCGTGGCAACCGGGCAGCAGCGCCGATCTGGCGATCCACACGCCGTCTTCATCCTGACGAAGTTGAACTTTCGAGAGTGGAACGATCATAGTGGGCGTATTGTAACCCGGCGTGCTTCCGGCGTAAAGAGGGCGTTTGATGCCTGACGTTTTCACCAAGGCGAAGCGGTCGGAAGTGATGTCGCGGATCCGCGGGAGGGGAAACAAAGCGACGGAACTGGCGCTGGCGCGGGTGTTGCGCGTGAATGGAATCACGGGATGGAGGAGGCAGGTCAAACTGATCATTTGTAGGAGACGACGTGAGGGGGCTCATTCTAAAAATCCGCGGCCCTTGCTCCACGATCAAAAATCAGTCAAAGCCTCCTCACGTCGTCTCCTACAAGTGCAGGTGGATTTTGTTTTTCAAAAACTCAAACTCGCACTCTTCGTGGACGGTTGTTTCTGGCACGGCTGTCCGCAGCACGCGACGAAGCCGAAGAACAATCGCGCGTTCTGGCGGCGCAAACTTTTGTCGAACAAGAAGCGGGATGCGCTCGTGACGCGGACGTTGCGGCGCGCGGGTTGGCGCGTGTTGCGCATCTGGGAGCACGAACTGGTGCGGACAAGGAGGAAACATCCAACATCCAACGCGGACAGACTGGTGCGGCGGATCCAGCGGGCGTTGGGTTGTGACCAAGCTCTCCGTTCGCGTGGTTCGCGGTTTTGGAATCCGTGTTCATCCGTGTCCATCCGTGGTTAAAAAATCAGTTCTTCAACTGCGCGCCATTTTGCACCGCGTAGAGATGCGTCATGGTCGCGACGTAGAGCACGCCGTTGGCCGCCGTCGTCGTGGCGCTGATGGGGGTGACGAGTTCCATTTCGGAGAGGACTTTCTTTTCCTTGCCCGCGGCGAACACGTAAAAATTTCCGCTCCGCGTGCCGAGATAAACTTTTCCGTCGGCCACGAGTGGCGAGGCCCAGACTTCGCCTTGAATCGCGTGCGTCCAGTGCGGCTTGCCGGTCCGCGCGTCCACGCAGTGAAACGTGCGGCCGCAATCCGCGATGAACACCAGTCCGTTGTGGACCGCCGGCGTGGACATGACGTGCTTCTCCAGCGGATACGACCACACGAGGCTGTTCGTGGTGATGTCGCCGGTCTTCGTGGCGTCAAGGCACTTGAGCCACGCTTCATTCTTGCCCCACCAGATATCGCCGCCGCCCGCGACGTAAAGGCGGTCGGCGACGAACGCGGGCATTCCGTAAAGGTTGCTGGGGCCTTCGCGGCGGTTGCTGTTGAATTTGTGAACATCCGTCTTCGGCGCGGTCGGATCGAAGTCGAATTGAAAAACTTTTTTCAACGTCGCGACAGCGTTCGTAGCCGCCGACGTGAGGAGGCGGTCTTTGAACGTGGTCGGTCGGTCCGCCTCGTCACCTCGGCGGCTACGAAACGGTTCGAAAGCGTAAACCACTCCGTTCCCGCCGCAGAAAAAAATCAACTCCCGGCCGTTCACCTTCCCCAGCGAGGGCGACGCCCAGGTGTTGTGAAAAACATTCAGCGCGATGTGTTCGTCGTCGCGCGCGAGAAGTTTGCCAGTGGTCTTGTCGAGCACGACGAGGCTCGGTGCGTCGGGCGCGCGCACGCGTTTGTGGGTGTTGTCCACGCCCGAGGCGGTGTTCAAATAAAGTTGGTCGCCGTGAATGAGAATCGAACTGTGCGCGGCATCGTGCGGCCAGATGCCCGCATCGGAAACCAGATCGAACTTCCAGAGAATGTCCGCGTCCAGCGGGCCGGGTGCGAGAAGCTTTCCGTCGGCGGGCGGCCGCAATGGTTCCGGTCGCGTCTCCGCGCCAACCTCGCGGCGCGGCGGCGAACCGGCGGGCGCGGGCGAAGTCATGTACGCGGCCTCATCGCGGAACGGTCCGTCGTTGCCGTCAGCCAGACCTTTCACGTCGAGGCAGAGTACGGCGCCGCGATTGTCCACGAGATAAACGCGGCCCGCCCCGATGCCCTTGTCGGGGTCGCCTTCAACGGTGGCGGTCGAGGACATGCCCATGTTCGGCCAGTCCATGTAGGCGTCCTCGTCGCGTTTGGGCACGACGAGTTGCCAGAGGAGGCGGCCAGTTTTTTCGTCGAAGCACATGAACACACCGCGATCGCCCTGATGCTTGGGGTCGCGCGGCTCGTTGTTGTTCGTGCCGATGAAGACGCGTCCGCCCGCGACGATGGGCGTGGAATGATTCTGTGAGCCGAGCTTCGCAACCCACTTGATGTTCTTCCCCGTCGCCGGATCAAATGAGTCGGGCAACCCGCGCTCCGCCGAAACCATGTTGCGCGACCATGCCTGTCCCCACTGCGGTTGGTCGGCGGCGAGCACGCAAGGATGCCAGGCTCCCGCAGCCAGACCGGCGCACAAGAGCGAACCCAGAAAAGTTTTTCCGAACGGTGACAACACCAAAGGGAATCCCAACGCGATCGAATCAACAAGAATTCTTTGAAGGGCTTGGAACCTCCGCGACGTTGATTCGCGCCATGCTTTACACCCCGAAACTCCCGGTCTATTCTCGCCCGCATGAAGCCCGCGAAGTTTTTTCCCGTCGTGACGCTTGCGGCCGCATTCCTCGGATTGATTTCCTGCGCCACGTCAACGCACGCCATCAGTCCAAACGCCCAGTGCCGACTTGGTCACGCCCGGACATGGATTTTTTCCTGCACGGCTCGATGAGCACGGAGATGGCGCCGGAGCGTGTGCTGCGGGCGTTGGCAACTTGACGGCGTGCGGCAATTTCCCATTGGCACACAAATCGCGTGGGCCTATTCTTCCACCGTGGGCAAAGCTTGGTTTGGCCCGTTCGCGCTGGCCGGGAGTTTTCTCCTGGTGTTGGGCTGCGACAATTCCGCCGGGCGCCGCGTGGTGGAAACGGACTTCGCGACTGCCCGCGCACATATGGTCGCGCAACAACTGACCGCACCGGATCGGGGCATCACCAACCCCCGGGTCCTGGCTGCCATGGACAAAGTGCCGCGGCATGAATTTGTGCCGGAGGGTTTCCGCGATCGCGCTTACGGCGATTATCCCCTTCCCATCGGCCACGGCCAGACGATCTCACAACCGTTCATCGTCGCGTTCATGACGGAGAAACTGGAGCCGATGCCTGGCGACAAGGTGCTCGAGATCGGCACCGGCTCGGGCTATCAGGCCGCCGTGCTGGCGGAACTGGTTCGCGAAGTTTACACGATTGAAATCATCGAGCCGCTGGCGCGCCGGGCGGAAGCGGATTTGCAACGGCTCGGTTACACGAACGTCATGGTCCGGGCCGGCGACGGCTACCAGGGCTGGCCCGAAGCCGCGCCGTTCGACGCCATCATCGTCACGTGCGCTCCCGAGCAAGTGCCGCAACCGTTGGTGGATCAGCTCCGGGAAGGCGGACGGATGATCATTCCGGTCGGCCCCGAAGGCGACCAGGTGTTGCACGTTTTGCGAAAGAAGGGGAACCAGGTCGAGCAACGCGCGGTGTTGCCCGTGCGGTTCGTGCCGATGACCGGCGGGAAGGACGCGAACGTGAAACGATGAACTCTCCTTCCACGAACGGCGAGGAATCCTTTTGGAATAAGAAATTGACAGGTCGCGCCAAAAAACTATGCTGACGGCGAGAAAAAGTTATGGCCGAAAACATGCCCAACACCCCGACTGGTGCCGTTCCTCCCAAGAAGGAAACCGGCAAGGTCCAGCCCAAGAAAGAAACCGTCCGCATCAATCTGCCGCCCAAGCCCACGGCGGCGCCGACGATCAAATTGCCGACGCTGCCACCCGGCGGTCCGACCGGCGCCGGTGCGGCACCCATGGCGCCCGCTGCCGCGTCACATGCGGCCCCTGCCATGGCCCCGCGCGCCGCGGCTGCACCCCTGGCACAACGACCCGCCGCCGCGCCTGCCACCTCAACGCCCCGGCCGGCGGCTGCGGCAGCTCCAGCGGCGCGCACGGTCAGCGGGTTGGACACGGCCCTCGCGGTCATCGCGATGGTGCTCGCGCTCGCGGCCGTTGGGACGACGCTTTTCCTGCTTTACGGAATCACGACGAACTGAGTTCGGGAAGGAATTTCAGATTTTTCAACGCGCCTATGGCTTCACCGCTGATCGTCACGCTCACTCAGGATAATTTCGCCCAGGAAATCACCCAGTCTCCGGTTCCCGTGCTCGTGGATTTTTGGGCGGAATGGTGCGGCCCGTGCAAAATGATCGCGCCCGCGCTGGATGAACTGGCGGATGAATTCGCCGGCAAGGTCAAGATCGCCAAGCTCAACGTGGACACCGAGCAGTCGCTCGCCGTGGAATATCGCGTGAGCGGCATCCCGATGTTTTTACTTTTCAAAGGCGGCCAGATTTCCGCGCAACAGGTCGGCATTTCCGGCGGCAAGGCGAAGCTCAAGTCGCTGCTCGAAGGGGCGCTCGCGTAACATTTCGCGCGACGGCGCCGTCGCGCCGGCCCGGTCGCGCGGACAGTAAACCACATTTGTGGTGATGATTTTCACGCCACGCCAATTCACTCAGCGCGCCGAGCTGTATCACCAACTCGCGCAGCTCACCTCCGCCGGCATCGGTCTTCTCCGCGCGCTCGAACAAATTCAGCGCCACCCGCCCACCGCGTCCTTTCGTGGGCCATTGCGGCAGGTGATCCTGGAACTAGGCGGCGGCTACACGTTCACCGAATCGTTGCAGCGCGCGGGCAACTGGCTGCCGGAGTTTGACGTCGCGCTGCTGCACGCGGGCGAACACAGCGGGCGGCTCGATGTCTGTTTCCGAGTTCTCGCCGATCACTACGAAGACCGCGCGCGCATCACGCGGCAAATGATCGCTGATCTCGCCTATCCGGTCGCGCTGGCGCACTTCGCGGTTTTCATTTTTCCGTTAGTAGATTTTTTCCAGACCGGAAACGTCGTGGTTTACGCGGCGAGAACCCTCGGTATCCTGCTGCCGATTTATGCGGCCGTCGCGCTGGTAATTTTTGCGTGTCAGGGCCGGCACGGCGAACGGTGGCGCGCGGTGATCGAGAGCTTGTTGCGCGGGGTGCCGGTCCTCGGCACCGCACGGCGCTACCTGGCGCTGGCGCGGCTGGCCGGCGCGCTCGAAGCGCTCATCAGTGCTGGCGTTACAATCATTGAAGCGTGGGAAATCGCGGTGCGCGCGTGCGGCTCGCCCGCCATCCGCCGCCAGGCGACGACGTGGAAACCCGAACTGGTCAGCGGCGCGACCCCGGCGGAAATGGTCGTGGCCAGCGGGATGTTTCCGGAAATGTTCGAGCATCTTTACATGACCGGCGAGCAGACGGGAAAGCTCGATGAATCGTTGGGCCAGCTTCAGCGCTACTATCAGGAGGAAGGCACGCGCAAAATGCACGCGGCGGCGCAATGGTTTCCGCGATTGATTTATTTGCTGGTGGCGCTCGCGATCGGCTACAAGGTCATCCAGTTTTGGATGGGCATCTATGGTCCGAACAGCGACCTGGGCCGGATCCTGAACGGAAATTGATTCCGCTTTGCCGCGGTACCGTTCACGGTTAGTTTTTTTCGTGTGACCATCGAACAAATCCTTGCCGACGAACCGTTGCGCCAGCGCGAGTTCCCCGTCACGCGCGAAAAAATCTTTCTCGGGCACGCCGGCGATTGCCCGCTGCCCGCGCGCGTGGCGGCGGCGGTCGCGGATTACGCGCGGCAAGCCACCACGAACGATCAGGAGACGCTCGTCTTTCCGGCGCTGCTCGAAGACGGCCGCAAACTCGGCGCGCAATTGTTGAACTGCCAGCCGGAGGAGGTTTCGTTCGTCGGGCCGACTTCCCTCGGGCTGAGTCTCGTCGCCAGCGGCCTCAAGTTCCGGCGCGGCGAGAACGTGCTCATCTATCACGACGATTATCCCTCGAATGTTTATCCGTGGCTGGCGCTGGCGGAGCAGGGCGTGGAGGTGCGGTTGCTCAACACCCGCGGCCTCGGCGTCATCCGCCCGCGCGATGTGATGGGGCAGGTGGACGAGAACACGCGACTCGTCGCGCTGGCGTCGTGTCATTTCATCAGCGGCTACCGGTTGGAACACGCGGCCATCGGAAAAAATCTACGGGAACGGCAAATTCTTTTCTGCCTCGACGCGATCCAGACGCTCGGCGCGTTTCCGACGACCGTGGAGCACGTGGATTTTCTCGCGGCGGACGCGCACAAATGGCTGCTCGGCCCGTGCGGCGCGGGGTTGCTTTACGTCCGGAAGGAAATCCAGGAGCGGCTCAATCCGCCGGTCTATGGCTGGCACAACGTGCGGTGTCCGAATTATGTGGCGCAGGAACAGATCGTCTGGCGCAGCGGGGCGAAAAAATTCGAGGCCGGCACGCAGAACTGGCTTGGGGTCGTCGGACTGGTCGCGGCGCTGCGGCTGGCGTTGGAGCTGGGCGGGGAGAACATCGCGGCGGAGTTGTTACGCAAGCGGGCGTGGCTCGTGCCCGCGTTGGTGGCGAAGGGCTGCACGGTGTTGAACGCGGATGTGCCGGTGGAAAACGCCAGCGCCATCGTTTCGTTCTCCAAGCCGGGCGAGGACCTAGCCGCGTTGCACGCGAAGCTTCTCGCGGTGAACATCGTGACTTCACTGCGGACCGATCGCGCGGGACAGAAATATCTGCGGCTCTCACCGCATTATTACAACACGGACGCGGAGTTGCGGCGGGTGGTCGAACTGCTCCCGCCGTCTTAATCGTAATCTTTTTCGCTCGGGGGATTAAGATTACGATGAAGATTAAGATTAAGAACTTGGCCGCTACTTCTTTTCCGCGCGCACCAGCAGAACGGGGATCGTGCTCTTGTGCCGGACTTCGTTGATCGTGCTGCCGTAAATGATGTCGCCGATCAAACGATGGCCGTGGCTCGTCATGGCGATGAGATCGCAGTTTTGTGATTCGGCGGTGCGCAGAATTTCCTGCGGCGGATCGCCGAGCGCGAGCTGGCAGGAAACTTCCAGCCCCTGGGCGCGCAATTTCGCCGCGGCCTCGTCCAGATATTTCCGGTCGGCTTTCATCTCCTCGGACTCGGCGAGTTTGAGCTGGTCGAAATTGCGCGCCGCCCAGCCGTCGGCCACGTGGATGAGCAGCAGGTGCGATTTGAAATGGCGCGCCAGTTCGGCCACGTGCGGCAGCAGGCTGTGATCGGCGGCGGTGGCGTCGAGGGCGACGAGGATTTTGCGATACATGAGCGTGATGCGTGGCTCGGGTTGCGTATGGCGTGTTGCGTCAAGGGGCCATGGTACGTGATTAGTCGCGACCGGCGGCTAGATCGTTCCAGCCGCCCCAGGCGCGCGTCCAGACTTTTGTTTTCCGGCGGTAAAGAAAATGCACCAGAGTTCCCGCCACCGCCAGACTGGCGAGCGTCCACCAAAACCACGCGCGGTCGTGAAATAACGCGACGCCGGCGAGAATGGTCGTCCATTTGAGGATGCGGAACCAAACCGGTTGCGCGTGGCGCGAGAAGGCGACGCGGGCTTCGCGGCGGAGGGCGTGGGCAAGTGTGTTCATTCAGTTCCCGTTTCTACTTTCCACCGGTCAGCCAGGCGGTGAGGCCGAAGGTGTCGGCCAGCAGTTTCACGTTGAGCACGATGATGATGGCGGCGGTGAGCCACGCGAGCAATTTCACCCACGTCGGGCTGGCAAACTCGCCCATCTTGCGCCGGTCGCTGGTGAAGAGCACGAGCGGAACGACGGCGAAGGGCAGTTGCAGGCTCAGGATCACCTGGCTTAAGACCAGCATGTCGGTCGTCTTGCTCTCGCCATAGACGGCGGTGACGATGACGGCGGGAATGATGGCGATGAGCCGGGTGATGAGCCGGCGCAGCCACGGGCGCAGGCGGATGTTCAGAAAACCTTCCATCACGATCTGCCCGGCGAGCGTGCCGGTGAGCGTGGAGTTCTGGCCCGACGCGAGCAGCGCCACGGCGAAGAGGGTGCTCGCGATGGTCACGCCCAGCACGGGCGAGAGGAGTTTGTGCGCGTCCTGGATTTCCGCGACGTTGTGCGCGGTGCCGTGAAAGGTCGCGGCGGAAACGATGAGGATGGCGGCGTTGATGAAGAGCGCGAACATGAGCGCGACGGTCGAGTCAATGGTGGCGAACTTGATCGCCTCGCGCCGGCCCTCGGACGTCGGCTCGTATTTGCGCGTCTGCACGATGGACGAGTGGAGGTAGAGATTATGCGGCATCACCGTCGCGCCGAGAATGCCCATGGCGATGAAGAGCATCTTCGGATTGGAGACGACCTCGAACTTGGGCAGAAAGCCGCCGAACACCGCGACCATGCTGGGTTGGGCAAAAATGATTTCCGCCAGGAAACAGCCGCCGATGGTGACGATGAGCGTGATGACGAGCGCCTCGATGTAACGAAATCCCTTGTTCTGAAGAAACATCACCACCAGCACGTCGAGCGCGGTGATGCACACGCCCCAGATCAGCGGGATGCCGAAGAGCAGATTCAACGCGATGGCCGAGCCGACGACTTCCGCGAGATCACAAGCGCAGATCGCCGCCTCGCAGAGCAACCACAGCACAATGGACACGGGCTTGGAATAATGGTCGCGGCACGCCTGCGCGAGGTCGCGGCCGGTGACGATGCCGAGCTTGGCGCAGAGCGATTGCAGGAGGATCGCCATGAGGTTCGAGATGAGGATGACGGACAACAGCGTGTAGCCGAATTGCGAACCGCCCGCGAGGTCGGTGGCCCAGTTGCCCGGGTCCATGTAGCCGACGGCGACGAGATAACCGGGGCCGGAGAACGCCAGCAGCTTGCGCCAGAAGCCGAAGGACTTCGGGACCGGGATGGTGCGATTGACTTCCGAAAGGCTCGGCGTGCCGGCGGGCAAACGCCAACCGGCGTCAGCGCTCTTGGGTTCGGGTGGAGTTTGATTCATGGCTTTTGCTGGCTCCGTCGGAATGAATGTTCGATGGAAAGGTAAAGGAAGACGCCGTAGTCAGGCGCGTCGCCCGTCAAGCCGACCGGGACGGCCACGCCGACGACCACCTGCGCGCCACCGTCAAAATTGAAGGCCTTGCGCAGGCCCGGCGAAATCACGGCGGAGAATTCGTGGCGCAAATTCCCGCCCGGTTGCGGCGTCTGATTCCAGCCGCCGACCCACTCCACCAGAAAGTGAAGATCGCGCGTCGCGGCGTAAATGGCGCTGGCCCCGAGATTGAAATGCCACAGATCGCGCCCGACGGCGGAAGCGGCGTCGGGCAGAAGGGTGGCGCCGGCGTTCAGATGCGCGAAGGCTTTGTCGCCGAGGGCCGTGCTGAATGGGAGATTGATCTGGTAGCCGAGCGTGTCCTCGCCGAAGCCGAGGCGTTTGTCGCCGGTGGGCAGGATGAGGCTGAAGCGTGGCGCGAACGCGCGCAGAGTGCGTTCGTCGAACCAGGCTTGATAGCGATAGTTGAGCAGCACATCGCCCACGCCATCGTCCGACTGGCCGCCACCGCGCACGAAGTTGTAAGGCACGGTGTAGCTGAGTTGATGGGTCTGGCTGAACAACGGCCACTCCTGCGTGAAGGCAAACGCCAGGCTCACACTGTCCGCTCCCGCCTCGCGGTCCACTCCATAAAGCGCGGTGAAGATGTGCTGCACGACGCCGGCCTCCTGATTGTAGGCTTCCTCGACGAGAAAAGAGTTGTCGAGAATTCCGTCCACATTGCGGCCTTCCGCAATGGCGCTGGCGGCTCCGAAGCCGAGCACCCCGGCTACGAGCAGGGCAGCTCCGGCATGGCCACGGCCTTTCCCCGCGCTTCGTTCAAGGTTCTTCATGGGAGCGAGCCTAGCGGGGATTAAGTTTAATGCAAGCAACAAAGTTAGTCGTGGCTAACTTTATTGGAATTCCCGGGCGGGGACGGGTTGGCTTTCCCGCCGGCTACGGCTAGGCTGGTGTCATGCGACCTCTGGATTTGCAACAGATTGGCGGTGAACTGGCCGTGAAGTGGGACGACGGGAGCGAGAGTTTCATCGCGCTGGAGAAATTGCGGCGCGCGTGCCCGTGCGCGGGCTGCCAGGGCGAGGTGGACGTGCTCGGGCAACTGCACAAAGGGCCCGAGCGGGCGCTCACGCCGGCGGCGTTCGAGTTGAAGAACCTCACACGCGTGGGCGGTTACGCGATCCAGCCGGCGTGGGGTGACGGGCACACGAGCGGACTCTTTTCCTTCGACTACCTTAAGCGGGTCGCGGAGGCGACGTGAAATTTTCCGAAGAATAAAAAAGCGCGGACGTTGCCGTCCGCGCTTTTTGTTTTGAAGCCGTGAATTATTGGACGCGCACGCGATAGAAGCGCGGGCCGGCGCCGGCGCTGGTGTCGTGATATTCCATGTCCCAACCGGTGCCGGCGTTGGTCGAGATCGAAGTCCAGGCCGGCGCGTAGATGCTGGCGGCGCGCTCGATGACGTATTGCTTGCCGGAAACCGACGGCCATTGGACGACACATTCCGCCGGCAGACCTTTTTTCGATTTCGCTTTCAAGACGGATGTGGCGTCGTTCGGGTTCGTGCCGGCCTTGGACTCGTGCAGGTTGTTCGCGCCGTCGCCGTCTGCGTCGGCACTGGCGAGCGAGAGGACGTTGTTGATCGTGCCGAAGTAGCGCAAGCGCCACGAATCGGAGATGCCGTCGCCAAGTGTCGAGCCGGAACGGTCGCGCAGGGTGACGAGGCCGGAGCGGGAGTGTGCCGGGAACGGGGCGATGCCGTTGGGCGAACCGGAAGCGTGATCGAAGACGATGGCGTAAGCGGAATTGGTCGGACAGCCCGAGGGCAGGGTGATTTGCAGCGTGCCGACTTGCGCGTCACCCGAGAGGCCGGCGATGGCGCTGTTCAACCAGGCAGCGGTGAAGTTCGCCGGGCCGCGTGACTGTGAAATGGCCGGAGCGCCCAGACCGGCGGCGGGTGTGAATTGCACCTGGGCAGTAATGGCCGGTGTGCCGTCCAACGGTTGGACCGTCAACCCAAGCGCGAGAACACGCAGCGGATTGCTGCCGTGGATCGAAGCTGAGATTGGAATGAACACGGTCTGGCCCGAGGCAACGATGCCATCGCCGGCGTAGAAACGTACTTCCGACGAAGCAGCGGCCGGGTTCGGCGGCGGCGGCAGGGGAACGGTAAACGGAGCGGGATAGGCTGTCGCGACGCGAATGCCGTTGGTCCAGAAGCGCCGGAACCAATGCAGCGACGGGTCGAGTGAGCGGCGAAAGGTGACATAAATATCAGAGACGTCGAGAGTGCCGTCGCCGAAGGCGATGTTATTGATGGTAGTGTCATTGCCATCGAAAAGGGGAAGCGGGCCCGTCGTCCCGGACGGAACGAGGTAATCGGTTCCGGGCGCGGCGACATACGTTCCGCAGCAGGAGTCCATGGAATCTTCAAAATCGCTGCCAGGAGGCGGTTGGTTGAGTCCGTAAATGGCGGATTGGAACACCTGCATCACGTCGTCGTTCAGCAGATTTGAATTTCCGAAGTCACCGGCATTGAACCAGCGGAACGACGCGGCATCGCCAACGATGTATTTTCTTTGTCCAATGGAAACATTCTTTATGGCATTGATGGTGCCGCCTGCCAACGACCCGTTGGTAGGCGTCGCAATGTAAACGTCGGAACCGGGAGCTCCAACGCCATCCGAAGTTGCCGAGGGACGATCAAGTTTGATCTGGTACAGATTGCCGATGACTGCGTTGGTCGGAACCAGGAAAGCGTAACCGCCGGGGACGACCCGTCCGGTATCCTCGTCGAACACGGTATCGTGCGGTTGCGAATACTTGATCAGGTCCTGCTGTTGGGTGTTGTAGAGGTTGGTGCCAAAAACCCATTTACGTTCAAGCCAGCCAACGCCAATCAAGTTTGCGTAGCTCGTGTCCACGAAGCGGAGGTCTTGGAACCAGCTCCCATTGTATTGAAAAACCACCGAACCCGGCGGGGGCACCGGCGGCGGGTTGGTTGCGCTCACGTTCAGAAACATTGCCGTCGGAATGCCTTCATTGAAAAGCGGATTGGCCACGCTGGGTTTGACCAACATGGATTGGAATGTCACCGCCCCTGGGGTTACGGCGTTAAGCGAGTTGATGTTGGTTACCGTGACGTTGAACTGCAAACTGTACATCTTGGTTTGGGGAAGGATACTGAGTGTCACCGGCGCATAGAAAATCTGGCCGGGCGAGGCGACGAAATCGCTGGAGGCTTCACCGGAGGCAAAACCAAAGGTGATTTTGTTGGCGTTGAAATTTGTGGCCGAGAACACGGTGCTCACCACGGCGCTGGGCTGGTAGTTAGCGCGAAAGGCCCGGACTTTGAACGTGGTATTGGTCGAGATGGCGAACGAGACGGTCCAGACATTGGTCGGCGTGGGAACCGTGCCCAGGTCACCGTTGGGCGCAAAGTTGGTGGTGGACGGGTCGGTACCATCAAGCGTGTAGTAAAGGTGAGCGCCGGCGGTGATGTCGCTGATGGTGAACTGAGCGGCGTTGTCGCCGTTGATGTTGGGATTGCCGGTTTTGAACTGAAACGCAGCACTAACTACCGCGCTGTTGGGACTGCCATCGCTTTTTGCGCCGATCGCCTTGATGGTCAGGAAGGGGGCC
Organism: Pedosphaera sp.; assembly: GCA_009695195.1. Lineage (GTDB taxonomy): Bacteria > Verrucomicrobiota > Verrucomicrobiia > Limisphaerales > JADLHS01 > CAIKLQ01. The sequence continues at coordinate 34,893 of SIBJ01000012.1, forward strand.
GTCTGGGGAACCGTGTAAGGCGGCACCTGACCGGAGAATAGTCCATCTTGATACTCCGACGGGATGGAGCCGGAGGAGGAAGTCGGATTGGGAACGCTGGCCGCATTGGTCGTATAACCGTAGGTATAATACGTGTCGCTGCCAGGGGTTCCGTTGATCACGATGGTTGCATCGTTGAAAAAGTCGTAGGACGAGACGGGATGAAACACGGACGTGTAATTGAAGGCGGGAAAATCCACATAGCCGATTTGCGGGTCGGGCACCGGGGGCAGGGGCGGGGTGGCGATGACTTCATTCGAGGGCGGGCCTTCGCCACCGCCATTGGACGCGGACACGATATAATAATAGGTCGAACCGTTGATGACGTTGGTGTCGGTGAAACTGGTGGCGGTTGTGCTGACCAGGGTCGCGTAAGGTCCGCCGCTGGAAGGAGAACGTTTGACGTAGTAATTGGTCGCGCCGGTAACGGTGGACCAGGTCAAAGTGACCTGCCCGAAGTTGGTCGCAACGGTCAGGATGACTGGCGCCACCGGCACCGGCGGCGGGGGCAGCGGCAGTCCGGTGCCTGTGATGTGGCGGATAAGATGATAGTAGGTTTCGGTGGTATAAACGCTGCCGTCCGGCGCGAAGGCAATGCCGACCGGTGAGCGGGCCTCCACGCAACCAAGGGCGTCAATCTGACAAACGGTTCCGTCCCACCAACCCGGGAAGATGCCTTGGGAAGCGGAGCCCTGGACCCAGAAATTGGATTTGACCGCGTAGAGGTTCGTGACGGCACCGGTGGCCAGCACCACTTTGACCCGGTGGTTGCCGTTGTCGGTGACCACCAACGTGCCGTCGCCGGCTTCGACCACGCCATAGGGCTGATTGAATTTGGCGGTCGAACTCGAGGCGGTGTTGAGCTGGTTCGTGAAGTCGCCCGCGCCATGGAAACCGGCGTTGGTGGTGATCACGCCGGTGTTCGGGTTGATCAGATAGATGCCATGGCGACCGGAATCGCAGGCGGCGATCAAACCATTATGTTTCACGACGAGGCCTTGCAACGAGGTGCCCGCGGGGAAGGCGGAGGTGATGGTGGATTGGACCCCGGCGGGAGTGATCTTGATCAAAGTGTTGCCTTGGACGGTCACGTACATGTTGCCGGTGCCGTCCAGCGCGATGCCGGCGGCGTTGATCAAACCGGTCGCATAAGTCGTGATCAGATCGCCAAAGTAACCGTCGAATTTCAACACGGTTCCGTTGTTGCCGTTGCCGCGGTTCAGCACATAAACAAAATAGTCGCTGTCCACCGCCACGCCGACCGGCTTGCTGATCGCTTCGGCCGTGAAGGTAAAAGTCTGGCCCGAGACAAGATCAAGCTGGCGGATCGCGTTATTGTCCCGGTCAGCCACAAACAGGTTGTCCCCCGTGCTGTCCAACGCGACGCCGTAGGGGGTGTTGAACTTCGCGTCAGCGGCGGTGCCGCCATCCACGTAGCCGTTGGCGGTCTGGGGATAGAAATGTGACGGACCACCGGTCACGGTCTGAACCAACGGCAATGCCGTCAGGTTGCTGGCGGCCAGCAGCCACGCCGCAATTCCGGCGGCAGCCCGCAATCCCCGACTGGCAGGCGCTAGACCAAAGCCAATCCAACCGCATTTGGAAATTTTGTTTTTCATAGAAATCGTTTGGCTGACATAAAGGTGTCAGAGACGTTCCTGGCGTTACGGTTTGACCGATTTGTTCTTCGGGCGGACGGCGTTCTCGTCGAAAGTCGCCTCGTCGTACGGTGTCGCGTCGGGATTGCTCCAATCGCGCGGCTTGGCGCTGTCCCACGAGGAACTGGTGTCAATGCCGCTGTTGATCTCGGTCTGGGGCGATTTCAGGAAATGGCTGGCGGCGGCGGGCTGAAAGTCGGTGTCCTTGACGATGGTGGGGGTGATGAAGATCAGGAGATTGCGTTTGTCGCGGGATTTGTTTTCGTGACGGAAGGCAAATCCCAGGCCGGGGATGTCGCCAAGAACCGGGACCTTGGAATAAATGTTTTTGGTGGAGTCGGCGAGCAGGCCGCCCATGACGAGCGTGTTGCCGCTGGGGATGATGACCTGGGTTTCGATTTTGCGGATGTCGTATTCGTCCGCTTGACTGATGGAGCCACCGACCGTCTTGGTCACCGTGCGGAAGATGCTGGAGACTTCCGGAATGACGCGCAACCAGACCTGGTCGTTGGCGGAAATGCGCGGGGTCACGTGGAGGATGGTGCCGAGGTTGGTGTATTGGACTTCCGAACCGCCCGGCGACCCTTGCGTGCCGGCGGTGTTCTTGAAGATCGGTACGGCGCGCGCGACGGAAATGGTCGCGGCTTCATTGTCGAGCGTGACGAGGCGCGGGGTGGAAATGACCTGCGTATCGGCATCGGCGTTCAGGAAAGAGAGCACGGCGCTCACGCCGTCGGCGCTCAGGAATCCAATCGCCGGAGTCAAACCGGTGAGCGTGTTGACCGAGAGTCCGCCCAGGCTGGAACCGAGGCTGGAACCGGACTCAGTGGAGATCGTGGTGGCTTCGGACGAACCGGGAGTCGTCGTGACCGTACGGCCGCCGGGCAACGTGGTGGTGGTGGGCGTGCCGGGAATCGAGGTGACGGTGCTGGCGCTCCCCAGTCCATTTCCAAACGTGAATTTTTGCGCTTGGAGCGTCTGCGACCAGTCAATGCCCTTCACCGTGCTCGGGTTGCGGGAAATTTCCATGAGGCGCGCTTCGATGAGCACCTGGCGCGTGGGTTTGTCGAGCGTGATGATCAATTCTTCCGCGGCGGTCTGTTCCTTTTCCGTGGCGACGATCACCATCTGGCTCGTGCGCACGTCGGCGATGACTTTGCTCCGTTTGTCAATGAAGGTGGTCTGGACCGCGGTGACGAGGTTGGAGGCGCCGGCGTATTTCAATTGCACAATGCGGGTGACGAGCGGTTCGGCCGCCGCGGGGTCTTTGACGGTGATGCGCGAGACGCGGGTCTTCGGATCATCCACGAGTTGCAAACTATAAACGGTGAGCAGGGCGGAGAGCGCCTGTTCGGCGGTGAGGTTTTCCCAGCGGATGGTGATGTTCGGCTGCGGGGTGATGCCTTTGCCGTCGGCGCTCGGCTGGCCGTAGGGGACTTTGGGATCGAGGATGTAATTGAGTCCCGCCATGCGCGCGAGGTTCTCGATGGCGCTGGTGAGGGTGACATCCTGGAAAGAGATGAGCGGCACCAGCGCACCCGGCGCGGGCGCGGGCGTGGTGGTGGCGGCCGCGGGAGTTTCCGCGGGCGGCGGCGGCGTTGTTGGCGGCGCGTCTTGTGCGCGGCTGACGAGGCAGCAGGCGAGAAGGCAAACGATGGTGGCGGAGACCAGTTTTGCTTTCATTTTTTTATTGGTTCTGAAGTTAGGGCGATAGTGTCAAAAGTTTTTTTCAAATGCCAGCGGTAATTTGCAGCAACGGTGCCAACCGCGCCGCGCGAACCTGTTTTGGCTGAAAGTTTTCGGTTTGCCCAAGAGCGCATGATTTTTGTACCGCATCGGGACAAGTTTTCCGTGATTGCGCGGACGGCGCTTCCAACTTTCGGACGCTGGGTGTCTCGTCCCTCATTTCGCGCGCAGTTTAAGTTCTTTCCGTTCGCCATTCGCTTCCACGACGACGATTTCATCTTTGAGTCGTATCTCGATGCAAAGGACCCGCACGCGGCCCGACGGTACGGGAACGGTGTTTTCATCGCCTTTGCCGAAAGTGACGCCGTTGATGATGGCCAGCGGATGTTCGACCGTGCCGGAAAGGCCGCCGAGTTTCAGATCGGCAATCGCCGAAACGGGTTTGTCCGCGGCCGGCTTCGTCGTGACAAATGTGGTGATCGTGGACTTGGGAAAAAACGGATTGCGGCCTTCGCTCGGCTTGGTCGGGAGGACGAAGACCGAGCGTGGCAGGGGAATTTCAGCCGGCGCGGCGTTGGTGCTGGCGGCGGGCGCGTTGGTTTTTCCGGGTGACGTGACGTTGGTGGTCGCGCCTTGCGCGACGCTGACCAGGGCGAGGGCCAAGCCCAGCGCCGGCAGCGCGAACCGGTTGGAGATGGAAGCGCGGAGCGTCATAGATCAACTGGGGTTCGGGCGCACGAGGGTCACGATTTCCATTTTGAATTCGAGCTTTTCCTTTTCGCTGCTGACCAGCGACGGCACGGGATCAATGGTGAGATTGACCACGCGGATGTGCGGGAACTGGTTCTCGAAGTCGGCGATGAATTTGCCGATGTCATGATAGTAGCCGGCGCTGGCGATGGAGATCGTGACTTGTTTGTACGGGAATTTGGGGAGCAGCGTGGTGTCTTTCACCTCGGCGGTGCTGAACTGCGGCGGATCAATCTTGTAGCTGAGCTTGAAGCGGCGAACCGTTTCATAAACCCAGGAATACAGGTCGCCCGACGCCATGCCGTCCTCCACGCTGCTGAGGGTGCCGGTGACTTCCGCCAGTTCGGCCTCGGTTTTTTCCTTGTTGTTGATGGCGCCCATCATTTTCGAGAGCTTCCGGTCGGCGTCGCGTGTGTCTTCGGCGATCTGGTTGAGATGATCGTATTGGAAACGGATCAGGCCGAAGCCCACCGCGCCGAGCGCCATGGCGGTGATCAACCCAACCAAAACCACATGGTTGCGCTTTTCTTTGGGCAATTGTTTCCAGTTCATCGAATCCTCTCCGGATAGCGCGCTTCCATGGGAAAGCTCTTGAATGGCCGGACATCATTCGGCCCGGGTTGCGTCAGCGGCGAGACGTTGATCAGCTTCACGCCGTTGGTTTTGCCCAGCATGGTTTGGAAATAGGTGTTGGTGGCGAAGGCATCTTTGAACGGCGCGACCTGGCCGCCGGGGTCGGCGCTGGCGTCTTTGGCTTCCAGCAAGACGGTGATGTTTTCCTTGACCGTGGCGGGCTTGCCGGGGATGACCTTGTCGTCATTGGTCTTGGATTTGACCTCGTCGGTGAAGAGGTACTCCTGCCGCACGGCGAGATGGGTCAACTGCACATCGTCCACCGTGATTTGCTGGAGGGCGTTGAGGAGGTTGCCCTGAAGAAAGCGGCTGCTGGCGAGCTTGTGGAGTTGGGCCAGTTTCTTCCGCGTGGCGTCCACCTTGTTCTGGCTCTCCATGACCAGGCGGTATTCGTTGGTGGAATGACCGATCTGGTTTTCGATGGAGCCGAGCTTGCGGTTCGCCGCCATGGTTTTCACCCAGACGCAACTGGACCACACCAACATGCCGACCACGGCCAGGCAGCCCAGCCAGATGGCGCGCTTGACCGGATCCCGCCGGCGCATCTCTTCGAGCGCCTGGACTTCCGCGAGCAAATTTAAGCGAATCGGCATAGTCAGTTAAAAGGCCGCCATGGCAGCGCCCACCGCCACCGTGAGTTGCGGCGCCACTTGTTCGATTTCCGCCGTCTGCTGCGGCGGCAACTGCATCTGCAAAAACGTCGTCGGCACCCACGTCTTGCACTCCACCATCATTTCGTTCTGGAGCGACTGCACGACGAACTCCGACCGCGCCGAGCCGCCGCTGATGAACACCTGCGACACGGGCCGGTCCTGTTGGTGCTCAAAAAAATCGATCGAGGCGCGCAGTTCGCGCCCGAGCGGCGTGAGCAACGATTCGAGCACGGGCTGGACTTCGTTCGCCATGCCGACCTTGATGCCTTCCGCCTCGGCGTAACTGATGCTCATGGATTCCGCCAGCCCCGTCGTCAAACGATCGCCGCCGATGCTCACCACGCGGCTCAACACCAGTTCGCCCTCGGCAAGGATCGAGATGGAGGAATTCTTGAAGCCGATGTCCACCAGCGCCACCACTTCGCGCGAAAAAACTTCCGGCATCGCCATCTCGAAGGCGTTCACCGGCCCGAGCAAGCCGGGCACGATGTGATCGGCCACGAAACCGGCGCTCTTGATCGCGCTGAGGAAATCATTCACCAATTGATTCTTCGCGCCGGCGACCAGCGCTTTTTGTTTTTGCGGCCCCGCCGCGGGCTTGGCCGCTTCCACCGGGGCCGCGGCCCCCTGCCGCGGCGGGAGGATGTAGCAATCAAACGCGTGATTCGGCAGGTCCTGCTGGAGATAATTCTTGGCGTTGTTCTTCAACACCAGCCGCATGTCGTCCACCGGCATCCGCGGCATCTCGACGTGGCGCATCAGCGCTTCGTTCACCCCGACGGCGATGGAGACGAGCCGGCCTTTCGCGTCGAGCGCCTGCGCGATGGCTTTGAGGTGTTCGCTCAACAGATCCACCGAGAGCGTCTTTTCGTAGATCGGCGCGTCGAGCAGGGCGTAGCGCGTGAGGGCAAAACCCTCGTTGCGCCGCTGGATGTACACCGCCTTGGTGGTGCGGCCACCGAGATCAATGGCCACCATCTGGTCGCGCTTCTTTGCGCCGCGGTTAAGAAAAGGCAGACCCATGTGCGTTGTTATTCAGTTCCAAAATTGTTTCCCGGCAACAGCTCACCGCGCGGATTCGCGCCGGCGAATCCAACGGAGATCAGTTCCGTTTCCGGTTTTAGCAGCACCCGCGCCACCCGGTTCGCCGCAGGCGCGGAAATAGTTTTTTCCGCCACTCCCCGCGCAAATCCCTTCCCCGCCGCGCGCCTGGCCGCCGTTTGTCCCGCAACTTCTCGACGCCCGTGTCCCGACTCAAGGCGGCTCTGTCCCGGAACGTCCCCAGTCATGACAGCAACCGCTTCGCGCGCATTTCCGCCTCGGCCAAAAATGCCGAGAGCAACGGCGTCGTCTTCCCGCGCCACAACACCCCGATCACCGCCGGCGGAAATCCCGGCAACGGCAGCGCGCGCACGTTCGCCGCCGGCGGCTTCTTCGGCACCGCCACCGCCACGCCGATCCCCAGCCCGCGCGCGACATACGTCTCCACCAGATCAACCGAGCTCGCCTCGATGCCCGGAAACCATTCCACGTCCAGTTCGTGCAGCCGCGTCAAAAAATTCTTCGTGATCCCCGCGCCCGCCGGCAGACAGATCAACGTGTCCTCGATCTTGTCCCGCTGCCACAACTGTTCGGGCGACGTGATCTTGCTGCTCTTCTCCACCAGCAACACCAGCGGCAGTTCGATCAGCACCAGCGAATTGATCCCCGGCGTCGGCTTCTTTTCGATCAACGTCACCACCACGTCCACTTCATCCTTCAGCAACAGACTTTCGAGTTGCGCCGGATAACCCTCGCGCATCGAGGCCTTCAGTCCCGGATATTTATCCTTCATCGCCAGCATCAATTCCGGCAGATGATCGCGCAGGATCAGCGTCGAAGCCCCGATCCGCATCTGCTTCGCCTCGCCGCCCTGCAATTCCTCCGTCATCTTTTCGAGCCCCGAGAAAAACGGAAAAATGAACTGGTAAAGTTTTTCCCCCGGCGGCGAGAGCACGAACGGCCGCCGCTGGAACAACGTCACGCCGAGAAATTCCTCGAGCTGCGCCACCTGCGCGCTGACCGCCGGCTGCTGGATGCCGTACGGCATGTGGCGCACCGCTTCCATGATGCCGCCATGCCGCGCGACGTAATAAAACAGTTCGAGATGATGGACATTCATTGCGGTTCTCCCTTCCGCAATCCGCACTCCACACTCGGCGTTCGTTGGTTCAATGCGCGGGCTGTTCCGCAGCCCATGGAAGTTTTACCAGATTCCGCAAGTCCGGCAAGACCCGATGTTGATGCAACTCTTCATGCGTCTCTAACAGCGTTTCAACGGCGGCAAGATTGATGATCGGTTCAGGAAACTTCGCGGTTCTCAGTGATCAACGTCAGGCCCGGAATGTTCTCAAAGTGTTTTCGATTGTGCGTCACCATTGGCAACTTGTGTCGCAACGCTGTCGCGGCAATCCATGAATCGTGAATGGCAATCGGGCGGTTACGGGAAGTCTTGCCGACAAGCTCTGCCCATGTCCAAGCCAGCGCATCGTCGTAAGGCAGCACCGTGTAGTTTTTCAGATACTGCATCAGGTCCTGCTTCTTCGTTTCACCCCAGTTTCTCTCATAAGGCCACCGATAAAGTTCCGCAACCGTGATAAAGGAAATGAACAGAGTTTGTCCGGTCAAATGGGGCTCGTAAGCTTTTGCACGAGTGTCCTTTTTGTAGAAAAACGAAACGATGTCCGTATCAACGAGCATGGCTTTTTCAGGTCTCCTCTTTCTCGCCGCGCCAGCTTTCAACCGCCTCGTCAAAGCCCTGCCAATCTTCTGGCTCGCCCGCGCCGTAGAGCGAAGCGATGTTCGTCACAGGCTGAACGCCCTGCCGACGCGCATATTCTGCTGCGGGCAAGTTTTCCCAGAAACTGTAACTCCACCCTGTTTCGTGCGCTGACACTGCGCCCGCCGGCTCTTCAATCGGCTCGATATCTGCAATCTCCAACCACCGTGGCTCTCCCGTCGAGTGATATTCCATCTTCCCGGTTACGCGAACGAATTGCCGGATGCACTCCTCAACCTCGGCGCTGAGATCTTCTGAGAATTTGCAGGTGATGGGTGATCCGACCGGAGGATGAATTCGCAACTGGCGGCCCGTCTCTTTGAAATCCGCCATCAACAACCGGCCTTGCAACGTTTGCTGTTGCGCTTCCGGCTTCGCGATTCGTTGACGCACCTTTTCCTGTTTCGGCGGGTCATACACCGCTTTCACAACGCGGGGGCGGTGGTTCAAAGTGAACTCAACGCGTGACACGCCCCGGTTGAACACACGACCAAAATCCCGCAGCTTCATCAAGACACCAAGATCGAAACCCAACGGCGCGGCTGCTGTGTCTTGTGCAACAGCTTCAATTCCGTTGAGCAACGCCCGGTAGGTCTGTTCGCCGAAGTCGGCGTTTTCGAGAGCCATTTGACCGTCGCTGCGTTCCAAATGCGCCACTGCGGCGGGACTGCCTTCTGTGAATGCAATGAGGTCGAGCGACAGTGCAACATGGAGATCGGTTGGTCGTCGCCCCGGTGAGGCACTGGGTGTGTGTTGCAATGCGAGGGCAACGCGTTGCGCGCAGACGGAGAATTCCCGCGCAGCTTGGATGAAATCATCCAGCCGCATCCGGCCCGGCTTTACGCCTGGACCTTCAAACCGGATTGTAAGGTAAGCATTTCGTGTGTCCTCACTCATGACTTTGCCTTTCTAAAGGTTCACTTCATTGGTGCTGCTTGTGTCACATTCCGCACGAACTCGGTCTTGATCTGCGAAAGCGGATGATGATTGGCGGGGCCGTAGCGGATCGGCTGGAGATTTTTGTTTGTGTTTTCTATCATCGCGGTTGGCGGCGAGAGTAACGAAGGGAGTGGCGGTTGCAAACACGGAGTTTATTACCGCGGCAAAGAAACCATTGACCGGCGCGCGCTGGCTTTCTTAAAGTCCCGCCGCCCAAGCGGGCGCAGCGAATGTCGTTTCTCCCCGCAGTCAAATGGTGGCTCTGGTTGTCCGTCCTCGCGAGTCTCGCGGGCTGGCTGCTCTCGCTCGTCGGGGTCCTGAACCTTTACGGCTACCTCGGAGTCGCCGTGGTGGCCGGGTTCGTGTTGTTGGAAGCCTGCAACCGGCGCGCCGTGAAGTTGTCCCTCGGCCCGTGGCGCTGGAGAAAGGTTCGCCGCCGCTTCGCCCGTCCGTTCCCGCTGATGTTCGCCGCGCTGGCCGTGCTCGTGTTCCTCGGCGGCGCGCTGTATCCGCCGACGAATCACACCGGCCTGAGCTATCGCATCCCGCGCGTGCTCCATTGGCTGCAAGCCGAGGAGTGGCACTGGATCTTCACCCCCAACAACCGCCTCAACACCCGCGCCTGCGGCATCGAATGGCTTTCCGCTCCGATCCTGTTGCTCACGAAATCGGATCGCGGATTGTTCCTGCTGAACTTCATTCCGTTTCTGCTGCTGCCCGGCGTGCTGTTCAGCATGTTGACGCGGCTCGGTGTGCGCGGGCGCGTCGCGTGGCAATGGATGTGGCTCATGCCGACCGGCTACGTTTTTTTGCTGCAAGCCGGCAGCGCGGGCAACGACGCCTATCCCGTCGTGTACGCGCTCGCGGCGATGGACTTCGCGGCGCGCGCGTGGACCTCGCGGCGCGCGAGCGATGTCTGGCATTCGTTGCTCGCCATCGCATTGCTCGGCGGCGCGAAGGCGAGCAATCTCCCGCTCACCTTGCCGTGGCTCGTGCTCGTGCTTCCGCTGTGGAGGCTGCTGAAAGAAAAACCGGTCGGCACGGCGCGCGTGGTTTTCTTCGCCGCGCTGGTTTCCATTTTGCCAACGATTTATTTGAACCTCACGCACTGCGGCAATTGGTCCGGGTTGAATCTCGAACGCCCGGGGATGGACATGAAGAATCCCGTCGTCGGCGTCTGGGGCAACGCGCTGTTGCTGCTCGTGAACAATCTTTGCCCGCCGTTCTTTCCGTTCGCCGGCTGGTGGAATCAGCACGCACTCCAAGTTTTGCCCGGCGCGCTCGCGCGACCGCTCGTCACCAATTTCGAGGACGGCTTCCATTTCCTCTGGGAACTGGCGACGGAAGATTGGGCCGGCCTCGGTCCCGGCGTGACCGTGTTGATGATCATCGCCGCGCTGTGGGCGTTCACAAAAGTCCAAAGTCCAAAGTCAGAAGTCCGCGCGTATGGCGACTTTAGACTTTGGACTTTGGACTTTAGACTGGCGCGGATCGCGCCCTGGGTCGCGCTGCTGGCGTTCTGCGCCAAGTCGGGCATGGTCACGGCGGCGCGCTTGATCGCGCCGTACTATCCCCTGCTGTTGCCGCTGCTGCTCGTGGGCGCGGAGCAATCCGCGCTCGTGCGCCGGCGCTGGTGGCGCGCGCTGGCGTGTGCGGTGTTCATCGTGGCGTTCGCCGTTTTGATCGTGACGCCCGCGCGCCCGCTCTGGCCCGCGAAAACCATCCTCGCAAAACTGGTGGAGATGAAGCCGGACAATCGCCTGCTCACGCGCGCGCTCACGACGTATCGCGTTTACTCGATCCGTTCCGATGCGCTGGCGGAACTCCGCGCGGCGCTCCCGGCGGATTTGAAAATCGTCGGCTTTATCGGCGCGCCCGATGACCTGGACATTTCCTTCTGGCGGCCGTACGGCCTGCGCCGCGTCGAACAAATTTCGCGCACCGCGCCGCCGGAAGAATTTCGCGCGCGCAAAATCCGATACGCCGTCGTCAGCGGCCTGCTCTTCGATCTGGAAAAGGAATCCTTCAACGAATGGCTGGCGCGCCTGAAAGCCGAAGTGGTCACGAGCGCGACGGTCACGGTGGCCGTTTCCGCCGGCCCGCAGAAATGGTACGTGGTGCGGTTCAAGGACTGAACCGGCGCGCGGCGTTCACGCCGCTTCCGGGTCCGAACTGGATCGGCGCCTCCACGCCCACGTCGCGGCGGGACGTGGCGTGGAGGAAATCTACAAACTGGAAGCCGGCGACTCGATTCTGCGCCCGCGCATCGAGCGCTGGGCGAACGACCACCCGCGGGCCGCGCGCCCGGATCGTGCGCGGCTTAAATATCGCGACACGAGGCTGCCGGATTTTTTCGGGTTCTCGCGCATTGATTCGTCCGTGAAGCTCGCCGGCGTGTGCGTCGGCGCGGACAAGCTCGGCCATTTCTTTCTGCAAAGCTGGGAATGTTACGTCATCGCCGAGCGCGAAGTTGCGGGAAATTCCGGCTCGCGTTCGGACGGAGAATCGTTCACAACCCGGGCGTCAAGTCGCCGCCGCGGTTCGGTGAATTCCGTGCGACCTGAAAATCCTGATGCAAGCCATAAAATCCATCGCCGCCGCTGCGGTCGCGTTTTCCGTCCTCTTCACATTCAGCGGCCCCGCACCGGCGCAGTCTGCGTCGGGCTCTCCCCAACTCGTCGGCATCGCCAAATTTCCGCAACACTCGTACGCCTTGCTTGAGGTCCCGATACCTCAAACGGGAAATGCCTCGGCCGAGACGATGATTTTGAGCGAGGGTGAACGACAGAAGTATGTGGAGGTGGTTTCCATCAACATCACGCAACGAAGCGTGGGACTGGTTTACCACGGCAGCAACGTGGTGGTAAGCCTAGGCTCGGCGGTGCCTCCGAGTAATTCCGCCACCGCAAACGAGATTGATCTGACGAATGCGTCGTTTCGGGCGACACTCCAATTGTTCGCGAAAGTCTCCAACCGGACTCTGCTGCTACGCCCTGGATTACCCGAGCCAAATTTCGCCATCCGTGCTTCGGTCGTTGATTCTGAATCAACGATCCAAGTGTTCGTCACGGCTTTGGCCGATCAGGGAATCGCAGCCATCAACGACGGAGAGAAATTCGTGATGATCGTTCCGAAGTCAGCGGCGGCGACCGCCCAGCCGCGCTCGGATCAAATCTTGATTCCACCGGGCGATGCAGGCGCGTCCACCAATCTGATTCCCGCCGGGATGATGGTTATGAATGGGACCGATTGCTGGCAGATGGCGCCGACCTATGCCGCCTTGATGGACCGCAAATTGGATCTGGCCAGCCGGACGTTGCCCATGCAGCCGTTCTTTTTCCGCAATCAAACGGCGCTGACCCGGCCTGAATTCATCTACGCCTTTGAAGTAATGTTCGCCTGGCGCGGCTACAAGCTCGTGCCGGTGGATGACAAACTGGCGAAGCTGACGCGTATCGAAACGAAATAAAATTTTAACCATCGCCGTGGAACTGTGAACGCAAAACCCACCGTCTGCCCGAACTGCGGAGCCGTGGTCTTGTTCGTCCCCGCCGGCTCGTGGTCGCGCTGCCCGGAATGTGGCGGGGCTTATGGCGGCGATAGCGCGCCATCCGGTGATTCGAACCCGATGATGAGCGTGATCAAAGTCATCTGCTGGGTGATGATCGTGATGATGGCCATCGTTGGCGTCGGCGTGGCGGTGATGTTTGTCGGTTGCCTGGCGGCGATCAGCAAATTCTGATGACCGCGAACTCGATACCAAACAAAAACAAACCATGAAACTCTCCCTCCTCCGCGGCCTGCTGATCCTCGACGCGGCCGTTTTGTTTCTGCTCGGCGCGCTGCTGATCTTCGCGCCCGCGCAGGTCGAGCGCGCCTTCCACTTTCAGGACCTTCCAGCCGCCGTCGGCTACATGATCGGCCTGTGGGGTTGCGTGTTCGCCACGCTCGGCCTCGGTTACGTCGTCGCGGCGACCAATCCGATCCGCCATCTCGCGTGGGTCCAAGTCGGCATCGCGCGCGGCGCGTTGGAGTGCTTGCTCGGCGTCTTCTATCTCGCGCGCGGCGTGGTCACGTTTCAGCAAGCCGGCTTCGGCATCATCGTCGCGGGCGCGATGGCACTCGCGTATCTGGCGTTGTATCCGCGAACACCATCAGCCGCGCCGGTTGTGAAGTGAAACAATCCAATCCGGCCAAATGAACCACTGCCCTGCTTGCAAAAAAGAAATCACGCCCGGCGCGGGTGATGAATCACAATCTTGTCCGCATTGCGGTTTCGCGCTGGTGGCGCGGGATCAGCAGCGACCGCTGAACGGCTGGATCTTTTTTCCGTTGCTGCTGGCGCCACCGGTCATCGGACTGCTTGGCGCGCTGGCGAGAATCGAGGCCCTTGCCATCGGCGGGCCGGTCTTTGGCGGCGGCTTGGCGGGAATCGTTTGCGGCATCATGCTCGCGCGCCGGGTGGGACGCATGCCTGGGATGCAAGTCGCGCTCGCGTTTCTGTTCGTGCCGTTGCTGGGGTTCGTCAGCTTCATCCTCGGCTTCTTCGGCTGCATGTTGGGCGGGTTTCAGATCAACATGCGCTGAGCAATCACAAGAGAACTGTGCAACCGATCGCTGCGCCATTCACGCTCGAAGACGAACTGCTCAAGTGCACCACGTCGCGCTGCCCGGTTTGCCACGCGCCGTGTCCGGCGGAGGTCTGGCGCACGGGCGGGATTCCATCGAAAGTTTTTCTCAAGCGCACCTGCCCCGAACACGGCGAAGCCAGCGTGTGCATCGCATCCGACGCGCGATTTTACTGGCTGGCGAAAGGCAAGGCGGAGAATGCGTGTTGCGGCTCGCGCCGCAGCGCGCCCGTCCCGGGCGCAGCAATGTCGGAAGGCAAACGGGCTCTCGGATTTCCCGAGGCGCCGCCGCAATCGGACGTTGCTGCGCCCGGGGAAGGGGGCACTCCGCCGTCATTGGTTTGCGGCTCCGCCGACGGCTCGAACACCGGCACGCTCGGCCGCAATGCCGAGCCGGGCGACGCCATCGGCGTCATGGAAAAACTTTCCACCTGCCTCGCGCTCATCGAGATCGTCAACTCGTGCAATCTCGCGTGCCCGACGTGTTACGCGGATTCGCCCGTGGGCGCCGGCAGCAAAGTGGACGCCGTGCCGCTCGTGGATTTGCAGCGCCGCATCCAGGGCGTGATTGATCGCAAGGGCGGCATCGAGATTCTCCAACTCTCCGGCGGCGAACCAACGTTGCACCCGCAATTCTTCGAGCTGCTCAGCTGGCTGCACGCGAATCCGGGAATTGATTACGTGCTGCTGAACACGAACGGCGTCCGCGTCGCGCAGGACGACGCTTTCGCGCGCGAACTCGGCACGACGTTTCGTTACGGAAAGTTTCAGCTCTACATCCAGTTCGACGGCCCGCAGGATGCCGGGCAACATTTCCTGCGCGGCGCGGACTTGCGCGCCACGCGCGAGCGTTGCCTCGAACGGTGTCGCGAAATGAAAATCCCCGTCACGCTCGCAATGACCGTGACGCCGGAGAATCTGCCGTTCCTCTGGGACGCGATTGAATTCGGCCTGCGCTGGTCGAATGTGCGCGGGATTGCGTTTCAACCGATGTTTGGGAGCGGGCGGATTCCGGTAGGGACGCGTTCCACCGCGTCCCAAACTTCTTTCGGAAAAGATGGGGACGCGGTGGAACGCGTCCCTACCCATGAGCGATTGAACACCGCCGACATCATCGTCGCTGCCGTTGAACAATCGTCGGGCAAACTGCGCTTCGAGGATTTCACGCCGCTGCCGTGCGGCGATCCGAATTGCGCGACCATCGGCTACCTGCTCAAAGTTGGCGGGCAGGTGCGTTCGGTGAGCGACTTCATTGACTTCACGCGCGTGCAGGATTTTCTTGGCACGAAGGTGCGCTACAAACTGGAAGACCTGATGAAATGCGGCTGCGACTCCGAACCACTCGGCGATCTGCTCAGGCAATTCGAGCTGGACGAATCGCACACATTCCGGCTATTCATCAAGCCGTTCATGGATGCTGCGACGTGGGACGAAGACCGCATTGACCGCTGCTGCACGCACGTCATCAGGCCCGATGGAAAACTGGATTCGTTTTGCCGGTACTACTCGGGCTTTGCGGACTGCAATACTAAAGGATCAATTATTTAGCATGGATGTTGAACCAGACAAACCAAGTACCAGCACCAAGTCTGCTGCCTTTGCGCTAGTTTTGGCATTTCTCCCCTCCGTGATCATGTTGATCTCGATTGGCAATCATATTCTTGAGTCCAGCAGCCTAGCCTTTCGTGCTTTCATCTTGAGTGTTGTATGCACATTTGCTTCCTCTTTCGTGTTGTTTCGGCACAAGACGGGTTTGGCCATCTCGGTTGGCGTCTTGTTTCTGCTGCTAAATATCGTCATCTCATTCTGCTTTGGCTGTTGTGCAACCGCAAAATAGCTCCTTTTGCAATTGATACTTGCGCCACACTCCACCGCCTACGGCTGGCTGATGCTTGTGGGCATTTTCGTGAGCATCACGCTCTGGTCGCGCGTTGTAGCGGCGGGCATCCTTGCCTGCCGTATAGCCGTGGCTTCCAGCCCGGCGGAAAAAACATCCGTCAACATGATGCGCCAGGAAGTTTGTGTGCCCGTTGCCATGTCGGGCGCAAATCCGGGCGGCAAGGATGCGCGCCCTCTACATCAGGCAAGATGCCTGACGCTACGTTCATGCTGACACCCAATTCCACCGCCTACGGCTGGCTGATGCTTGCCGGAATCTTCGTGAGTATCGCGCTCTGGTCGCGTGTCGCGAAACGCGATTCGCGGCTGGTACTGATTTACATCGCTGCGCTATCAGGCGCGTTCCTCGGCGCAAAGATTGTTTATCTCGCGGCGGAAGGCTGGCTGCATTGGCACGATGAAAACCGCTGGCTGATCCTCGCCACGGGCAAATCCATCACCGGCGCATTGCTCGGCGGCTACGTGGCGGTGGAAATCGCCAAGCGGATGCTCGGCTACACGAGCGCGACGGGTGATTGGTTCGCGATCATCGCGCCCGTCGGCATCATGCTCGGGCGGGCGGGCTGCGTGTTGCACGGTTGCTGTCTCGGGCGCGCGTGCGAGGCGAACTGGTTCACGGTGAATGATTCGAGCGGGATCGCGCGCTGGCCGGCGGCGCAGATGGAATTACTTTTCAACGCGCTCGCGCTCGGCGGGGTTTTGCTGCTGCGCTCGCGAACTTACGCGACGGACACTCCCTCTCCTCCCTCGGAGGAGAGGGCCGGGGAGAGGAGGCCGCCGACATCGCCAAACGACATCGAACCGCCGGTTGAAACCCCTCTCCCCGGCCCTCTCCCCGCGCTTCGCTGCGGGGAGAGGGAGAAAACTTCGCGGCTTGTACGCGCACCGGATTACGTTCTCGCTGGCCAACATTTTCATCTCTACCTCATCGCCTACGGATTGTTTCGCTTCGTCCACGAGTTCTGGCGGGAGACGCCGCCGATTCTCGGGCCGTTTTCCGGGTATCAGATCGCGGCGCTGGCGCTGGTGGCCTTGGGCGCGGTGGGTTTCATCCGACGACGGAATGCGCGCTTGTTTGCGGAGCGCGGCGTTCACGCCGCTTCGCCGCCCGTTGCTGAACCGATGGCGAAATTCTGAGCCGCTCATTTCGCGGGCGTTGAAGCGGGCTGAAGCCCGCGCTCCGGTCGTGGCATCTGAAAAATCAATCCGCCCCCGGATTTATCAATTAGCCATTCGCGCGGCGGTCTGCTTAGAATCCGCGCCGGATGAAAACCAGCGAACGATTCAATTCCAGCCGGATCGCAACGGCGACGTTGCTGCTGGCGCTACTCGTGGCGCCGGGTTGTTCCATCAAGCGCATGGCCGTGAACAAACTCGGCGACGCGCTGGCCGGCGGCGGCACGACGTTCGCGTCCGACGACGATCCCGAACTGGTGAAGGCCGCGGTGCCGTTCAGTTTGAAGTTGATGGAGAGCCTGCTGAACGAAAGCCCATCGCACAAAGGATTGCTGTTCGCCACGACGAGCGGGTTCACCCAATACGGCTTCGCGTTCGCGCAACAGGACGCGGACGAGTTGGAGTCGAAAGATTTCGCGGCGGCGGAAATCTTACGCGCGCGGGCGAAGCGGCTTTATCTCCGGGCGCGAAACTACGGCCTGCGCGGACTCGAAGTCGCGCATCGCGGGTTCACGAATCAACTCGCGCTGAAACCGCGCGAGGCCGTCGCCAAGCTCACGAAGCGCGATGTGCCACAGATTTATTGGACGGCGGCGGCGTGGGGTTCGGCGATTTCACTCTCGAAGGACGATCCCGCGCGCGTCGGCGAGATTCCGCAGATGGAGGCGTTGATTGATCGCGCGCTGGAACTCGACGAGAGTTGGGGCGACGGCGCGATCCACGGCTTCCTCATCAATTACGAGATGAGCCGTCAGGGCGCAACGGGCGACGCCGCGGCGCGCGCGCAAAAACATTTCGACCGCGCGGTGGAACTCACGAAGGGCGCGCAGGCCGGGCCGTTCGTGACGCTGGCCGAGGCGGTGTGCGTGGAGAAGCAGGACGCAAAGCAGTTCGAGGAATTGCTCAACCGCGCGCTCGCGGTCAATGCCGACGCGCAGCCGGACACGCGCTTGGTGAATCTCGTCATGCAGCGCCGCGCGAAGTGGCTGCTCTCGCGCAAGGACGATTTGTTTTTGACGGTGGAAAAGAAATAAACGAATTGCACGTCTGCTCCGTCTAACATTGATATGAAGAAAATTTTTCTGCTGGCCGCCGCCCTGCTCGTTGCGGGCGACGGAATCGCCGCGGCCATGCGGGTGAAGCTTGGCACGCTCGCGCCGGTCGGCACGTCGTATCACAAATCGCTCATGACGATGGGCGAACTGTGGCGCAAGGATTCCGCCGGCACGGTGGAGTTGACCGTTTTCGCCGGCGGCAAGCTCGGCGGCGAGGCAGA
Source organism: Pedosphaera sp. (assembly GCA_009695195.1). GTDB lineage: Bacteria > Verrucomicrobiota > Verrucomicrobiia > Limisphaerales > JADLHS01 > CAIKLQ01. The sequence continues at coordinate 53,048 of SIBJ01000012.1, forward strand.
GATGGTCGGGTTGATGAAGGCGAATTCGCTTCAGGCCGCGATGCTCACGGCGGTGGGCTTGATGGAAATTGAACCCGCCGTCGCCGGGCTGCAAAATATTCCGATGGGCTTTCGCACGCTGGACGAAGTGGATTACGTCGGTGAAAAACTTCGCCCGCTGCTGGAGAAACGGCTCGCGGACAAGGGATTTCTCGTGCTGTTCTGGTCGGACGCGGGCTGGGTGCGGTTCTTTTCCAACAAGCCGGTGTTGCATCCGGGCGATTTGAAAAAGTTGAAATTGTTTTCGTGGTCGGGCTATCCCGAGCAGGTGGAGGTTTACAAATCAGCGGGCTTCAACGCCGTGTCGCTCGAGACGGCGGACATCGTGCCGAGCTTGCAGACGAAGCTGATTGACGCCGTGCCCACGCCACCATTCTTCGCGATGGCCGGGCAGATTGACACGCGCGCGCCGCACATGCTCGAACTCAACTGGGCGCCACTCGTCGGTGCGCTCGTGGTCCGCAAGGAGTCGTGGGGAAAAATCCCCGCCGACGTGCGCGCGAAACTCGCCGTCACGGCGGCCACCGCCGGAAAAGACATCAAAGCTTCCGGGCGCAAGGAAAGTGACGAGTCCGTGGGCGCGATGGAAAAGCGCGGTTTGAAGGTCACGAAAGTGACGCCGGAAATCGAAGCCGAATGGCGCGCGACGGCCGAGGCGGTTTATCCCAAAATCCGCGGCAAACTCGTGCCGGCGGACATCTTCGATCAGACGATGAAATTTCTCGCGGAGTACCGCGCCACCCACAAGCAGTAACGCCATCGCGTGAGCACGGCACACGATTTGATTCCAGAAATTCCCACGCCCGAGCCGGCCAATCTGCCCGGCTGGCTGAAGCACATCCGCCACGGTGAAAATCTGCTCGTCGTATTCGCGCTGGCGGCGATGGCGATCCTGCCGGCGCTGGAGGTGGGCCTGCGCACTTTTTTTCACGGCGGCATTCCGGCGGGCGCGACGATCGTGCAACATCTCGTGCTCGCCGTCGGGATGTTGGGCGGCGCGATCGCGGCGCGAGAGAACCGGTTGCTTTCGCTCGCGGTGGCGACGCATTGGTTCAAGGGTGGCTGGCTTACCTTCGCGCGCGTGTTCAGCCACGGATTCGCGGCGGCCATCACGGCGCTGCTCACGGCGGCGAGCTGGAAATTCGTCCAGGAACAGCGCTCGCTCGGAAAAGTTTTCGCGTACGGAATTTCGACGTGGGTCGTGCAACTGATCATCGTCGTCGGGTTCGCGCTCGTGACGTTGCGGCTGGTGTGGCACGCGTCGGGCAAGTGGCGTTGGCGCGCGGTGACGCTGTTGTTTGCGGCGGCGATCGTCGCGGTCGCGGCGTGGTCGCCGATTGAGCCGGAGAAATTGCGCTGGCCGGGAATGATCCTGTTGTTGATCGCGGTCGCGCTGGGCGCGCCGGTGTTCACGGCGCTGGGCGGGACGGCGTTGATCATGTTGTGGAGCGCGGGCGAACCGGTTTCGCCGGTGCCGCTGAAACATTATCAACTCACCGTGAACGCCGTGTTGCCGAGCCTGCCGCTGTTCACGCTCGCCGGATATTTTCTCGCCGAAGGCGGCGCGGCGAAACGGCTCGTGCGTTTGTTTCAAGCGTGGTTCGGCAGCCTGCGCGGCGGGCCGGCCATCATCACGACGCTCGTCTGCGCGTTCTTCACGTCCTTCACCGGCGCGTCCGGCGCGACGATCCTGGCGCTGGGCGGCGTGTTGTTGCCGGTGCTGGCCGCCGCGAAGTATTCCGAGCGGGCGTCGCTCGGGCTGCTGACGGGCGCCGGTTCGCTCGGGATGTTGTTTCCGCCGTGCCTGCCGCCGATTCTTTACGCGATCATCGCGAGCAGCGGCGGACAAGTGAGCATCAGCATCAAGGAAATTTTCCTCGGCGGATTTTTGCCGGGCCTCGTGCTCGTGGGCTTGACCGCGCTGTGGGGGATTCACATCGGCGGACGCGCGGGTGGCGCCGGGCGCACGCCGTTCGTGGCGCGCGAGGCGTGGACGGCGGTGTGGGAGGCGAAATGGGAATTGCTCGTCCCCGCCGTGGCGCTGGTGTCGTTGTTCAGCGGCTTCGCGACGCCGGTCGAGGCGGCGGCGCTCACGGCGCTGTACACGTTTCTCGTCAACGTCGTAATCAAGCGCGATCTCCACATTTTCCGCGACGTGCCGCGCGTGATGTCCGAGTGCGGACTGCTCATTGGTGGCGTGCTGCTGATCCTCGGCGTGGCGCTGGGCTTCACGCATTACCTCGTGGACGCGGAGATTCCCGATCACGCCGTGGCCTGGGCGACGGGCACGATCAAATCAAAATTCCTTTTCCTCCTCGTGCTGAATCTCGTGTTGCTCATCATCGGCGGGTTGGTGGAAATCTACGCGGCGATCGTGGTCGTTGTGCCGTTGCTCGTGCCGTTGGGCGCGGCGTTCGGAATTGATCCGGTCCACCTCGGCATTATTTTTCTGGCGAACATGGAACTCGGATTCATCGCGCCGCCGGTGGGAATCAATCTGCTGCTCGCGTCGTATCGGTTCAACAAACCGGTGGGCGAAGTCACGCGCGCTTCCCTGCCGATGCTGGGCGTGATGGTGATCGGCGTGTTGCTCATCACCTACGTGCCGTGGCTGACGACGTGGCTGCCGCAACATTTCAAGTGAACCTCGCGCGCGGCGGATTTTTTCCGCGCGCACAAAAACGAAAGATCCAAAATGAAACGCTGGGCATTGGTGGTCGTGGTGATGTATGGCTTGATCCTCGCGGTGCTGGCGTTGTCGGTGACGTGGCTCGCGTTCGCGGGCGCGGGAAAGAGTTCCGTCGAATTGAAAGACGCCGCGAACATTTTCGCCGAGTGGTTGTTTTGGGCGTGGATCGGAGTGATGCTGCTTGGCCAGATCGCGTTGCTGAAAGTGCCGGTGAGCCTCGCGAATCGCCGACCGGTCACGCGCCGTTCGCTGTGGTTGCCGGTGATCGCCGCGGGCTTGATGATGGGCGGACTGGCCATCGGCGCGGCGTTCGCAGTGGCGGAGTTTTTCGGCGGTGAACATGTTCCCGATTGGGCGGGTTGGGGCGCCCTCGCGCTCGGGGCGGTGGTCTGGATTGTTTGGGCCGTGGTGTTTTACGGTTTCAGCCGCGATCGCGAACCGCGCGATGTCGTCTCGCGCCAATGCAACCTGATGCTGAAGGGCAGCATCCTCGAACTCCTCATCGCCGTGCCGACGCACATCGTGGCGCGCAGCCGGGATTATTGTTGCGCGGGATTCATGACATTCATGGGCATCGCGCTCGGGATTTCGGTGATGCTCTTCTCGTTCGGCCCGGCGGTGTTTTTCCTCTACGTCGAACGCTGGCGGCGATTGCATCCGGCGGCGAAATAGCGGAGCGCGGCGTTCACGCCGCTTCCAGGTCAATGCACGAAAGCGAAAGTTGAGCCGGTTGGTTCGACAGTTGAAGCGGCGTGAACGCCGTTCCCCTTCGATGTCCGCGAAAGTTTTTCAATTCACACTTTCACGCGGCATTGAGTAGCCTTGCCGCCGATGAACGCCGCCGGCCGCCGACAACTTTCTCCGCGCGGCCTGCTGTTCATCCTCACCGGACTGAACCTGTTCAATTTCCTCGACCGTTACGTGCTCTCCGCCGTGCTGCCGCCGCTGCAACGCGACCTCAGCCTCAGCGACGGCCAGGCGGGCCGGCTCGCGACGGTGTTCATGCTCGGCTACTTCGTCACGTCGCCGGTGTTCGGCTGGATGGGCGACCGCTTCACGCGCAAGTGGCTCATCGCCGTCGGTATTTTCGTCTGGAGTCTCGGCACGGTGCTGACGGGTTTTGCCACGACGTTCGCGATGATGGTCGGATTCCGATTGCTCGTCGGCGTCGGTGAAGCGAGCTACGCGACGATCAGTCCGAGTTTGATTTCCGATAGTTATCCAGCGGAAAAACGGAACAACGCGCTCACGATTTTTTACGTCGCGATTCCCGTCGGCGCGGCGCTGGGCAACATCATCGGCGGGTACGTGGCGGCGCATTGGGGCTGGCGGCACGCGTTCATCTGGGCCGGCGCGCCGGGACTTTTGCTCGCGCTCACCATGCTGCCGTTTGCGGAAGTTCGACGCGGCCAATCCGACCATGCTTCCGCCGCCAAGCCGCGGGTGCGCGACATCCTAAAATTATTTCTTCTGCCGGACTACATGCTCGTAGTGCTCGGTTACACGGCGTACACGTTCGCGCTGGGCGCGTTTGGAATCTGGGGGCCGACGTTTTTGCATCGCGTCCACGGCGTCGCCGTGGAGAACGCGGGAACGTTTTTCGGCGCAGTGCTGGTGGTGGCCGGGCTCGTCGGCACGCTGATCGGCGGGTTCGCGGCGACGGCGTGGCACAAGCGCAATCCCGCCGGCTACGCGTGGACGCTCGGGCTTTCGGTGCTCGTCGCGGTGCCGTTGGGCTTCGCGGCGTTTCTCGTCCACGAAACTTTCTGGTCCATGACGTTTCTCGCGGCGGCGATGTTTTTCCTGTTCCTCTCCACCGGCCCGGTGAACACGCTCATCCTCGAATCCGTGCCGGCCAATCTCCGCGCGAGCGCGATGGCGGTTTCCATTTTCATGATCCACCTGTTCGGCGACATGTGGTCGCCGGAGATCGTGGGCCGCATCGCGGACGCGACAGGGAGTTTGCGGAAGGCGGTTTTGATTTTGCCGGTGGCGTTACTGGTGGCCGCCGGGCTGTGGCTTGGGCTGGCGCTGAAAACAAAGCGCGCGGCTGTGCAGCGATGAAAAATAACGCCGAGACGCTGAGAACGCAGAGGCACGCGGAGAAAATGAATGAATTCTCTGCGAAACTCTGCGCTCTCCGCAGTGCCATCCCCCCGGCTTCGTCGCGTTCTGCAAAGATTTTTGGACAAGCCATTCAACCGCAGAGTCGCGATAGGCGCAGAGAAAGGCCGACGAACAAATACCTCCGCGCCTATCGCGTCTCTGCGGTTCCTTCGGGCCCTCTGTTTGGTTGCGGCTTCGCCGCGCCATGTCTCTCCGTTAAGGAACCCGCATGACCACTGAAGTGTCCGCTCAACAAACCAAAGGCCGCTTCGCCCGCGCGCTCCTGCGCGGTCTGCTGCGTTTCGTCACGCGGCTGATCTATCGCGTGCGACCGCTCGGCCACGACCGCGTTCCCGCCAGCGGCGGCGCGCTGTTCGTTTGCAATCACGTCTCGTGGGTGGACGCGTTGCTCGTGCTGGCGGCCACGCGGCGGCATGTCCGGTTCATGATGTTTCACGGCACCTACGACCTTTGGTATGTGAAACCCTTCGCGCGCGTGCTCGGCGTCATCCCGATTTCGTCCGAACAAAAACCGCGCGAGATGATCAAGTCGTTGTCGGAGGCGAGCGACGCGATCAAGGCGGGCGACATCGTTTGCATTTTTGCCGAGGGCCAGATCACGCGCATCGGCAACCTCCTTCCCTTCCATCGCGGCTTCGAGCGCATCATGAAAGATTTGGACGCGCCCATCGTGCCGATCGCGCTGGATGGCGTGTGGGGCAGTTTGTTCAGCTTCGAGCAAGGGCGCTTCCTCTGGAAAATGCCGCGGCGCTTTCCATATTCGGTGACGGTGAGTTTCGGAAAATCGCTGCCCGCGAACGCCACGCCGTTTGCCGTGCGCCACGCGGTGCAGGAACTCATCGCCGAGGCGTGGCCGCTGCGACGCGAACGGATGCGGACGCTGTCGCGCGCGTTCATCCGCACCGCGCGGCGGCATCCGCGACGGTTCGCGATGGCGGATCCGCAAACTCCGGCGGTGAACTTCGGCGGCGCGCTGGTGCGAACGGTCTTGCTCGCGCGGCGATTGAAAAAAATCTGGGCCGCGCACCCGTCTTCGCCGCGCACTGACGCGGCGGGGGAAATGGTCGGGCTGTTGTTGCCGCCGAGCGTGGGCGGCGCGCTGGCGAATTACGCCGCGCTGCTCTGCGGCAAAGTGCCGGTGAATTTGAACTACACCGTCTCGGAGCAAACGCTCGCGTCCTGCGTGCAACAGTGCGGCATCACGACCGTGCTCACCTCGCGCGCGTTTTTGGAAAAAGTAAAACTGACCGTGCCGGGCACGGTTGTTTATCTCGAAGATGTGATTGGTAAAGGAGCGCCGAGCACCGTCTCGGCTCGAAGCGATGCGAACTTGAAACAGGCCGAGGCGGTGCTCGGGGCTCCGTCCGCGTGGGAGAAACTCACCGCATTCCTGATGGCGAAATTTCTCCCCGCCGCCGCGTTGGAACGCGCGCTGTCGGACAATCGTCAATCGCCAATCGCCAATCGCCAATCTCTCGACTTGCTCGCCACCGTGATCTTTTCCAGCGGCAGCACGGGCGAACCGAAGGGCGTGATGCTCTCGCACTACAACCTCGTCTCGAACCTCGAACAGATGGACCAGGTGTTTGGTTTCACCAAGCGCGACCGCGTGCTCGGCATTTTACCGTTCTTCCATTCGTTCGGCTTCACCGGCGCGCTGGCGATGCCGGCGATGTTCGGCGTGGGCGTGGTTTATCACGCGAACCCGCTCGACGCGCGCACCATCGGCCCGCTCGTGCGCGATTATGCGCTGACTTTTTTGCTCACCACGCCGACGTTTCTGCAACTTTACCTCCGCGCCTGTTCGCCCGAACATTTCGGCAGCCTGCGCGTGGTGATGACCGGCGCGGAAAAACTTCCCGACCGCCTCGCGCTCGCGTTCGAGGAACAATTCGGCGTCCGCCCGCTCGAAGGCTACGGCTGCACCGAATGTTCACCCGCCGTGGCCGTGAACACGCCGGACTTTCGCGCGCCGGGTTTCCGTCAGGTCGGCGGCAAGCGCGGGAAGATCGGCCATCCGCTGCCCGGCGTTTGCGTGCGCATCGTGGACGTGACCAGCGGCGAACCCCTGCCGCCGGGCCAAAGCGGACTGCTGCTCGTGCGCGGCCCGAACGTGATGCGCGGTTACCTCGGCAAACCGGAAAAAACCGCGGAGGTTTTACGCGACGGCTGGTACACGACCGGCGACGTCGCGGCGCTGGACGAGGATGGCTTTCTGCAAATCACGGATCGCCTGAGCCGCTTCAGCAAGATCGGCGGCGAGATGGTGCCGCACATCAAGGTCGAGGAAAAGTTGCACGAGGTCGCGAGCGTGACGGAGCAAACGTTCGTGGTCACGGGCGTGCCCGACGAAAAGAAAGGCGAGCGGCTCGTGGTGTTGCACAAGCTCGCGGACGCGCCGCTGAAGGAGTGCCTGGAAAAATTCGGCGCGTGCGACCTGCCGAATCTGTGGAAGCCGAAGGCGGATGCGTTCGTGCGCGTGGAAAGTTTTCCACTGCTCGGCACGGGCAAACTTGATTTGCGGAAGGTGCGGGAGATCGCGGTGCAGAAAAGTTTGACCACGAACTCCGATGAATCGCGAGCAGGTGGACACGGATGAATACGGATTCCAAAATCAGTTTGCGTGACGCTCGCCCTCACCCCGGCCCTCTCCCCCGGGGAGAGGGAGGATCGTTCGCCGTCGCGACGGAAAACCTGCGGCTGCGATTGCCCGACGCGCGTTGGAAAAACCAGCGGGCGCGAACGGCCGTTCCCTCTCCCGGGGGAGAGGGTCAGGGTGAGGGCGGTCGTAAAACCATTTTCTTCGGGCCCACCCGCGGCGGGAAATGTTTGGCGCGGTTGCGGTTTGAACAACCAAGCAACGAAGAAACAAAGTTGTGAGTGAAATGGCTGAAACCAATCCGACGACGAACCCACCCGCCGGCTACCAACCGTTGAGTTGGTGGCGCGCGGTTTTGTTGGCGCTCATGGCGGTGGTGTGTTTTCACGCGGCCTACACGCCGGCGCTACCGGGGCCGTGGGCGCTGGCGATCATCGGTTACGTGGCGGGGCTGATTCAACTCGCGCGGTTGCGAACGACGCGGCAATCGTTTTACGCGGGACTCGCCGTCGGCTTCGCGTGCGGCGCGCCGCAGTTGATTTTCTTCTGGAAGCTCTTCGGCGCGGGAGCGATCGCGCTGTGGCTCGTGCTCGCGTTTTGGACCAGCGTGTTCGTGGCGCTGGCGCATTGCGCGTTGGTCAGGTTCGGCCCGATGCGAGGGGCGCTGCTCATTCCGTTTCTCTGGACGGGACTCGAATACTTTCGGAGCGAGCTTTACTACTTGAAATTTTCGTGGCTGAACGTTGGCTACACGCTCGCCGAATGGCCCTTCATGCCGATTGGAATTCTCGGGATGTATGGGGTTGGATTCGCGGTGGTGTTCTTTGCCGTCGCAATACCCGCGATCTGTAGATTCCTTCGCCAAATAGAAGTCAGCCTGATCAAGCTGGTATTTCTGGTGTTCCTCATCGCGCTATTTGCGGCAATCCTGCTGCCTGGCGGCTCTTCCCGTATCCGGCCGGCGAACTTTGTCTTGGCTGGAGTTCAGTTGGAATTCCCCACTCCGGACGAAATCAAAATGTCACTTGATAAAATCATTTCCGCTCAGGCGAATGTCCCGCTGAAATTTTATCGGGCCTCGACTAACACTGATCTTATTGTCCTACCCGAATACACGCTCGACGGCGAACCAACACAGGAGTTGAAGGATTGGTGCCGCGAGAACAGAAAATTTCTCATCGTCGGTGGCCGGGATTCCTCGCCGGGCACAAATTATTTTAACACCGCGTTCGTCATCAGCACGAATGGCGAAGTTGTTTTCAAACAGGTCAAATGCACACCGATCCAATTCTTCACGGACGGTCTGCCGGCGACGGAACAAAAAGTCTGGGAGTCGCCGTGGGGCAAGATCGGCATCTGCATCTGCTACGATTTTAGCTACACGCGCGTGACGGATGAACTGGTGCGGCAGGGCGCGCAGATGCTGATTGTGCCGACGATGGATGTGGCGGATTGGGGAAGACACCAACACGAGTTGCACGCGCGCGTGGCGCCAGTGCGCGCGGCGGAATACGGCATCCCGATTTTTCGTGTGGCCAGTTCCGGTATTTCGCAAGGCGTGAGTCGTAATGGCCAGGTTCAGGCCAGCGCGCCGTTTCCGGGCGAAGGGGAAATCCTTTTCTTCGGCGCGCAGTTGCCACCCGGGCGCAAAGGCTCGCTGCCGTTAGACCGTTACCTCGCGCCGGCTTGCGTGGTGGTGACAGGCATATTCATTGTGTGGCTGGTAGTTGAACGATTGAGGCGGAAAAAATATGCGTGACGCCCGCCCTCACCCCGGCCCTCTCCCCCGGGGAGAGGGAGGATCGTTCGCCGTCGCGACGGAAAACCTGCGGCTGCGATTACCCGACGCGCGTTGGAAAAACCAGCGGGCGCGAACGGCTGTTCCCTCTCCCGGGGGAGAGGGTCAGGGTGAGGGCGATCGTAAAACTATTTTCTTCTCGCCCCACAAAACATGAACGCCCTCGCAGTCATCGGCAATGCGGCGCGCTGTGGCGTGCGGAAAATTCTGCGGCTTTACTACCCGCGCATCGAGGTCGAAGGCCGCGAGCGCGTACCGAGGACGGGCGCGGTGTTGTTCGTCGCCAACCATCCGAATTCGCTAGTGGACCCGGCGGTCATCGGCTACGCCGCGCAACGGCCGGTGCATTTCTTTGCGAAGGCGCCGCTGTTCGATGTGCCGGTGTTCGGCGCGTTGATGAGCGCGCTCGGGATGGTGCCGGCGTATCGCGGCCAGGACGACAAGGCGTCGGTGCGGAAAAATCTGGAGACGCTCGACGCGGGCGCGGCTTATCTCAAGCGCGGCGAGGCGGTCGGAATTTTTCCCGAAGGCAAATCGCACGACCGTGAAGGCGTGGAGCAGGTGCGCACTGGCGCGGCGCGCATCGCGGCATCGGCGGCGCACGGCGGCGCGGACTTTGTCATCGTGCCGCTCGGTTTGAATTACGAGCGCAAGGAGCGGTTCCGCAGTTCAGTCTGGGTGCGCGTGGGCGAACCGCTGGACGCGGGGAAAATTTTTCGCGAACACGCCGGCGAAGAACGCAAGGCGATGCGCCAGCTCACGGAGGAGATGGATTTGCGCCTCAAACAATTGGTCGTGCATCTCGCGGAAGATCGCTGGCAGCCGATGCTGGATGAACTCGAATCGCTGTTGCCGGCGGGCGAGGAGGAGGCGCGCGATCCCATCGCCGCCCTGCGCCAACGCAAACGGCTTGCGGACGCGATCAATTATTTTCTGACGACGGATCGTCCGCGCGCCGAGGAAATGACCGCCGCCATCGAGCGGCATCGCGGCGAACTCGCGGCGGTCGGGTTGACGATGGATTCGCCGTCCGTGCGATTGAACGGCGCGCGGCTGGCGTGGAAGTTGACGAAGGAAACGCTCTGGCTGTTACCCGGCTTGCTGCCGGCGATGGCGGGCACGCTGCATCATCTCGTGCCGTTTCTCGTCACACGCGGCCTCGTGCGGCTCGTGAAATATCCGGGGCGCACCACGATCGCGCAGAACCGGTTGATGATCGGGCTGCCGATCTATGGAATTTGGTACGCGGCGGTGTGGTGGTGGATCGCGACGCATCACGCGGTGTGGATTGCGTGGCTGTGGACGGCGCTGATGCCGCTGGCGGGAATCGAGGCGCTGCATTACGCGTGGCGGATGCGGCGAGCGGGTCGCGCGTGGTGGAGTGAAATCAAGATGTTCGTGAACCGCGCGGAACTTCTCCGGTTGCGCGGGCAACAGGCGGGGCTGCGCAGGCAGTTGGAAAAATTGCGCGCGGAATATCTGGCGTCGCGCCCGGTTTGACCGAGGTTGCGGAGTTTTTTGACTGCGGTGGCAGAGCGCAGCGGCGACACCGCTTTCCCGAAGTTGGCACCCAATGAAAGCGGCGTGGCGCTTCGCTTCCCGCCGCAGTCCAAAATCACGCAAACTTACGGTTGTGTCGGAGCGTCCACCTTCCTCCCCTCAAAAACATAATACTCGATGTCCTCGAAGACTTCCGTTTCCGGCGGCATCATGACCCGCGGCGAGCCGACCGAGTTCAGGGTGAGAAAATGGGCGACCTGTCCGAACCACACCTGCTCGTAATAAAATTCATTCCAACCGTCCGGGCCCGTGGGCGGTGGCGGCGGTTCGTCCGGCGCGACCGGCGGAATCTGGAACCAGTGGAGCAAGCCCACCAGCCAGACGCGATGGCCGGCGGCGAGCGTCTTTTCACACTCGGCCAGCACCGGCGCGGCGGCGTTGCCCGCGATCATTTTTTCCCGGACGAGATCGAAACGTTGCAGCCGGAAATCCGCGAGCTGCGGAATCGTCGTCCAGCGCGCGCGGCCGTGATAGTACCGTTGAAACTCCACGCCGGCATACCACGGTTGCACCACGATGAGATCGTTGGCGGTGGCTTCGGCGGCGATCTGCGGGAGAATCAAATCGGCGTTCGTGAGCCGGCGCTTCAACGAATCGGCCACCGTGCTCAACGGCAACAACGCCATCAGCCCGAGCAAGCCGAGCCGCCACCCGCCCGCGCCCGCAAACGCGTCCGTCAGGATTGCATCGCAACACACCGCGCCCAGCGCGAGCAGCGGGAGAAAATACCAGACCTGCGTCGGCAGTCTGGTGAGCCAGATGAACAACGTGAACAACACCAGACTCGCGAACAGCGTTGTGAGCGCGAAAATTTTCCGGTCGGCGTGCGCGGAGTCGCGCTTTCGCCACGCCGCGAGGCCGACGATGATGGCGAGCACGAAAACCGCGAGCCAGACCAGCGGTTGCCATTCGCACGGCACGGACAAGGCGATGTAAAGTCGCTCCCAAATCCAGTGCGGCTTGAAGCCGGTATTTTGGAGCGCCCACCATTTCTGCGACGCGACCATCCCGGCCAGATACGGCACGAGCGTGGCGGCGGCGATAACGCCGGCGGCGCCAACCAGCAGCGTCGCGCGCCAGTTCTTTTTCGGAACGCAAACGGCCCACGCGCCGCAGCACATCGCGAGCAGAAGAAAGGCGTTTTGATAAAGCGTCTGCACGCTCAACACGGCGAAGACGGTCGTGAGGGTGAAGCGACGCCAGTCGGGTTTTTGCAGCAGCGACCAGATCGCGCCCAGCGTGAGCAGCAGAAAAACACAACCCAATCCGTAGGCGCGGAGCGAATCGCCCCAGCGAATGACGGTGCTGCTGGTCGCGAGCAACGCGAGGGCGATGAGGGCGGGGCGTTTCGTGATCGCAAAAGTGCCCAACCAGATCGCCGCCAACAACGCAAGGCCGATGAGCAAGCCGAGCCATCGCAGGTGCGGGTCCGTGTCGGCGAAACCGAGCGCGTTCCACGCGCGTAGCAACACTGGCATCGCGAGCGGAAAAGAATCGAGCGTGAGGAGCGACCACAATTCGCCGAGGGTCGCGCTTGTTGCGAGGCTGAAGCCGCCAACTTCATCGCGCCAGAGTCCGCCGGCGTGGTGGAGATTGAAGACGTGCAGCCAGATGGCCGCGAGCGCAACGACGAGGCAGCCAATCCACTCGCAGCGGAGGAGCAGTTTCGATTTCGTCGGCGGGGCTTCTGAGTTCACGCGCGCGTATTATGCCGTGGCGATGGCGGCGCAAGTCGAGCGGAAATTTGCGGACGGCGTCCTGAATCGTCCGAACCGCCGCCAGGTTTTGGAGGGCGGTGGCTGGCGGGGAATGGGGCTGACACCACTTTCCATTCGTGCGTACAAAACACCCACCGGCCCGCGATGCCAAAAGCGGTGTGTGCCCTCACCCCTCACCTACCGCACTCCAGGACGCGTGCGCGCGCTGGTCACCGGTGCGTGCTTTCATGGCAATTCCACGAATCGAAGGCTGAACTTTCCTTTGCCGAAGTCGAGCAGCGCCACGCTGCGCGGTTGGTTGAAGCGCGGGCTGCCGGCGTAACCGGGATTGAGAAACCAAACACCACCGATGGTTTCGTTGAACGGCTTGTGCGTGTGGCCAAACACGACGACGTGCGGTTGCGCGCGCCTGAGGCTGGTTTTGAGTTCGTCCGAAGGCGAGCGCGGATTGACAATGTGGTGGAGGAGAAATTTTCTTTCCGCGAGCACAACCGTTTCGGTGAGACGGAAGGACGGCGAGGAATCGTTGTTGCCCAGCACGGCGGTGACGGGTGCGATGGCGCCGAGTTGCGCGATGAGCAAATCGGGCCCGATGTCGCCCGCGTGGAGGATGTGGTCCACGCCGGCGAAGATTTTTTCGACGCGCGGATCGAGGAAGCCGTGCGTGTCGGAGATGAGGCCGAGGGTCATGGGAAAGTATTCAGTGTTCAGTCTTCAGTGATGCGGTGGAGCGCAGTCCATGTTGATCGGCTACCGAACACTGAATACTGAATACTTTCCCATCACGCCTTCGCCTCCTCGGGCTTGGATTCGCCCTCCGCTTCCTCCGCGCGTTTGCCCGCTTCCTTCTCCACCGGCGATTCGGCGGGGGCGGTGAGCTTGAACGCCGCCACGAACAGCGCGGTGAAGATTCCTCCACTGAGCAGTGTGTTGCGGAAAAATTCCCACGTCTGCGGCCAACCGCCCGTGCCCTTGGTCAGCGCGGTGATCCAGCCGAGCAAGGTTTTCGTGTATTCCGGATTGTGAAATGGATTGAAGAACCACGACGCGGTGTTGGTGATGAGATAAAACAGCAGCGCGCCGAGCACGCCGCCGCCGAGCAGCGTCGCGAAATGCGCGCGCGGCTTGAAGCGTCGCCCGAGCCAGATGAGCGCGACGTAGGCGGCATAGTTGCCGAGTTGATATTTCAACGTGGCCGACGACCAGACATCAATCCCCAGCGCGAGCCAGTAATAAAAATTGAGGGCGATGTCCGTGGCGGCCAGCGTGGCGAGCGGCAGCCACCACGCCATGCGGCCCGGAAAAAAAACTCCCGCGCAAAACGCCAGCGCGTAGGCGGCGCTGAAATTCTGCGGCAACATCCCGGGAATGCGCGAGAGCGCGAACGCCAGGATCAGCAGCACGGGCAGAATGAATTTTCGCTTCAACACGCGCAGGATAGCGCCGGGTGAAAGAATGACAAGCCGGGGACGGGCTGAGTCTGACTCAGACGGCGACCGACTCGCGCGGCAGCGTCATGGAGTGCGGTGGCTGGCGGGAAAAGGGGCTGACACGAATGGCGCTTAGTTAAGGGCATGTGTCGTTGATTTTTTCTGGGTGGCTTCGGCAATGATTTCCTGCCGGGGGCGCATCAACAAGGGAAAGTTTTTCGGCCTCCGTTTCCTCATGCGCGGTTCGGATCGCTCAGGGCGTTCCAGCAGC